>CAZZIE010000003.1:72431-95642 GCA_964654185.1 uncultured Spirochaetaceae bacterium | reverse complement strand
GTTCCCCCGCCTGTTTCGTTAGCGTTCCTCTAGAGTTTGGACGCCGTGGAGACCGCTACAACGTCGGCACCACCTATCGCTCACGACGGGCTGACGATCTAACAAAATTCAAACGCTCCCCTAACTGAAAAGTAGCATACCCCTCACATCTTCCTAACCAGTCGCCAGCTTACTGAGACGCAAATCTTTGTAAGGAGGAATTGATGAAACGCTATCTGCAACTCTTCATCATTCTGCTTGTAAGCACGCTGGTCGTCCTTTCGGGGTGTGACCTCCTCGGCGGCGACGACACCACCGACGATACCGATGAAGCCCTTGCCGTCGGGGATGCATCTCCGGATGTCGAAGGCTACACCGTTACCTACGTGGATGAGGCCGGCGGCTATTTCGCCGAGAACGACGACGACACCGATCAGATCCTGGTGTGGGGCCGTTTCGAGGAAGACATTGAGTTCACCAATGACAAGACCTGGATCCTCGGCAACGCGGTCTTCATTGGCAACAATGCTCAAGATCCCGACAATGCCGCTGGCAACACGCTGACCATTCAAGAGGGAACCCTCATCAAGGGCGAGGTCGACGACGAGACTCCCGGCGTTCTGATCATTACCCGGGGCTCGAAAATTGACGCGGAGGGTACCGCCAGCGAGCCGATCACCTTCACCTCCCTGAAGCCCGCGGGCGAGCGCGCCGCCGGTGACTGGGGCGGCCTGATCCTCAACGGATACGCCCGGGTGCAGGGCGGCTACGCCGAAGGCGAAGGCGGTACGGGCCAGTACGGCGGTGGTGAAGATTCCATCGACGACGACAACAGCGGTACCATCAAGTACGTCCGCGTACAGTTTGCCGGTACCCTCTTCTCCCCGGACAACGAGCTGAACGGAATCGTCTTCCAGGGTGTCGGAAGCGGGACGACGGTTGAGTACATCCAGGTACACCAGAACGCCGACGACGGCATTGAGTTCTTCGGCGGCAGTGTCCAGGTCAAGTACTACGTCGGTACCGGCAACCAGGACGACACCCTTGACGGAGACGACGGATGGAACGGCTCGGCCCAGTACGCCATCCTCCAGCACTATCCCACAAGCGCCGGCTCCCTGATTGAGGCAGACGGCGACGCGACCGACATCTTCGCGCCGGCAAACGCCGTCCTGGCCAACATCACCGCGATCGGCTCCAGCGCCACCTCCTCCGGTTTCCGCTTCAAGAGCAACGCCGAGTACGACATGTACAACTCCGTGATCGAGATGACCGACGACGCGGACGATAAGCCCGTCGCCACGGATGAGCTCGCCGACGAGAACTCCACGATCGAATACGACGGCGTGGTTGCCTACGGCGGTACCTACGACGATACGGGCCTGACCGAGACGGGTGACGCCGACACGTCCGGAGTTCAAGGCGGAAAGGCGACGCTCTCGGGTGGGGAGTACTCCTTCAACTTCGAAAGTCAGCCGAACGACGGTACCGCTGTGACTATACCCGCCACTGACCCCGCGGGGAATGACCTCGACGACACCGACTACATTGGTGCCTACGACGGGACGACCGCCTGGTGGGATGGTTGGACCTCGTTCCCGGACAACTAGGGTTCCCGGGCATTCGGGTGCCGCGGACCGGGGCCGGGCAGGCGTCTGGTGTCGGCCCGCAACCCGAGAACAAGTGAGTCATGCGCACGACCGGCGTCCGGCGTTGTCCGGTGTCGGTCGTGCCGCTTTCGCCGGGTTCTTACAGAACCGGCGCCGGGGAGCGTCGGCTGTGTTGGAAGTCCGCGAAGGCACGGGCCTTCAATCTTCAGAATGAGGATTTCGGAGAAACATGTATAGAAACACGCGCACATCAGGCCCATGGATCGGAAGACTCGCGACAGTGCTGCTGGCACTGACCGCGGTCGGGCCGGTCGCCCGGGCACAGAGCAATCAGAGTACTCTGGAGAACCTCGCCGCGCAGATCGCGCAGAAACGTGCACGTTTGGAGTCCTTGTCGGATGAGCTCGAACTGGCCAAGACCGAATACAACGAGGAGCTGCGCTCCCTGGCCACCCAGACCGCCGACGTCGAAACGCAGATTAACCGGCAGGAGCTTCGCCTTTCACAGATTGAGCAGGATCTGGAGGACGCCCGAAGCCAGATCCAGCAGGCCGAAGGCAGTGTCGAAGGGGTGGAACCCCTGGCGAATCAGACCATTGCGCAGCTTCGCGGGCACATTAACAGTGCGCTTCCCTTCCAGGTTTCCCAGCGTCTTGGCGCCGTCGATACGCTGGAGCGGCTCATGACGGATGGGAATATCGAGGACACCACGGCGATCACCCGCCTCTGGAACATGGTCGACTCCGAGTTTCGCCTGGCGACCGAATCCGGCGTCTACCAGCAGACTATCACCGTAGAGGGGGAATCGAAGCTCGCCGACGTTGCGCGACTGGGGACCGTCCTCCTCTACTTCCGTACCTTTGACGGCCGCTCCGGATATGCCGTGCCGACCGACGGTGGCTGGAGCTACCAGCTGGCGGCCGGCCGGGAAGAAGAAGAGCAGATTGCGAACCTGTTCGAGTCCCTGCGGCGAAACCTTCGTGAAGGCTTCTTCGAGATCCCGAATCCCTATGCCGAGGGGCACTCGAGATGATGCGAAAACAGCCCACACATGTATGGTTCCCGCTGACTCTTGTCGCTTTGGTTCTGGTTTTTCCGTCGGCCACGGTTTTTGCCCAGGACACGAGCTCCGAGAGCGAGCAATCAAGCCGGACGGATCCTCTCGTCTCGGCATACCAGCGTGAGTTCGTCTTTCTGGACAATGAAATACGTCTGCTGGAGCAACGCCTGGAGGAGGTTCGCTCCGACGGTGAGGAGCGCGTCGCCGCCGCCCGGGCACGTCTGGAGGAGCTCGAGACGCAGTTGATCCGGCTGAATCAGTCGGTGGATGCCCGTCAGGAAGATCTTCGGGCGGCAGAGGACGAGGCCGCAGACACGCAGGATGCAGACTCAGCGCTGGAGCAGGTCGCGCAACAGGCGAGCTCTCGCTTGTCGGAGCACGGTGTACCGCCCTTCTCGGAAGCGAGCGATCAGGATGTCGAGGAGCTGAACAGGCAGGATCGTCTCCTCGCCGAACTTGGGTACGTGTTCGATCAGGCCTTCTCGACGCTGGACAGGCTCGGGAGCATTTCGGCCGAGGACGGCACCTTCTTCCTCGAAGACGGCGAAGAGGTGCAGGGACAGGTCGTACATGTGGGACGGATCGCCAGCTTTGGTGTGAGCCAGGCCGCCGCGGGCACCCTTGCCCCTGCCGGGAGCGGGCGACTGCGTCTCGTAGAAGAGGACACCGCTCCGACGGCCCGAGCCCTCGCAGAGCGGGGAAGGAGCGGAGCGGCCTCACTGCCGATCTTCCTCTACGAGTCTCTCGACGAGCTCGTTGAAGTACAAACCGGGACGACCTTCCGCGAGTCAGTCGAGGCTGCCGGCGTCATCGGTATCGTGATCATTGCCATTGGCGTGTTTGCATTCTTGTTCATTTTGCTTCGCATTGTATCGCTCGTGGTGGTGGGGCGCGGGAACCGGAAGAGCATTGGTGAGATCGCGGACCTGGTCGAGCAGAGGAACTTCACAGCGGCGTATCGGGCTGCGAAGAACCTGCCCGGAGCAAAGGGGCGCGTTCTTGCTACGACGGTCAAAGGGATAGAGCATGATCCTTCTAGAATTGAAGACCTCATTTCCGAGAGCGTGCTGAACGAGCAGCCGGCCCTTGACCGTTTCCGTTCAGCCCTGGGGGTCTTCGCTGCGGTTGCTCCGCTTCTCGGTCTGCTGGGAACCGTTACGGGAATGATCGCGACCTTCGACGTCATCACCCAGTATGGAACGGGTGATCCGGGACTGCTGTCGGGAGGAATCTCCGAGGCACTCATCACTACGGAGTTCGGTCTCGCAGTTGCAATTCCCACCCTCCTGGTCGGGAACCTTCTCGCTGCCTGGAGTGATCGGATCACGTCGAACCTCGAGGTCTCCGCTCTTCGTCTCGTCAACGTCTCGGCGGGATACGAGTCCGCGGCTGCGGAGAGGGTCCGCGCGTAATGGCGGGAATCCTGGAGACCCTCCGGGCGGGGACGCTCGAGATGCTCGGCTACATCAACCAGGGCGGGATTGTGATGTGGCCTCTTCTTCTGTCCGCGCTTCTGCTCTGGTACGGGATCGGCCACCGGGCGTTTTCCGTGCGGCGCGGGTCCCGATTGCAGGTGCGGGAGCTGATCGAGCATTACCAGCAGAACCCGGAGAAAGAGGTTGAGGGCTTTCTCGACAGTTCCGTGAAGGTTGCTCTCGAAGTCCGCCGCAACCACGGTCAGGAGATTCGACGCTATCTGGATGATGAGCTCTTTCCTCTGGAAGAGGGGGTGGGACGCTACCGGGTACTCGTGAAAACAATCGTCGTGATTGCGCCGCTACTCGGTCTGCTGGGAACGGTCAACGGCATGATCGAGATGTTCGAGTCCCTCGGGAATCAGACGTTCTTCTCGCAATCCGGCGGGGTTGCCAACGGGATCTCCCGGGCACTGTTCACTACGCAGTTCGGTCTGGTAGTTGCCATTCCCGGCATGATCGTCGGCGGACTCATCGACAGAAAGGAACGACGCATCCGGGATGACATCGAGCAGGTCAAGGATCTCATGGTCACAAATACAGCTGGATACGACGTGGAGAGAAGCGCATGAAATTTCTTCCCAAGAAGCACGAAGTTGAAGATCTGAACATATCGCCACTCATCGACATGGTCTTCATCCTTCTCATCTTCTTTGCCGTCTCGACGACTTTCGTGCGAGACCTGCAAGTCGGGCTGGAACGACCGAGTGCGCAAACCTCCTCCACCGCCTCGACCCAGAGCGTTCGGGTCTACATTGACGCGGGCGGGACCGTCTACGTGGGTGAGCAACCGGTGAACTCGTGGATGGTTCAGACACTGGTCCGGGATGAGTTGTCCATTGCGTCGGCGAGCACGGTGCTTGTAATCGCGGATCGCAGTACGCCGACGGAGCTGCTCATTGATGTCGTTGACCAGGCGAAGCTTGCCGGCGCGACGGAGGTGGGTGTCGCGACGGAGTTGAACTGAAGATGGCCCATGGCGTGAAGCGTGGAGGACTGCGCTCTCTCGGAATCGGCCTCGTTACCGTGGCAGGCTTCGGCGTTGTCCTTGTTTCGCTTGTGCTCATGAATCGGCCGCTCGAAGAGCCGGAGGAGGGCGAGCAGGCCACGGCGATCGATTTCACCGTTCCCACGGAACCGCCGGAACCACCGGAACCTGACCCGGAACCCGAGGAACGGGAACCGCAACGAAGCGATCAGCCGGCTCTTGCTCCGGCACCGAATCTGGGCTCGAACCTCTCGGGCATTCAGGTTGCCATTCCGGAGTTTCAACCGAAGGGCGTATCCGAAGTTGCCGAGAGTCTCCTGGGAGATCTCGAGAACGTGGCCTTGACCGAGGATACCGTGGACAAGGCTCCGGTCCCTCCCCGGGCGACGCCCCCCTATCCGGATCGTGCGAAGCAGAGAGGAATAGAGGGAAGAGTGGTTGTAAGCGTGTTGGTCAATCGCAGCGGCCAGGTCGAGAAGCTTCGGATTCTGCAGTCTGAGCCCCCGGGGGTCTTTGACGAGGCGGTACGCAACTCCGTCCCGAACTGGAGCTTCGAGCCGGCGACCTATCAGGGAGAACCCGTACAGACCTGGGGAACGCTTACCATTCCCTTCCGGCTCAATTGATCATGTCTATGACCCGCGCGAAACTGCTGATCATTCGGACATCGACGCTGATTCTCCTGCTCTTTCTTGGTGCGATCCCGCCTCTCTCAGCAGGTGGGCAATCCGAAGAGAGCAACGGCTCCGGGGCCGCCCCCGTGGAGGCCGGACAGGACGTTGACTACGTCGGCGTTGCGGCCGTCATGATTCGCGACGGCAACTACGATCGTGCAGAGCAGGCCCTTTCACAGGTGGACCCCGGCGCTGAGGGTGTTGATGTTGCCCGCTACCATACCCTTCGGGGATTGCTGCAGCTTCGTACCGGTGACTACGAGGAGGCGGCCACGAGCTTCACGGAAGCCATCCGCAACGGTCAGGAGGACTCGAGCATCTACGCGTATCTCGCGCAGTCCCAGAACGCCCTCGGCCGGCACGAAGCGGCTCTGGACGCACTGAGCGAGCTGCCGAATCTTACGCGCTTCCCTGGACTCTTTGCCCTGAAAGCAAGTAGTGAATGGGAGCTTGGACGTCCAAGCGAGGCTCTGGCAACTCTTCGCCGAGCGGGGGAGCTGTATCCGAGCCGTAGCGATCTGGCGCGACAGCGGATCGCCTATCTTCTCGAACTCGATCTGACGCAGGCCGCCGCCGAAGAGAGCCTGAACTATTTGCAGGACGCGGAGCAGAGCCCGGAGGTCTACACCGCCATGGGCGAAGCACTCCGCCGGGGTGGGCAGCTTGACGCTGCGGTTCAGGTGCTTGAACTCGGTCGCATTCGTTTTCCACAAGATGAGCAGATCAAGCTTGCGCTTGCCCAGACCTACCTCGATCGCGAGATGCCGCGGACGGCGGGCTCGATCATCGAGGAAGCTGCGGCGTACAACCTTTCCCTGTATCACGAGGCGGCGGAGATCTACCGACGGGCCGGGGATCCGGCGAAGGCGCTCTTCCTCAATACTCAGGTCGTAGACTCGGCGAAGAAGACCAGACAGCGCTTCAACCTGCTTCTGGCGCTGGAACGCTACGAAGAGGCAGTGGCTCTGGAGCCACGACTGGTCGGAAGCGGTGCTACCGAAGACGACGCCGTACGCTACGCCCTGGCGTACGCGTTCTTCCAGAATCGCGCTCTCGACCGGGCAGTTGCATATCTCAGTGAAATCTCTTCATCCGAGTATTTTCAGCGGGCGACGCAGCTGCGTCGCGCCATTGAAACTGTTCGAGAACGACAGTTCTCTTACTTCTAGACAACCGGGAGGACACCGTGCGCGTACACAATATCCTGATTCGAAACACCTTCCTTTCCGTGGCATTGCTGCTGATTTCTCTACCGATTGCGGCGCAGTCGAATCGGGGGGAAGTACAGATCTATGTGTTTTCCCAGGCGGGAGCACCTCTCGAGGGAGTCCAGATTGAGCTCCCGGACCGGATCGTGACGTCCAACCAGAACGGGCTTCTGAACTTCACCCATCCTTCCGGATCTCACACTTTCGCGCTTCGCTACGAAGGTCGAGAGGTCGCCCGGGTAGACGTCTCCGTTCGGGCGGGCCAGGTCACGGAGCTCATTCTCACCGCCTCCTCCGAGGGTGCATCGACCGCAGATGCGGGAACCGGCGAAGCTGATTCGGACGCAGGGACTTCAGCAGGTCAGGATGCCAATCAGCCTGAAGCGATCGATGAGAATGCTCCCCCGGGTACTCTTACAGGTACCGTTACGGATATCGACAGCGGAGACCCGGTCGAATCGGCCACAATCGTGTTCCGGGGAATCTCCGTTGAAGCGACAACAAACGCCGACGGTGACTTCTCAGTGGAGATTCCCAGCGGCATTCATACCCTTTCCATAATTCATCCGGACTACTCAACCCAGAACGTCGAGGAGATCAATGTTCCTGAAGGGGAGAGCACGGAGGTCACGGTCGAATTGACCCCGGCCGGAGTTGATATGGGAGAGGTGACGGTCTTTGCGGTGGAAGAGGTGCGTGTTGAGGGGGGCATTGCCAACCTGATCGAAGAGACACGTGACTCAGATGTTGTTATGAACCTGATTGGTCAGGAGCAGATCGGCAGAACCGGGGACTCTGACGCTGCCGGCGCGCTCCAGCGTGTCACGGGACTTACGGTCGTGGACGGCCGCTTTGTCTACGTTCGCGGCATGGGCGAGCGCTACTCCAACTCGCTCCTGAACGGTACACGACTTCCCAGTCCGGAGGTCGACAAGCGCGTTGTTCCCCTCGATCTCTTTCCCGCCGGGGTCATTGAGAGTCTCGCCGTACAGAAGACCTACTCCTCGGAGCGAATCGGTGATTTTGGAGGTGGCACCGTCGCCATTCGGACCATCGGCCTGCCGGACGATCGATATGCCCGGCGTCTGCGCACGGAGATCAGCACATCTCTTGCCTACAATCAGGGCACATCCTTCACGGAGAGGCTGACCGACCCTTCCGGGTCTCTGGACTGGCTCGGTATTGACGACGGGACACGGGCGTTGCCGGAGGAGGTGGTAAACGAGGAAGAGAAGATAAAGCGGATATCCCCCCTTACCGGCGACGGGCTGGAGGACGCCCGGCGGGAGGAGCTCGCGGAGTCCTTCAACGTGAACTGGGAACCGACGCTGCGCACGATCCCGCTGGACTACAGCACCAGTATTGCAATGCGCGACAAGCTGGAAATCACCGACACCTTCAGCCTCGGGCTTACCGGTTCGCTGAGTCTTCAGGACGGATGGGACTACTCCGAGGAGAAGCAGAACTACTTTCAGGCAATCGACATTGAGGGTCGGGATTTCGGGATTCAGCACTCATACGACGCCTTCACCACGAGTCGGGACGTCGATATCGGCGGTCTCTTCGAGATCGTGCTTCAGGAGGAGGACCGTTTTCGTGTTGAATCGAGCTCGCTGCTGGTCCGTGCCACGGATTCCCGGACGGAGGAGGTCTCAGGCTACTACGGGTCCGAGTCGTATGACATCCAGGAGACCGATCTGCAGTGGCGGGAACAGACCCTTTTCAACGAGGCCCTGCGAGGCAGGCACTTCATTGACAGTCTGAACCGCTCGGAGCTGAACTGGACCTACAACATCTCCTTCGCCCGGAGCTACGAGCCGGACCGTCGGTACTACATCTACCGGGAAGATGATCAGGACGGCGACTTCGTGGAAGAGGACAGCTACCTGGTCTTCGACGACTGGGCGGTTCGTCGAAACTTCACGACCGTTAACGACATCATCAACGGCGGATCCCTCGCTCTCTCCCTACCGGTGACCTGGTTCGGCAATCCCACTCCGGATTTTATTGACCTCGGCCTTGAGGCGTCGTATCAGAGCCGGGAGTCCGAAACCCGGCGATTCGGCCTGACCTATCAGAACGCCGTTGCGAATCGCGACATCGTCTCCCGGGACCCGAACGACATCTTCGTGGACGACTACATTGGTCTCGACGATTCCGGGGAGATCTTTGACTTCCGGGAGTTCACCGAGTTCACCGATACCATCAGTGCCTCCCAGCTTCTTGCGGCGGCCTACCTTTCGACGGATGTGCTGGTTTTCGGAAGCTCCCGACTCTCCGCGGGACTGCGGGCGGAGTGGTCTCGACAGAGCGTACAGTCCCGAGACGCCTTCTCCGGCGACGAGGCGGACCCCCAGATACTTCAGACGACCGAGCCCCTCGACTTCCTCATGCCCTCGCTGAATGTGACGATTCCGGCCGGAGACCGCATGCAGGTGCGGATTGCGGCCAGCAGCACCGTGAACAGGCCGGACCTCAGCGACCTCTCGCCGCAGCAGAAGTTCAGCGGGGCGCCGGGGGCAGGGGTGTTTCAGGGGAATCCGAATCTCCAGACGGCGCGGCTGTACAACGGCGATCTTCGCTGGGAGCTGTATCCGGCAGAAGAGGAGCTCCTGACCGTCGGGGCCTTCTACAAGTACTTCGACAGCCCGATCGAGTCCTTTGGCCTGAACCGGGGTGGCGGCGAGACGCTCAACACCCTGGCCAATATTCCGGCAGCACAGAATACCGGTGCCGAGATCGAGTGGAGCCTCAAGGGCCGCTACCTTGCCGACCTGATCCGGGAAGGTCTGGTGCGTCGGGTCCAGTTCGATTCCATGGACCGTACGATCAGATGGAGAAGAGCCCTTGGCGGTGTCGCCGGGTTCTTCCGGGATCTCACGGCTCGCGGTAACTTTGCCTACATCTGGTCGCAGATCGATCTTGGTGAAGAGGGGGCGGAGTTCCAGTTCGATCTCACCGATCCGACCACCGGCCGCGCCGAAGCGAAGACCTTCGCTAACACCTCGATAGACCGTCCGCTGCAGGGACAGTCGCCCTACGTGCTCAACGCCTCCCTCGGGTATCGGAACAGTGTCTCCTGGTCGCAGGAGAAGGAGCAGCACACGAGCGTGTTCCTGAACTACAACCTCTTCGGGCCGCGAATTACCGACATCGGCGTCAACGGCGTTCCCGACACCTACGAGCAGCCCTTTCATCAGCTGGACCTCGTCGTGCGACACAGTGTCTCGAAGTTCCTGTCCTTCGGATTCTCCGCGAAGAACCTCCTGGATCTGCCGGCACGGTTCACCGTCGGCGAAGAAGTGCAGACAGCTTCAGGAGACAACCCCGGGAACGTTGTGCAGGAGTATCGCAAAGGAAGAAGCTTCAGCATTTCCGCGAAGCTCGATCTATAGCGCAAAAGGAGACGGAACGTGAAACGCGCAATTCTGACGGCAATTGGAACGGCCATCCTGGTCGCTACCGCCTTCGCCGGCGGCGAGCAGGAGGGGAGCGGCAACTTTCGGCTATCAATGGGTGGGTCCACCACCATGGACCCGATCATGAGCTCGGCGATCGAGGTCTACCGCACCGAGGTGGATCCGGCGGCGGAGCTCTCCTACGATGCACCGGGATCAACCGCGGGCATACAGGGAACCCTCAACGGCATCTACGACGTGGGCGCATCCAGCCGCGCCCTCTTCATTCGCGAGCGGGAGCAGGGCTTGCAGGCGACGACCATTGCCACCGACGGGCTGGCGGTCATCGTGCATGAGACGGTGCCGATCGACGACATCTCAATCGAGGACCTTGCGGCGGTCTTCGTCGGCGAGATCCGGAACTGGAGCCGTCTCGGTGGCCCGGATGAGGAGATCGTCGTGGTCAACCGTGATCAGGCGAGCGGTACCTTCGGGGCCTTTCGGGAGCTGGTCCTGGTGAGGACCTACGGGGACGACGCCCGGTACGTCCGGCAGGCTCTGGTTACCGAGAGCAACGGCAACATGGCAACCATGGTGACCCAGACGCCGTACTCGATCGGCTATGCGAGCATGATCACGCTGGAACGGGTCGCGGACCAGGGGGGCAAGGCGCTCTCCGTTGACGGCGTTGAAGACACCAACGAGACGGTCCTGACCGGGGAGTATCCGATCACGCGGCCACTCAACGTTGTGACCCTGGGCGAGCCCGCCGGCGAGGCTAAAGTCTTCGTGGACTTCCTGCTGGGCGAGCGCGGTCAGGAGATCGTGAACGAGGTCGGCTACCTGCCGCTTCGGTAGGTGGATTGCCGCTCCGGTAGGGGCGCCGGCACGGCGCGCTGCCGCCCCCCGGTGGGTTGACCGGTCGTGGCCCGGGTGCCGCCCGCGGCCGCTCAGGCGGTCGTCGCGGCGCCGACCGCCGCCGCGTGGTGTGAACGCCGACCGCCGCCGCGTGGTGTGAACGCCGACGGCGGGTATCGAGGAGGTTGTTGTTTGAGGTTCAGGCCGTACTACGAGCAGGGCATGCGCGGCGTCTTCATGTTGAGCGCGGCGCTGTCGATTCTCAGCGTGCTCTTCATCACCCTCTTCATCATGATCGAGGGGCTGCCGCTCTTCTTCGTCTCCCTGGATGGCCATACGCCGCCGACGCCCGGGGAGTTCCTCTTCGGCACGGACTGGTATCCCATTGGAAATCCGCCGAGCTTCGGGATTGCGCCCTTTATCGTGGCGTCTCTCATGGTGACCGCCGGGGCGTTGGCACTGTCCGTGCCGATCGGCATTGCCGTAGGCATCTTCATTGCGGAGATCGCAAAGGGGCGTGCTCAGAGCATGCTCCGGAGCGCCACGGAGATCCTGGCGGGCATCCCCTCCGTGGTCTACGGCTTCTTCGGGGTCATGATGATCGGCTTCTTTCTCGACCGGGTGGCCGATCCTCTGGTGAACTACAACGCCTTCTCGGGGATGTCCATCCTGGCAATCATGACCCTCCCGACCATCATCAACATCACAGAGGTGTCGATCCGGGCGGTGCCGCGGGATTACGCCGACGGTTCCTTCGCCCTCGGATCGACCCACTGGCAGACGATCTGGCGGGTCATTCTCCCGGCGGCGCGCAACGGCATCCTCACGGGTGTCATTCTCGGCATGGGCCGCGCGGTGGGGGAGACCATGGCGGTGCTCATGGTGGCGGGGAATCAGCCGACCATGCCCATGAACGGCGTCTACTCCCGGGTGCGAACCCTGACCATGGCCATTGTCAACGACATGGGATACGCCGGCGGCGATCACCGGGTGTCGCTGTTTACCACGGCGGTTGTGCTCTTTCTCTTCATACTTCTCCTCAATCTCACGACGCAGATCATCAACCGCAGATCCGAGCTGAAGGTGCGACCGGATGGCAGTGCAAACCGTTGACACCCCGGCCCCTCCGCGGCCGGCCGCCCCGTCCCGGCACGCCCGTCTGGTGCGCTGGAACGAACGCATAGCGAAGGGCTTCATCTGGGGGGCGGCGGGAATCACCATTCTGATCCTCGGCCTGATCATCGGTTACATTGTGGTGAACGGCTTCTACACCCGAAGCGTGAGCACGGAGCCGACCGTTCCCTTTGCGCAGGAGACGGTGGACACCGGCCGCGGCGCGAGCTTCGCGATCATGGTGCCGCGCGGCCTGCGCCTGGACACTATCCAGTACGACGAGCTCCGGGAACTCTTCCTGGGACTGAACCCCTACCTCGGCTATCTCACCGGGCAGGACCGAAGCGCCGTACCGATCATCGGGGGCAGCGCCGATTTCCGCGCGGCAGTGGCCGCCTACCTGCTCGGCGAATCCGGGGACTTCGGTGAAGGTGTGCGCCGGGCCGGGAGTCCCGACGCAGTTTCCCGCAGCATTGCTGCGAGCGATGGTGCTGTGGCTCTGGTGCCGGCGGACTGGCGGGATGATCTGACTGCGGCCGGGACCGTGTCCCTGTACGAGTTGAGCGTGGCCGTTCATCCCGATGTTACGGCACTCCAGGCAGGCCGCCGGCTGAACCACCTCACCGCCGATCAGGTCGGACAACTGGTATTCGGCCAAGCCGCAGCGTGGGAGGAGGTCGGAGGCCCCCGCATCGAGATCACGCCGGCGAATCTGAGCGAAGGGGACCAGGGGGAGTACGAGCCCCTGCCGGTTCGGCCGGTACTCTTTGCCGGTAACGGCGCTCTCGCGGCAAAGCAGCGCCGGCTCCTTTCGGAGGCGTTCCCGGAGCTATCGCAGTCGATGAGCGCCGGGGTGATAACCGTCGACACAGCGGAGGCCTTCGCCGAGGCAATCCGGACAACCGAAGGAGCCGTCGGGCTGGCGAGTCGGGACGTCGTTCGGGCGGCGGATCTTCCGGTGGTCGAGGTGGAACACGTCGAGCAGTCGGCGAACCTCCGTCCCTCCTTCTTTGTGACGCCGCCGCGCCGGGCGGGCGCCGTCGGCGGGGCGAGCACGATCATCCTCAATACCCTGGCAATGATTCTCTTTGTCCTCGCCATTGCCACACCGATCGGTGTGGCCGGGGCGATCTACCTGGTTGAGTACGCGAAGCAGGGCAAACTGCTGACGATCCTGCGCATTGGGACCGACACCCTTGCGGGGATCCCGTCGATCGTCTTCGGCCTCTTCGGCCTGGTCTTCTTCGCCCAGTTTCTGGGCTTCCAGACCGGCCTGGTATCCGGGACCCTCACGCTGACCCTGATGATCCTCCCCACGGTGGTTCGCACCAGTGAGGAGGCGCTCCGGGCGGTCCCGAAGGAGATTCGCGACGGAAGTCTGGCCCTGGGGGCTACCAAGCTCCAGACGATCTTCCGGGTCGTGCTGCCGTCGGCCGCACCGGGGATCCTCACCGGGATGATCCTGGGGATCGGCCGGGCTGTCGGCGAGACCGCGGCGCTGCTGTACACCATGGGGAGCAATCTGGCGCTGATTCGCAGCCTGAACTCGCCCATCCGGGTCCTCTCGGTACACCTCTACCTGCTCGTGCGGGAGACCATCTCCTTACCGAACGCCTTCGCGGCGGCAACGATACTCGTAATCATCGTCATTATAGTGAATTATCTGACACGCACCCTCATTGGCAGGATGTCCCGCATGGCGGCCCAGCAGTAGGAAGTGCGGCAAACGGAGTTGATTCATGGGTGAAGCACAGCACACCAACAGCGACACGGACGGCGCGCTCAAGTTCCGCATTCGCGACCTGGACCTCTTCTACGGAGATTTCCAGGCGCTTCACGGCGTCGACATGGACATCCCGGTGAACCGGATCACCGCCCTCATCGGGCCATCGGGCTGTGGCAAGTCGACGTTCATCCGCGTCCTCAACCGCATGAACGATGTTATCGACTACGTCAGGATCAACGGTACGGTGGAGTACGACGGCCACGATATCTACAAGGAGTACGACGTCATTGAGCTGCGGAAGCGGATCGGCATGGTCTTCCAGAAGCCGAACCCCTTTCCCATGTCGGTCTTCGACAACGTCGCCTACGGCCCGCGGATTCACGGCACTCACAAGAAGGCGATCCTGGAGGAGACGGTGGAACACAGCCTGAAGCAGGCTGCCCTCTGGGAGGAGGTCAAGGACCGCCTCCACCAGCCGGCCCTCAGCCTCTCCGGGGGGCAGCAGCAGCGCCTCTGCATTGCCCGGGCCATTGCCGTGGAGCCGGACGTCATTCTCATGGACGAGCCCACGAGCTCTCTCGACCCCATATCCACCGCCAAGATCGAGGACCTCCTGGAGGAGTTGCACCGGGCGTACACCCTGGTAGTGGTGACCCACAACCTGCAGCAGGCGGGGCGTCTCTCTCATCAGACCGCCTTCTTTCTGAACGGCGTTATCATTGAGGCGGGGGAAACAAAGGACATCTTCTTCAATCCGCGCAAGGAGCGGACGGAGGCTTACATCTCCGGGCGCTTCGGATAGGGGCTGCGCGCCGCGGCGTCGGCGTACTCGCCGCCGGTCTCCGTCGGCAGGGCAAAGTCGACGAACACGTAGGGCCGCACCTCTACGCCTTCCTCGAGAAGTGTCCGGGGGTTCATGCGGATGCTGGTCCCGATGCCCACCGGCACGCTCACGCTCTTGGATTGGAAGAGTGTAACGATCTCACTTCCCAGAATGATGCCGGGGTCCAGGTCGACGCCGAAGGGCTGCACATCGAAGGCGAGGGCTCCTTCGGCGTAGAAGTCTGCCGCGAATCCCACAATGCCGGTTCCCAGAAAGAGCGGCATGTCCACTCGCGCGATCGGCAGACGGTATCCCAGATGTCCCAGAAGATTGCCCTTCCGTCCCTCCGCAATGACCGGCAGCGTCGACGGGCCGACGACTGCAACCCTGGTGTCCCGGGGCTGGACCGTGTATGGCCGCGCGGTCAGCGGCGCCCCGGTGGTGTAGTATCCGCGAATCTCGAACACGCTCGCGTGGGTGGGCGCCAGGCCGGGCCCGAAGACGCGCCCGTTACCCTGAAGGGCAACGCCGTTGTATTCGCCCTGGAGGATCGGTACGACGTAGGAGGCTCCAAGGGATGCGTCGGCGTTGCCGGTTGCGCCGTGAAACTCCTCCGCCGCGCCGACGACAGTTCTGCCAACGTACACAGAGACGCCGTGTGCCATGCGTCGCCCGGCGGTATTGAAGGCGGGCGGGGCGTAGAAGCCGAAGTTTCCCACACCGGTCATGACGGTCTGATACACCAGGGCGGTGCTGAGGATCAGATTCGTGCCGATGCCCAGGCGCTCCCGGCTGACGAGGCTTCGATTTGCCCCGAGGCTCTGCCCGACGACCTGCGTTGCCGCGCCGGAGGATCCGCTGTATGAGTTGTTTGCGCTGTAGCGCAGCGACCATGGGCCCTGGGAGTAGCCGAGCTGAACGGAGCCAATGGGCTGCACGGCGGGATCGAAGGTGCCGCCGGTGGAGCCGCTTACCCCGCCGAGGAACCCGGGTATGATACCGACGTTTGTCTGCCAGCTCCACCGCGCCAGGAGGGAGGCGCCGTAGATCTGCACCGCCGGTCCGAGGCCCAACCCGCCGTCGGCGCCGGTGGCGTCCGCGTACCAGGGAAACCAGAGCTCGGGACGGGGAATGTCTCGGTAGGGACGCCCATCCTCGGCACCCGCATCCGGTCCCCCAATTGCTTCCGCCGCCGCCCCCGCTGACGGAGCCGGTGTTCCGTCGGGAGCCTCACCCTCCCGGGAGGGCGTCCAGCCGGGGGTGCGGCCGGCGGCGATCAGGCTGGTGCGCCCCGGAACCACCGGCTCCGATGGGACTTCCAACCAGACGAGCTCGTCGTCCGGCGTGGTCCGCAGCGCCCACCCCTTTGCCGTGTGGGTGCCGTAGATCACCTCATCGCCGTGGGCTACGCCGCCGTACGCACCAACCGGATCCCGCAGGATCAACCCTGTCGAGCCCTCCCGGAGGTTGTACTGATAGAGCGCCAGGCTGCCGGTGCGATCGGACGAGAAGATCACGGTGTCGTTGCCTCGGAATCGTGGGAAGTGCTCCGCGGAGCCGGAGAAGCCGGGCACGGGAATCGCGCGGCCCGCCCCGGCGGGAGATGAGCGACCGTCGGCGGGCGCCCCGAGGTCCATTGTGACGATGTCCTGGTCCCCTTCCACCTTGACCGTGAAGGCAATGTGACGCCCGGACGGAGAGAAGGACGGGCTTCCCACCTGGGTCTGCGGCTCTTCGAGCAGCACGCGCTTCCTGCCGGGATTGTCGATGGGGAATGAAACGAGTCTCGTGTAGGCGCCGCGACGCTCTACCGCGGCCACCGTGCCTCCATCCGGAGAGACCGCCGGCTGGGTGAGGTGCGCCGTGTCCGGCAGGCGCACAACCTCTCCGGTCTCCGCATTGAGGCGATAGAGATGCGCCACCGTTTCCCCCGGAAAGAGCAGGGAGCCTGCGGGGTGGCTGCCCGTCGACTCGAAGGCGGAGAAGATGATCGTGGAGGCGTCGGCGGCGGCGGTCAGGGAGTGGCCGTCGCTCAGGGGGACGGTTGCCAGAACCTCTTCGGCGCCGGTTTCCGGATCCAGGAGGATGATCGCGCCCCGGGCGTCCGGGCGCCGCCGGTACAGCACCAGCTGATCCCCTGCGGATACGGGCAGATAGTAGTCTCCGACCCGGTTCGGCGTGATCAGTCGGCCCGGAGGGATCTCCATGCGGCTCTCGTAGGCGCGCTCCAGTTCGCGGCGCACCTCCCGCAGCATGGCGGCTGCACTCCTGCCGGTGTTCCGGCGAACGGCGCCGTAGATGGCGAAGAAGGGAAAGCGAAGGTAGTCGCGGTGAATGTCCAGGTAGGTGGCAATGCCGTACTCCCGCACAATGTAGTTGATCAGCAGATAGCCACCGACGTAGTACCTGCCGCGCGGGGGCAGGTGGGACTGGTAGCCCGCCTGGGTGAGATTGAAGAGCTCGTTCTCCATGACCAGCGCCCGGTAGGGCAGCTCGAAGAATGCGCTCTTACCGCGCCCCCCGGCGGTCAGGAGTGACTCGGCGGCGGTGGTAATGCCCTCGACGTTCCAGAAGGGCATGAAGAGGAGGTTTCCGGTGATCAGCTCCTCCCCGAAGAGGCGGGACAGGCCACGAAAGAAGCCCCTGTCGTAGTTCAGATGAACGTAGTGGGTGAACTCGTGCACGAAGACCAGGCGAAGCCACTCCCGGTGGCGCGTCCCCAGGTTGAGTCCTTCAGGAGGTGCCACGATGAGCGCGATATGCTGGGGCGGCGCCGAGGAGAAGTATCCGTTTGCGCGGTCGGTGCGGCCGATCACCAGCACCCGGGTGTGCTCCGGCGAGTACTCCAGAAAGGTGGTGACGTCCCGATAGACCTCCTCCGCCATGGCGACGAGGTCCTCTACCGCCTGGGCATCCCGGGGTTCGTACACGAACGTGAAGTGTTCCGTGGAGCGTTGCCGGAAGCCCCTGTAGTCGTCGCTTCCCGCGACAGATGCTGCAGGGACGACCAGGAAGGCCGTAAGCATCGACCCCAGAAAGAGGGTCATAAAGATCCTGGTGATTCCGGTCATTGCGCCCCCGTGAAGTGGAATGTAGGTGGGTGCGCCGGGGGCGTCAACCTGCCGCGCCGTCGGCGGCGTCACGGGCGGTGCCGGCGGCGAATCGTGGAAGCTGGATGAGGAAGGATGCGCCGCCGCCCTCCAGGTTCTCGGCGCTGAGATCGCCGCCGTGTTTGTTCACGATAATGTCGTAGGAGATGCTGAGACCCAGACCGGTTCCCTGGCCGTGGGGTTTGGTCGTGAAGAAGGGTTCGAAGATCTGCGGCAGATCCTTGGCGGAGATGCCGGGCCCGGTATCCTGGATCCTGCAATAGACCGATGTTTCCGTGCTGCCGGTGTAGATGCGGATTGGTCGGGGGTGTTCATCCCCGAGGGAGCGTATTGCCTGTACGGCGTTCACCAGAACATTGAGGATGACCTGGTTGATCTCGTCGGGGACGCAGTAGACGTCCGGCACGTCCGCGAGGTGCTGCTCGATGGTGGCGACGTGCTTGTACTCGTTTCGCAGGATCGCAAGGGTCGTTTCCACCGCACTATTGAGGTTGTACGGCTCGGTGTCCGTCGTGCCCGTTCGGGCAAAGTTCCGCAGACCCTGGACAATGGAGACCATGCGATCGAAGCCGTGCTCGGACTCGTCGAAGAGCGTTTCCAGGTCGTTGAGGATGTGCCGGATCTGCGCGGGGAGTGCGCTCCCGGCTTCTGCGCTCTCCGCCTCGCCGACGCTGCCTCCGGCGCCCGCGCCGCGGGCCGGCCCCGTGCGTTCCAGGTAGGACGAGAGCCGCCTGACGTACTCCTTCAGGCTGTCGAAGTTGCTCTTCACGAAGCTGAGGGGGTTGTTGATCTCATGGGCAACCCCTGCGGCGAGTCGTCCCACCGAGGCGAGCTTCTCCTGCTGGACGAGTCTGGACTGCGTATGTCGGAGCTTTCGGTTTGTCTCGGCGAGCTCAATGTTCATCTTCATGTGGTCCTGTTCAAGTCGGATGCGCTCGCTGATGTCCTTGATAATCCCGTGGTATTCAAGGATGTTCCCGTCGCCGTCCCTCACCGCGGTGGAGGTCTCGAGGACGACGATGCGGGTACCGTCCTCACGGCGCATGACCAGCTCCAGGTCTTTCACGTAGCCGTCGTTTGCCATACGGTGGCGGTAGAAGTCGCGATCCGCGACGGAGACGTAGAAGTCCGTGATCTTGCGGTTGACCAGCGCGGAGGGGGTCCGGGCGCCGAGGAGGCTCACCCCCGCCTCGTTCACCTCGGTAATGCGGTCGTCCGGCGCGCAGGTGAAGATCATGTCCTTGGATTCATCGAAGAGGACGCGGTTGCGCCTCTCGGCGCGGTGGCGCCGGGAGACATCCGTGCCGACGCAGAGGAACCGGGGTGCCCGGGAGTCGGCGCCCTTCGGGGCGGGCGCTCCGGAGCCGGCGGTTTCGGGAGCGCGGGTTCCGGAACCGGAAGCAGCGCCACTCCGCGCAACTGCGCCGCTCCCGCCGTGACCATGCGCGGGGAGTGGGGTGTGCCCGCCGACAGGTACCACCCGCCACTCGAACCACCGCACGATGCTCGCCGGCGTGACGATCTCGATCTCCTGGATGGTCTCGCCGTGCAACTCCCGGGCTGATCCGCGGTCCGCGGCTGCCGGGATGTACAGCGACGAGAGGAGGGTGGTACGAATGTCGCGAGAGGTGTCGGCAGGATCGAGGTCGAGGAGAAGGCGTGCCGGCTCGTTGGCAGTCAGGATCACGCCTGTTGCATCAACTGTGAGGATGTACAGCCAGGGGCTCTCAAAGAGAACGGAGTAAGCCGTGTCTGACGGTTGTGACAGGCTCATTGGTTCCTTCCGGTGTACATCGCGGCTTCCGGTCGAGCGCTTCGGACGAGCTCTCAGGCGCCTTTGGGCGGTACGTACTGCAGAATGTCCTCACCGTCTTCCGCCAGTCGAAAGAACTGAGAGAAGCCAAGCGTGTCGAAGACCGTGCGGACGTTGGTTGACAGCCGGTAGAGGAGGATCCGATAACCGTACTGTTGCGCCGCCACCAGGATGTTCGTAAAGGCGCCGATTCCCGAAGATGATATGTACTTCAGCCGTTCGAGGTCGAACACGAGAAGACGTACCGATACGAGCTCCATCATGATGCCCTGGACGGTTCGGTGGAAGAGCGTAGCGTTCTCGGTATCGAGGGAGCCTTCCAGAGTCAATGTGGCAACGTCTGAGAAGTGGGGATGTTTGTGGACGTGCATGCGGAGATCCGCCTGGGAAGAGTTGAAACTTCGTACCTGAGAGGCAACCTCTGTTCTTACCACGTCCGTTCGACTCCTGGTCCCGGGGAGACCCCGGCAGCTTGCGCTGTGCGGCCATTTGCATCAGCAGCGCCACGTTGAAAGGGCCAAACACGACCAATGCCGTGCCGCAGCCGGCGCACGTTACCGAGCGACCGAATCAAGTATATCCCGTAGTTTCCATGGTAGCAAAGGGACTCCAATCCTGTTACATGCAACGCAGCCGCAACCCTGGCTGTTGTGAACACGACCTTCCGGCTGCCGGTCAGCGCCGGCTGCCGGTCAGCGCCGGCTGCTGGTCAGCGCGAGGCAATGGTGTTACCCTGATTATCGGAATACGATCCGGGATATCTTCAGCATATCGTATCTGCCGCTCCGGCACATCCGCCGAAGGAATCCCGCGGGTAAGGGAGACTCGTCGTGAGTGACGCCTTTGATTTGAGCGATGAATCCTTCAACGGTCCGCGCCACGCCGCCCCCGTCGTATTCGTTGACGATGATGAGCTCGTCCTGAAAGCCATCACACGACTCTTTCAGTTCCAGCCCTACCAGGCGGTCACCTTCAAGGATCCGGCACACGCCCTCGATTTTCTTCGGGAGAATCCGGTGCAGGTTCTCGTTTCGGACCTGCGCATGCCGGAGATGGACGGCCTGCAGTTGCTGCGCCGCGCTCAGGAGGAGCGACCGGAAGTGGTCCGCGTCGTGTTGTCCGCCTACTCCGACCGGGAGTCCCTCCTGGACGCCATCAACAACGGGAACATCTATCGGTACATCCTCAAGCCCTGGGATGCGGTGGAGCTGATCAGCGTGGTCAGGCAGTCCGTCGATCTCTACAACCTGAGACGTGAGAATCAGCGTCTGGCTGAGGCGCTTCGGAGCATTTCAGTCAAGGAAGTCGTCGGGGACGATGTTTCCCGGGAGCCGCGCGGAATGACGCTCCTGCAACGCTACGGTGCCTACGTTGCAAGCGAGCTCTCCGGGCCGGTTGCTGCTTTCGAGCGCGTCGCCTCCCTCGGCGGCCGCGTCTCCTCAGAGCAGCGCATGCCCCGGACTGAGTTGCTCGACTACATCCAGACGATCAGCGACGCAGTCACGGAGCTGGAGGCGATCCGCCGCGACCTGGTAGACGATGCGCTCCTCTTCGGGGTCGCCCGGGAAATGGATCTCGATCTCAACACGGCGGTTCAGCGCGTTGCCGGCGAGCTGGCCGAGAGCCGCGGCGGCCTCGCCGTGACCTTGAAGGAAGACCTCGATTCGGAGCTTCCCGCGGTGCTCACGAGTCCGGTCCTCCTCTCGCGCCTCCTTACGGAGCTCCTCGCCTTCGCCGTCGATCACGTGGAACGGGCTCATCCCGACGGCGGGGATGCGGTGGAGCCGGCAACTCTCCGTCTCCGGACGCGACGAGAGGGCGATCACGCCCGCCTGAGCATCTGCTGCGCCCATCAAGCTTCCCGGGAGCTATGGGACGAATGGCAACCCCTTCTGGAGAAGCTCGCCAGGGCAAACGGGGCGAGCCTCCGTCTCGAGAGCACCGACGAGGGACTTTCGGCTCTGCAGGTGGAGTTTCCCGGCAGCGGGAGTGCGGGAGCCGCGAAAACCCAGAGCAGCGCGTAACGCTGCGTCCCTAAAACACGCGTACCTAAGACAATCGAAATCGTGCCGTCTCCGAAGTAAGCCCGTCGATCTGGTCGCGGTTCTTCTCGCTCAGGTCGGCCACCCCGGCCGTCGCCTGGCGGATCTCCCCCAGGTGGCTCGAAATCTCATCCATGGCGTCCCGCAGTTCGGTCGAGGCAGTCCGGAGCACGTCCATCCGCTCTCCCACGGATTGGCTGCGACGACGCATGTCCGTCGCAGCTCTCTGCACCTTCTCGGTGACCTCGGTGATTTGCGCGAGACCGGTGAGAACCTCCTCACTTCCCGTGCTCTGCTCACTCATGGCGTGGTGGATCTCCTCCTGCCGGGCGCGGCCCTCATCGATTCGGCGGACGATCTCCTGAAAGGCGCCCTCGGCGCGGCCGGTAGCATCTACCACTCCCGACACGACTTCCTGGGTCTTCCTCAACTGCTCGTTGATGACCGCGGTCTGGGCAGTTGAGTTCTCCGCGAGAATGCGGATCTCATCCGCAACGACGGCGAAACCCTTGCCGGCGTCACCGGCGTGGGCGGCCTCGATTGCGGCATTCATGGCCAGAAGGTTGGTGCGCGCCGCAATCGTCGCAATGAGCCTGTTCGCTTCCGTCAGCTTCTCGGACTGTTCGGCGACGTTGTTGATCTCGCTGCTCACCGTGGTGATGCCGGTGCGTCCTTCGTTGGCGGCGTCGACGAGGCCGTCGAAGTGCTCCGCGAGCTTCCGGCTGTGCTCAGTGGAGGAGCGCAGGCTCGCAATCATCTCTTCAATCGCCGCGGACGACTGCGTTACGCTCTCGGACTGCCTCTGAATGTCTTCGTCGAGATTCTGTACACCCGCGACGATTCCCTGGACCGCTGTGGATGACTCCTCAAGACTGTCCATTTCTGAGTGCAGTTGCTGCCGCACTCGCTCAATGGACGTGACGATGTTATCGACGCTCTGCGTGGACTGTTCCATTCGTGCGGCAAGCTCATGCCCCGACACCGCAAGGTGCCGGGCCGTTTCGGCAACCCGGCCTACCAGCCGTGCCAGGCCCTTGAGAAACCCGTTCATGTGTACCGAGACCTCGCCGACGTCGTCGAAGTTGATGAGGGCGATCTGCTGCGACAGGTCGCCCCCGGCCGAGGCGAGTTGTCGAAGCTTCTCATCCAGGACCCTGATCTGAAAGCGATCCTCCGACCGCGACAGCAGCGTCATCAGGAGAAAAACGCCCGCCAGTATCGACCCCAGGGCGATGCCGGGCGCGGTCACTCCCGCAAGGCCACGCGGGACCGTTGTGGCGGTGCGATAGAAGTCGGCCATGAAGCCGAAGAAGATCGCCGTCGCAACCACGGCG
>CAZZIE010000003.1:29465-72421 GCA_964654185.1 uncultured Spirochaetaceae bacterium | reverse complement strand
ATGAGATAGCTCTTCGCCGCGGAGAAGCGATTCCGCTCGCCGTCGCGCATGTCGATCATCTGCAGGGCGCGCTTCGGCTGCAGCAGGATGCGGTTCATCCAGAGCGCCGTGAGGAGACCCGTCACCAGGCCGGCGCTGGTGGATGTGAAAAGGGTCCACCCGAAAGTAACCCGGCCGGGACTGCCGAACCCGATGAGCAGGGCGTAGAACACAGTGGTCCCGACGATCCAGAAGGCCGCGTGGACAATGATGAGGATCCACGGAATGGAAATGCTCGCCCTGCGGGCTGCGTCATAGGCGGATCCTCCCGTGAGGAACCGGAACAGCGGGCGCAGCCGAAGAACGATCACCAGGTACATGATCACCGCGAGAGCCAGACTCGGAGCGTACACCTCGACTTGAAGGGAGAAGAGAATCCGCTCTGCCACGGTCAGGTCGAGATACGGATTGAAGATCACCACGAAGGTCTGTCGGAATGCAACGACAGCCAGCGTTATCAGGATGTTGGCAATGAAGATCCGCCAACGCAGCAGTCCGACACGCATCACAGGCTACCCCGCTTTGACTGGTTTCTCGGAAGGTCCGGTTACGGTATCGGCGAGGAGTCAGGAGATTGTCAAGGCCTCGCAGTCGTCACATAGAGCCGCGCTGTCTGGGGTCGCGGTCCGCGGCGAAGGGGATTGCCTCATTCAGATAGTCGATGTTCTGCTGCTCGTAGTCGTTCACCCGGTCGATGTTGCCCCGCATGATCTGGTTCATCCGATCGTCCAGGAAGCGGTGAAGGCTGTGGTTCTCCACCGCCTCGAAGCCGCGCCGAACCTTGTGCGAAGAGCCCATGCCGGGGTCAAAGACGTGAACATCGTTCTCTATGGCCCATTGAATGGGTGTGTAGTAGCACGCGTCGAAGTGCACGTTGTCAATGTGCTCGAAGGCGCCCCAGTACCGGCCGAGGAGCTGGTCGCCCTTCGTGAGGAGAAACGACATGGCGAAGGGGTCGGTCCGGCCGTCCCGGTACGCCGGGACAAAGAGGATGCGGTGGCGGAATGAGTCGGCGAGCCCTTCGAAGAAGGCGCGGTTGAGGAACTTCGCCGCCCAGGGGCCGAACTGCTCGTTGTGGACTTCGTAGAAGTCGTACATCAGCGAGAAGAAGCGGTCCGGCGCATCGGTTCCCATTATTGGATCGATGTGGACGCCCGCCTCGGCGACGCTGCGACGCTCCTTGCGAATGTTCTTGCGCTGGTTCTTGCGGAACACGGAGAGGTAGTCGTCGAAGCTGTCGAATCCGTGGTTGATCCACTGATAGCTCTGGTGCTTCCAGGTGGTGAAGCCCGCCTCCTCCACGATCTCCCGCCAGCCGGGCTCGGCGTAGTTGAAGGCCATGGTGCGCAGGTCATTCTCCCGGCAGAACTCCTCGATCTGTCCCAGCATGGCGCGGGTGACCGCAGCCTCGTCGTAGTCGGGGTGGATCAGGAAGCGGTACGCCGTCGACGGCGTGGCCGGACTCATGCCGATGAGCTTGGGGTAGTACTTGATCCCCACCTGCTGCGCCACATCCGCCCAGGCGAAGTCGAAGACGAACTCCCCCATGCTGTGGGTCTTCACGTAGAGCGGCGCGGCGGCGACGAGGGTGGGTGACGTGCCGGTCGGGGTGGGGGTCCCGCCGGCCCCGATCGTTCCCTCACCGCCGCCGTTGCCCGCGGACGGCGCGTCGGGCGCGGGGGGGCCGTCGGCCGCGGCCGCGCCGTCCCGACCGGCCGCGCCGGGTCCGTCGGGCGCCGCGGGCCCTCCCTCGGCGTACAGCGCCAGGTGCACGGGGACCCACCCCTCGTCCGGGGCGACGCTCCCGGAGGCTTCCAGCTCGCGGAGCCACTCCCACTCGAGGAGGGGAGTTCGGAGGGGGTGTGCCAGGCGGTTCCACGCCTCCCGTGGAATCTCCTCCATGCTCGAGTGCCAGGTTGCCGTCAGTTGCCGTGCCTGCGGTCTACTCACGCAGCCAAAGGTACTATCTGTGCTTTGACCCGGCGAGGGGGAGTTGCTATAGTTCCGGCTTATCATGAACGAACACGAATTCACGCGATACGCCCGCCTCATTGTCGACATGGTCAACGTCCAGCCCGGCCAGAACCTGCAGATTCGGACCGAGACGGCTCACGCCGAGCTCGCCGCGGCGGTCGGCCGCGCCGCCTATGAGGCCGGCGCGCAGTACGTCGAGGCGGACATCGCGGTTCCCCGGCTCTACAAGAACCGGATCGAAGCGTCGAAGGATGAGTACCTCGACTACCTTCCGGAGCATGCGAAGTACATGAACGAGCGTCTGGTAGAGGAGGGCTGGGCACTGGTGTCCATCAAGAATCCCGGCGACCCGGATCTCCTCACGGGCATCGATTCAGATCGAAACGCCCGGGTGAGCCGGGCAACCTCCCAGACCCGCGAGGTGCTCCGCCGCTCCCTCCAGGCGGATCGGCAGCAGTGGATTGTCGTGGCACACCCCACGGAGAAGTGGGCCGCGAAGGTCCTCGGCGGTGCCGCAACTCCGGAGGCGCGGGCACAGCTGTGGGAGCGCATGAAACCGATCCTGCGCCTGGACCAAGAGGATCCCGCCGCTTCGTGGTGGGAGCGCGCCGCCCTGATCCGCGGTCGCTCGGAGACCTTACAGAACCTCGCACTTCGGCGCCTCCACTTCCGCGCCGACGGCACCGATCTCTCCGTGGGCATACCGGAGCAGGCGCTCTGGGCCGGCGGCGACGCCGAGCGCCCCGACGGAGTCCGCTTCATGCCCAACCTCCCCACCGAAGAGGTCTTCACGACGCCGCACCTCGACCAGACCGACGGCACGGTCCGGGTGACTCGCCCGGCCCTGGTCCTGCAGAATGTAGTGGAGGATGCCTGGTTCCGCTTCGAAGGGGGCAACGTTGTCGACTTCGGCGCACGCACCGGGAAGGATGTTCTGAAACGCTATCTTGAAATCGATGCCGGAGCGCGCCGCCTCGGCGAGATAGCCCTCGTCGACGGTACATCGCCCATCTTCACCTCCGGCACCGTCTTCTTCAACACGCTCTTCGATGAGAATGCGGCGTGCCACTTCGCCCTGGGCAGCTCCTACAGCGCCTGCATTGTCGGCGGCGCCGCCATGAGCCAGGAGGAGCTCCGCGCCGCCGGCGGCAACACCAGCCTGGTCCACACCGACTTCATGCTCGGCACCCCCGACATCACCGTCACCGGCACCACCAGCGACGACCGGGAAGTCGACATCATCCGGGATGGGCGGTTTGTGATATAGGGGGGAGCTGGTGGGCCACCCGGACATGGCCGAGTTCCCATTGGCTGCTGCGCATTGGATAGCCGCGGGCAATCGGCCGCAACGCGGTGCGGCCTCGGACGAAAAAATAGCCCCGCTTCTGCGGGGCTCCAACGTACACTACCTGGGCGATGCTGGATTTGAACCAGCGACTTCTACCGTGTGAAGGTAGCACTCTCCCACTGAGTTAATCGCCCGAACTGCTTCATAGAATACGTGCGCGCCCGCCTCGTGTCAACGCTGCCCGACGGCCAACCGCCGCGCCACGCCGCGCCGGCCCGCGGCGGCGGGCACGCCGCCCGCGGGCCGGGTAGCACCTCGACGGTCAGCGGGTTACCCTGTACGCATGGCAGCTTCGAAGAAACGGCAGCTTCACGTCAGTGATGACGAGGCGCTCAGATATCACGAGGAACCGCGGCCGGGAAAGATCGAGGTGGTTCCGTCCAAGCCGCTCTCCTCCCAGTACGACCTGGCCCTGGCCTACTCGCCCGGGGTGGCGGCGCCGTGCCGCGCCATTGCGGAGGATCCCGATGCGGCGTATCGCTACACCGCCAAGGGCAACCTGGTGGCGGTGGTGACCAACGGCACGGCGGTGCTGGGTCTCGGCAGCATTGGTCCGGAAGCGTCCAAGCCGGTCATGGAGGGGAAGGGCGTCCTCTTCAAGAAGTTCGCCGGGATCGATGTCTTCGATCTGGAGGTCACGGCCGATGCGCCGGCGGAGTTCGTCGAGACGGTGAGCCGCCTCGAACCCGGCCTCGGCGGCATCAACCTGGAGGACATCAAGGCACCGGAGTGCTTTCTCATCGAGGAGGAGCTCAAGCGCCGCTGCCGCATTCCCGTCATGCACGACGACCAGCACGGCACCGCCATCATCTCCGGCGCCGCCCTGCTCAACGCCCTCGAAATCGTCGACAAGAAGATCGACGAGATCTCCGTCGTAATCCTCGGTGCCGGCGCCGCCGCCGTCGCCTGCGCACGCTTCTACCGCACCCTTGGGATGCGACGGGAGAATATGATCATGATCGATGCCGACGGCGTCCTCCGCGCGGCCGATCTCAACGGCCGGCTCGCTCCCTCGCATCCGGC
The DNA here is from genome assembly GCA_964654185.1 of uncultured Spirochaetaceae bacterium. GTDB lineage: Bacteria > Spirochaetota > Spirochaetia > DSM-27196 > PWMO01 > CAYFQV01. The sequence continues at coordinate 68,037 of CAZZIE010000003.1, read as the reverse complement.
CAGTGAGTTCGCCACCGACCGGAATGTGACCGGTCTGGACGATGCCATTGACGGGGCGGACATGCTCCTCGGGCTTTCGGTGGGAAACATCCTCACGGTGGAGCACATCAGGAAGATGGCCAGGGACCCGATCATCTTCGCCCTGGCCAACCCCGACCCGGAGATCGACTACGAGCTCGCCAAGGAGACGCGGCCGGACGCGCTCATTGCAACCGGTCGCTCCAACCATCCGAATCAGGTGAACAACGTTCTCGGCTTTCCCTACATCTTCCGGGGCGCTCTGGACGTCGGATCCCGGGAGATCAACGAGGAGATGAAGAAGGCCGCGACCAGTGCTCTCGCGCGACTGGCCCGGGAACCCGTTCCGGAGACGGTGAGTCGCGCCTACAGCGAAGGGGAGATCGCCTTCGGCCGGGACTACCTCATTCCGAAACCCCTCGACCCACGGCTCCTGACCTCCGTTGCGCCGGCGGTCGCGAAGGCCGCAATGGATTCGGGAGTCGCGCGGTATGCAATCGACGACTGGACGCACTACGAGGCGGAGCTTCTCGACCGTGTGGGAATCGGCCAGAAGCTGGTTACGGGGATCATCAACGAGGCGCGGCGCGCCCCGAAACGCATCATCTTCACTGAGGCGGATGACTACACCGTGCTCAAGGCGGCTGAGATCGTACGCGCCCAGGGGATCGCCGAGCCGGTCCTGCTTGCTCCGGAGAAATCGGTATCCGAGATCATCCGGCGTCACGACATTCAGGGGCTCGACGACTGCGAGATCCTTGATCCGGCCCGGGCGCCGGAGCGCAGCGAAGAGTACGCCCGGCTCATCTACGAGAAGCGGCAGCGCCGGGGTGTGACCATGAACGAGGCGATGCGTCTCATGCGGGACCGCAACTACTTCGGCACCGCCATGCTGGAGAGCGGTCACGCCGACGGCCTGGTCTCCGGGCGCACCAAGGAGTACCCCAAGATCATCCGGCCCGCCCTCCAGGTGGTCGGCACGGAGACGGGAGTGCATCGTGTGGCGGGGATGTACATTGTGAACTCCAGCCGGGGAGTCTACTTCTTCGCGGACACCACGGTGAACCTCCAGCCGAGTGTCGAGGATCTTGTGAACATCATCGGGCTTACCGCGCGGACCGTGCGCTTCTTCAACGTGGAGCCCGTGGTGGCGGTACTCTCCCACTCCAACTTCGGCTCGACGCGCAGCGACGAGGCGGAACGCGTCCAGAAGGCCGTCGCCGAGGCGAAGAGCGCATTTCCGGACCTGGTGCTGGACGGGGAGGTACAGGCGAACATAGCCCTGGACAACCGGCTCCTCGCCGAGAACTATCCCTTCAGCGACCTTGTCGGCGAACGGGTCAATACGCTGATCTTCCCGAACCTCACCGCCGGCAACGCCGCCTACAAGCTCATCGGTCAGCTCGGCGGGGCGGAGCTCATCGGTCCCATTCTCATGGGCATGCACAAGCCCGTGCAGATCCTGCAGCTCGGGTCATCGGTCCGGGAGATCGTGAACGTGGTGGCCCTCACCGTCGTGGAGGCGCAGCGCCGCGGCCAGGGCTGACGTGTACCGGCGCCGTGCACCGCCGCCGGGCGTCGCCGTGCACCGCCGCCGGGCGTGGCCGCCGGGTGTGGCTAATCAGCGTACGGCGCCGCCGACCGCCGCCATGCAGTGCACAGCTCCTTATCGATAGAACGGCTCGCCCATGACATCAGCGTAGGCCGACACCGGGGCGTCATCCATGCACATCTCAATGATCTTGCGTCCCAGGGGATCCAGGTCGTCCGTGAGGAACTTGTCGAGCTGCTGCTTGAAGAAATCGATGAGGATCCCCGCGCCGGCGTCGTACCCTTCCTCGCCGACTTCGAGTTGCTCGTCGACTTCAAGGAGACCCCGCGGGATCTGCTGACCGTTCACCTTCAGGTTCGGCAGGGTGTATCCCAGGAGGGGACACCGCGCCGCACTGAGCTGGCCCTCCCGGAAGCGGACGCTGCCGCGCCGGGCAACGTACTCCCGGGCAATCCACTCCGGCTTGAAGCCCACCTTGTACGCACCGATGTACTGGTTCGGAATGAGCACGAAGCGCGTTCGCGGTGTCCGCTGAATGGTCCGGAGGAGCAGATTCGCCTGGTCGACCATGCGGCCCGTGGCGAAGGGCCAGTAGGACCCGACGCCCTCGCTCGAGAGCCCTTCGGTGGTAACTATGCTCGGGTTGGAGTGCCCCCGCGGTGCAACGAGACGCCACAGCCACCCCAGTGCGGGCGGCAGGATGTGCAGCATTCCGATTATGCCGTAGTTCGGCCGCTCCCGGGTACACGGCGGTGTGCGGACGCCGAAGCTGCGCACATCCACCTCGACGGGACCGTGAACCGTTGAAGGTTCGAAGTGGCGCGGCAGGATGACCCGCGGATTGGGACACGGCTTGTCCGGCGCGTCCATGGTGTGTTCCCACAACAGGCAGGTCGCCCCGGGCTTTCCATCGATATTGAGGAAGATGAGGGGCTCCGGCGGATCAATGGTGAGCTTTTCCAGGTAGGGCTCGGTGCCGTATTCCGCCAGATGATCGACCCGGAGGAACCAGCCGGCCTCGGCATCCTCAATGACGAGTTTCTTCTTGTCCTTCTGGAGGTACGGCGGGGCGAGAGCCATGTCGTCCGTCACGGGGTGCAGTTCGCAGGTATCGACGAGCTCCAGGAAGAGCCGTTCATCCGTGACGGTGTTGTGTCCCAGGAGAACGCGGCCGTCCGGCTCGCGGTGAATTGCCTGGGTCATCTCACTCTTGCCGCCTCCGGAGGCCCCCTCGTGCATAATGGTGAACTCGTTGTCGTACGGCGTTATCAGGCGAACCGCGGAGCTGTGGAGCGTGTTCCACCCCTCCTGCTCGCCCTTGGTGAGCAGAATCCCGTAGACACCCTTCTTTGCGCTCGGGCCGGGATAGAGATTGTAGGAGAACAACTCGTGGAGCTTGTCCGTCCGGTTATGGACAACGACCTGCCGTCCGTCGAAGTGGGTGTGCCGGAACGGGGGTGCGAGGTAGAGTATCGCGCTCGGCTCAAAGGTCTTCGGGAGGTCCGCCCGCGGAATGAAGCCCTGCAGGTCCGCAAGGCCGGCAATGAAGAAGCCGGCGTTGTAGGGCGCAACCAGGATGGTCGGATATCCGCGCTTCGAGTCTCCGGACATGAAGGGCAGGACGACCAGTCGATCCTGCGACGCGAACCACTCGAAGGTCGCGTTCCGGACCTCGTCGAAGGGCTTGCCGAAGCGGTCGACGTATCGCGTCTTGTCCGTGGGTTTGTCGTCGGCAATGACCATTGCCTCCGGATCGCGGCGGCGCATGTACGGCTCTACGTAGTTCACGGCGGCGCCGTTCTTGCACCGCGCCACGGTGACCTCGAGATACTCCCGGCCGTCCGGCAGGGCGTATGAGATCTCCACGAAGTCGGCATCCGACTCGAAGAACGTTATGTCCAGAAGATGCTGTCGACTCTCAGGCACAATGATCTCGGTGCGCTCGAAGACCGAGGCGAGCTCATCCGGCACGAGGAATCGGGAGGAAATGGAAACCGTGTCCGTCATTGACTACTCCACGAGATGATCGTCCGCGACGATCATGATCGGTGCATGTTTATGCAGCCTGACACCTATGTTGGGGTGATTACGGCAAGAATATGCTACATGGGTGACATGATCAAGGGCACTACGGTCCACAGTGCTCTTCGCTCACCGGCGCGCGGTGGCCGCGCGGGTCCGACTGTGGCCGCCCGCGTCCGGCGTGAGTATTTTCGCGTCCATGCATGAGAGCTGCGACGTAATCGTGGTTGGAGCCGGAATGGCGGGGCTCACGGCTGCCCGCCGTCTTGTAGAACTGGGAAGGGTCGTGAAGATCGTCGACAAGGGCAGGGGAGTCGGAGGCCGGCTGGCCACCCGGCGCGCAGGGGCGGCGACCTTTGATCACGGCGCCCAGTTCATCACGGCGAGAAGCGCGGAGTTCCGCCGCGCTGTCGCGGACTGGCACGATCGAGGTGTGGTCGCGCACTGGGCCGACGGCTTTCCTCGCGGAATCGGGGACTCCGGCGCTCCCGCCTCGGCGACGCCCCCCGCCGCTGCGCCCTCCGCCGCTGCGCCCTCCGCCGGCGTGGACGGCCATCCCCGGTACCGCGGGGTGCCGGGCATGACGGCGGTGGCAAAGGACCTGGCCGAAGGCCTGGACGTGGATCTCTCCACACGTGTGGCCGCAGTCCGCCGAGTAGACGACAACGTCGAGCTCGAGACCGCGGAAGGAGAGACCCTCTCGGCGCAGAGCGTCGTCCTCACACCGCCGGTCCCGCAAACCATCGCCTTGCTTCGGGAGGGCGGATTGGACTCCCTCGTCCCGGAAGAGGCAGCCGCTCTCACCTATCATCCCTGTCTGGTGCTCCTCGCCGTTGACGGGGAGGTCGAGTTGCCGGAACCCGGCGGACTGCAGCGACCGAGCGAGACGATCGACTGGATTGCCGACAACGCCCGTAAAGGCGTCAGTGGTGCCGCCGGAGCAATTACGGTTCACTGCGCCCCGGAGATCAGCGCGGCCTACCATGACGCCCCGGACGAAGAGGCCGCCGAGGTCGTGCTTCGTGAAGTCCGCAGGATCGTGAAGCTCGATCCGCAGACCTGTCAGGTGAAGCGCTGGCGCTACAGCAAGCCGCAACGTCCTCTGGATGTGGGAGCGGTCTCCCTTGAGGCGGCCTCACAGATCGTTCTGGCCGGCGACGCCTTCAGGGGAGCGCGGGTGGAGGGCGCCTTCCTCTCCGGGCTCGCGGCGGCCGAGCGCGTCACGGCGGTTCTCAAAAGGAGCAACCGGTGATTGCGCTGTCACATCAGGTCCTCCCGGGAGAGGAGTGACATGCCCACACCTCTCGAGGTATTCAGCCAGGTGACGAAAGGGGGTGCGAGCGGTTCGGAGTCCCGAGAGCTTACGCTCGTATCGGGAAGCGTGCCGCCGGAGCTGCCCGAGCCGGTCCATCCGGGGTTTCACGGCATCCAGGTGCCCGGGTGACCGGTAACCTCGCCGGTCTCACCTACCCCTTCGGGCCGACCTCGGCGACCTCGCGAATGAGAGAGTACGGGAAGAAGCCGGTCGAGTGGCCGTCGGACCACTTGATGTAGAGGGCGTAGTTTCCAAGAGGGCGGACCTCTTCCGGCTTGATATCGTCGGGAATCTGGTCCCGGGTTACCTTGCGCTCGCCGGAGAACTCATCGACACAGACGGCGCACTGGCAGCTCGACCGCAGATCCTTGTTCCGCACAACCAGGCTCTCTCCGTCGGGCCACTCCAGGGAGATGGCGTTGTCGTCATAGGTGACGTCCGGTACCGAGACGCCCACGACGACCTCTCCGAGACTGAGGAGGGTGTTCGTTGCCGTGTCGGCGACGGCTTTATTCTTCAGCTCACCCGTGAGGGCAAGGCCGTAGTCCTGGTGTGAGAGGGGAAGCTCACCGATGATCCGCGTGCCGAAGCGCTCGGCAAGGCGCTGGGCACCGCCGGTGCCGAAGATATCGTGGCGCTTCCCGCAGTTGTCGCAGAGGAAGTAGGCCATGTTGTCCACCGCGCCGAGAATCGGCACGTTGACGCGGTCGAACATGAGGATCGCCTTGCCTACGTCTGCGTAGGCCAGCGCTTGCGGTGTCGTGACGATGACGGCGCCGTCAATGTTCACGGACTGCGTAATCGTGAGCTGAATGTCCCCGGTACCCGGCGGCAGGTCGAGAAAGAGGTAGTCCAACTCGTCCCACTGCACTTCGTAGAGGAACTGTTGCACGTACTTGGTGACCATGGGGCCGCGCATCACCGCCGGATTGTCCCCGAGCCAGAAGCCGAAGGACATGACCTTCAGGTCTCCCGCCTCTACCGGCTTCACCATCTCCTGATCGGTCACCTCCAGGTCGGCGCCGTGGAGCCTGAAGATGGCCGGAACCGACGGACCGTAGAGGTCGGTGTCCAGGAGCCCGACCTTGTAGCCGCGCTGGGCGAGCTCCTTCGCCAGGAGCGCCGCGACGGTCGACTTGCCCACGCCGCCCTTGCCGGATGCCACGGCAATGATGTTCTTGACGTAGGCCAGGCCGGTGCGCTTGCCCGACATCTCCCTCACCGTGAGCTGCTCCGAGACGGTGACGTTGGCGGTGGCCACCTCCGGCAGCGCCTCCAGTCGCTCCTTTGCGTCCGCCTGGATCGCCTCCTTGCGCGGCGCCGTCGGCGTTGTCACCTCGATCGCAACGGTCACTACATCGCCGTCAATGGCTATCTCCTTCACCAATCCCAGCGAGACGATGTCCGCGCCGATATCTGAGTCCTTGATGCCCCGCAGGGTCTGTCGTATCTGTTGTCGTGTTGCTGCCACAGGTGCCTCCGTGCCGAGTGTACCGCGCGCCCCCGCGCCGGGTCTACGTCGCCCGCCGGCGCGTCCGGCTGCGGGCCGCTCGCGCCGCTAGCGGTACCGCGCCCAGAGGACCAGCCGCGTGTGGTCCGGCCGGAAGCCCATCTCCCGGAGCGCCGAAGCACAGGGCGAGGCCGAAGCCGGGCCGCCGTTGATCGTCTCAATGACGAAGCGTGAGAGTGGACGCACCGCCCGGGAGGTCGCCGTGCGGGCGAACTCGAAGAGGCGCGGAAGGTCCGGGTCGTCCTCACAGATCTCAGGGTCGATGTCTACGTCCTTGCCGCCGCGCCGGGCGACGACCGCGAGATCGGTTCCGCGGTAGACGAGGAGTGTGGTCTTCTGCCGCGCCGGGAGCTCGTAGGGCAGGCCGGTCATGCCGACTCCCGCGGGCGAGGCAGGGTCCGCCGCGGACATCCAGTAGACCGACGGTGCGGCCTCCTCCAGGTTCCGCAGGAGCTCCGCCGCCTCGGGCGTGGCGAACTGCAGCCCCGACACGCCCTCCACGAAGTAGCCGCCGAGAACCTCACCGGCAAGCTCCATGAGACGCAGCGCATTCGAGACGTCCCGCCAGCGCAACCCCGGTGCCTCGTCGCGCAGGCGCTCGCGAAAGAGGACCCCGTGCCGGTCCAGGAGCACCCGCGCGCGGTCCTTCGCCCGCTCCAGCGCCTCGATCTCGCTCTCCGGGGAGGGAGGCGGCGCCAGGCGGTACCAGTACGCCCCGGCCGCGGGCGTTACCTGTCTCCTTTGAGATCGATGTCTACGGCCGCTCCGCACGCCGGCGCCATGTCGCGGATCTGCCTCGCTGCTTCCCGGACGGCGCGTTCCCTTCTCGGGGAGCGACCGGATCGGCCCGAGGGTGTCCGCGGTGACCTCGCCTGTCCACACCAGCTCCAGGAGCCGCCGCTCCGTCTCCTCGACTCCGAAACCGGCGTGGTCGTGAATGTCCCAGAAGGCGAAGCGCCCCCGCGCCGCCGGGAAGAGCGCCTCCGCCGGCTCCCCCGCCTCGGGCGCTCCGTCGGCCCGCGGGCTCCCGCCCTGCGGGGCTTCCGCCCCCTCCGGCGACAGCAGCGGCGCGGCGAGGTCGCGATCCTCCGGAATGGCCAGGACGATCCGCCCTGAACCGGCGCCGAACCAGACCACCGCATCCCGTCTGGTCAGGTCGTCCAGATCGGCGGGGCGGTAGTCGCGGATGCGCGCCGGCAGAATGAGCTCCTCAAGGGTGTCCGGCGCAACCGGGAGGAGGCTGAGTTGCTCAACCGCGCCCTCGATGCGGCGGCTTCGCGCAGCAGTCTCCCCGCCGTGACGTTGTTGCTCCTGCGCTGAGGCATCGTCCCGGATCAGCCCGTGCCAGACCGCACTGAAGAGCGGAAGCCGCTCCGCCGGGACCGGGCTTATTGCCTGGCGACCGCGCCGGCGGGTACGCCGAAGGAGGATCTCGTAGATCTCGCTTCGGCAGATCCGGGAGGGCTCCCGGGGATCGTGACCGGAAACGACCTCTCCCGTCTCCCGCGCCTCTTCCAGGAAGGCCTCCACCCACGCCTCGGGGACTCCGAAGGTTCCCGCGATCTCCACGGGCGAGATGGACGCGTAGTAGCCGAGGAAGTCCCGAACGAGGTTCTGCAACTCCGGCTCCCGGGGCGACTCCCGCTCCGGCTCCGCGGGCTCTCGCATCCTTGCCGGCTCGTAGGCGCGGGCAATCTCCTCCCGGATGGAGGTGCCCGGCGCCGGCGACTCCGCCAGGTCACCGAGTCGCGCCCGGCCGTCGTCGTTTGCGTTGGCGTTGCCGTCGCCGGCGTTGGCGTTGCCGTTGTTGTCGACGGCGTTGTCGCCGTCGCTGCCGGGCGCCCGTAGCGCTTCCCCGGCGTGGCGGAGCGCGACCTCCAGCGTCGGCAACCGGTCGATGGTTGTGATCACCGGTCCGGCGGCGCCGGGGAGGGTGAGCCGGCACACTCTGCGGGCGACCGAGGCCACCACGGCGTCCGCACCCGCTTCTGCGCCGCCCGCCGGGGCGCCTCCGTCGCCGGCGCCGTCCGCTCCGCTTGCTCCGCCCGCCACCGCCTCCACCAGGGCGGTCCACTCCTCCTCCGGAATCGCGACTCGCGCGCGCACCCAGGCAATGAGGTCGTCTCCCGGCTCCGGGGCGTAGTACGCCTCCTGGCGCTTGAGGCGCCGGTCGGTCTCGGTGAGCTCCTCCGCCGGGATGGTGCGGTTGAGGATGCCCGAGGCGGCGACGCTGCGGATGAGCTCCGCCGTGACGCCGGAGCGGCCGACGCCGCGGTCGAGCTCGTACATGTTCACGTTGGTCTGTTGCCAGACGAGCTCCCGGGCAAAGGGCGACGGGTTCGTGGTGGCAACCGCCGCGATCGCAATGTCCCGGCCGTGGAGCTGCCGGAGGCGCTCAGCCAGAGTCGGGAGATCGAAGTAATCCCGCAGGCAGGTGCGCCAGGTCTCGACGACGATCGGGAAATCCGGGTACTGCGACACGACGGTCAGAATGTTCCGCGCCCGGAGGCGGTTGAGCCAGAGGGGCGTCCGCCGGTCGAAGCCCGCCCGGGGCAGCAGGAGGGCGCGCCCGGCGTTCTCCCGGAAGCGCGCCGCGAAGAAGCCCGAGCTTTCCAGGATGTCCCGCAGCGCCTCCTGGAGCTGCTCCGGCCTGCCGGCGACATCCCGGAGGGCTGCGACGACCGCGTCGGCGCCGCGATCGCTCGGGAGCTGGACCAGGACGGCATCGTCATCCGCAAAGACGGCAACTTCGGGCGAGCCGGTGCCGTTCCCACCGACGCCGTCGCCGGAGATGCTGTGGTCCCCACCGGTGCCGCCGCCTGCCGGTCGGGTGCCGGACGCTTCCAGGACGAGGCGCAGCAGGAGCGCCAGGGGGTAGTTGAGGCGCCCGCCCCAGAGGGTGTGCACGACGACGTCCCGGGTGCCGGTGTCGCGGTCGTGCCGTCCGGCGGTCTCCTCTACGACGATTCGGCCCCGGTGGGGCAGGCCGTCCGTCGCATCCCGCTGTTCCTGCAGGAAGTCGATGAGGTGGTCCAGGGCGTCGTCCGAGATCGAGGGTGCGTCGGAGTGTGCGCCGGCGTTGTCGCCGGGGTGCCCCGCCGCGGGGCCGCCCCGAGCCGCGGGGTTGGTGCGGACCCCCGGCGTCAGGGTCGTACGCACTGCGGCGCGAAGGGCGGGGCGGTTCAGGCCGTCGGCATCGGCTCCAGACAGGATTTCTTCAAGGCGGGTCAGGACGTCGAGTAGGCGGCGCGACCAGTGGTAGCCGCGGTGGAGGGGCTCACCGCGCCAGAAGGGGAGGGCCCGGGAGGCGTCGGCGGCGGGCTCGACCCGGACGCTGCGGTCGGTGATCTCGCGGATCTTCCACTTCTGGTTGCCGAAGACGAAGACCTCCCCGAGGCGGCGCTCCCAGACGAACTCCTCATCGAGCTCGCCGAGCTTGCTCTCGCTGCCGGCGACGCGGAGCTCGTAGTAGCCGCGGTCGGGAATGGTGCCGCCGGAGTGGTAGATCATGCGTTCCACCCCGGGGCGGCCGCGGATGGTCCCGGCCAGGTCGTCCTTGAAGATGCGCGGCTCGAGCTCGCGGATGTGCGAGTCCGCGTAGCGACCCGCGAGCATGTCCACGACCCCCTCGAAGAGGCGGCGGTTCAGAGCGCGGTAGGGGTAGGTGCGCCGAAGGAATGCGTAGAGCTCGTCCAGCTCCCACTCCTCGTGGGCCGTCATGGAGACGATGATCTGCGCCAGGACGTCGAGTGCGCCCTCCACCGGCGTGAGCTCCTCGATGTCCTGCTCGTCGACGGCCTCCCGCATGACCAGGGCGCTCAAGAGGTCCCGCGGGAAGAAGGGGACGAAGGTCCCCCGGCTCACGGCGCCGACGCGGTGTCCGGAGCGGCCCACCATCTGCACCGCCGAGGCGACGGTAAAGGGCGTGCGGAGGAGAATGACTTCGTCGATGCTCCCGATGTCGATGCCGAGCTCGAGGGATGTTGTGGCGACGATCGCCTCCAGGGCGCCCTCCTTCATCTGCGACTCCACCTGCCGGCGCAGCTCCAGGGAGAGGGAGCCGTGGTGGGGGTAGGCGCAGAGGCGCCCTTCCGCCTCGTTGAGCAGGGACGCAACCTTCTCGGCGTCCCGCCGGTTCGTCGTGAAGATCAGGATCGACCGATTGCGCGCCAGGTGGCTCCGCAGGATCTCGATGACCGGGAGCCACGGCGACGGTTCATCCTCGACTACCTGCTGCAGGGGATCTGCGTACTCCACCCGGAGCTCGACCTCGCGGCGCCCCTCCCCGGCGACCACCGTGATGGGGCGGTGCGGGTCCGGGTCACCGCCGGCCCCGCCGCGTGCGGTGCCGTACCCCGCCACGAAGCGGGCGATCTCCTCCAGGGGTCGTACCGTGGCGGAGATGGCAATGCGCTGCACCGGCGCCTCCGCCAGGCGGTCGACCCGTTCCACCGCGGTGATGAGGTGGGTGCCGCGCTTGCCCCCGGCGACGGCGTGGATCTCGTCCAGGATGACCTTCTGCACCGTCTCCAGGAGGGTGCGGCCGCTCTTGCTGGTGAGAAGAATGTTGAGGCTCTCCGGCGTGGTGATGAGGATCTCCGGCGGGTGCCGCAGCATGCCCCGGCGCTCCTCGGCGGGGGTGTCACCGCTCCGGGTTAGTGCGCGGATTCTCGGCGGATCGTGGCCCGCGGCGCGAAAGCGCGCGGTGAGCTCCGTCAGCGGCTGGAGAAGGTTGCGCTGAATGTCGTTGTTGAGCGCCTTGAGGGGAGAGACGTAGAGGACCGTTGTGCGGCCCGCTTCCCACTCCCCCGTGAGGAGGCGGTCCAGACTGTACAGAAAGGCGGCCAGGGTCTTGCCGCTGCCGGTGGGAGCGGTGAAGAGCACGTGCTCTCCCCGGGCAATGACGGGCCAGACGCGGCGCTGGATATCCGTGGGTTCGCCGTAGGTCTCGGCGAACCAGGCGTCGACGAGGGGGTGCATACCCGGCTCGCGCTACACTCCCGAGACCTCGTGGGCGAATATGCCCGGTTGCTCTCGGATTCGAAGGATCGGCTCTTTGAGAATGCACGGGTTCTCGAAGACCCATTGAAAGCGCCCCGGTTCCGCCCACTCGCTCTCGGAGTCGGAGATCACATCCACCAGCTCGACGCTGCCGATAATGGCTTCCGCGTGGAAGAAGGCGCCCTGCTCGTCGGAGCGGTAGTGGTCATACACGTCCTGAAGCAGGTTGTACTGGGCAACGATCGAGTCCGGCTGGCGCGGCTCCTTCTTCAGATAGACGCTCAGCCCGTAGTCCACAATGCCGATGTACCGTGTTTGCGCCTCGATCTGCTCAATGTCGTTCATGAGGCGGTCGAACTCGTGGACGAGGGGAAGGGGATAGCGCGACATGTCCGGCATGCCCCGAAAGCTCACGCGCCCGCCTGAATGGATATAGAGCTTCCCGCGGTGCTCCGTCGACCAGGTCCGATTCTCCACATCCTTGATGCCGTAGCAGATCAGGTATGATACCGGGTTGGGGACCGAGAGACAGGTCAATTGCATTGACGTATCACACTCCTAGCTTCGAGCTCACGTAGCGAGCCAGTGGCGATCGTCGCGCCGCCACGGCGCCCTCGAGTGCCGGCATGTGCTCCCGCATATCAGCGGCGCCCTGCTCCATCAGGTCGACCTGACCCGCCTTCACGGGGCTCCGCTCGGCAATGCCGGTGATCTCGAAGCCCACATCCGCCTCGGCGAGACTGCGCCAGAGCTGATGGATCCCCAGCGTCCCGAGCTGCCACGAGATAACACCGTACGTCGATTTCACGCGTTCCGGCAAGGCCGCAAGGCCAAGACTCACGGCCACGGTAGCATGAGCCCCCATGGCTTTGATGATGTCTACGGGTACCAGATCCATGGCGCCGCCGTCGATGAGCTTCATGTCGCGTATCTCGACCGGCGCGAAAAAGGCGGGCACCGTCGCGCTCGCCTGCACGGCGCGTCCGACATCCGGGAAGTCCGAAACGACGCGGGTTTCGAAGCCCGGGGTCCAGCGGGTGCGTGGGGGAAGGAATCCGTGGAGGATCTCCCAGTCCAGGCGCTCCGCTACCCGGGCGGAGGTGAAGATGACGCGGCGGTTTCCCACAATGTCGCTCGCCACAACGGCAAGGTCCATCGGGAGGTCGTCGAAGCTGCGGCCGTCGAGCATGGTGTTGATGCGATCCGCCAGGCGATTGTTCGACATGAGGCCGGGACGGCCGCGCTCGAACATGTTTCGCAGGGTGTCACCGATCTCCACGACGTCGCGGAACCAGTCGAACTCGACGGCCATCTCCTCCACGGTGCGCTGGTCGATGCCCGCTGCGTAGAGGGTACCGGCCACCGCACCGGCGGAGCAGCCCGCCACAGTATCCGGCGCCAGGTCGGGTCGCTTGCGCAGCTCCCTGAGGACTCCGTAATGCGATATGCCCCGGGCGCCGCCTCCCCCGAGGGCAATGCCGACTCGCTGCCCCTTTTCCCGGTTACTCTTCGTCTCCATCCTCGTCGCCATTCCTCTCACCTTCCCGCTTGTCGTCACCCTCGACCACCGTGAATGGCCGCACCTTGTCGCCGGCGCCGGCCTCGTTCTCCCGAACCTCCTCGATCAGGGAGACGGACTGGAAGGGAATGAGGAGGTGCTCAGCCTGTCCGAAGGTCCTCCTCACCTCATCCTGAGATGGATCGATGATTACGGATTTCCCCTCCGGGAAGACGAGATCGCGAATCGAAACGAAGTACGGGTGGGTCATGTCGAGCTCGCGCGCTCTGAGCATGACGTCTTTTCCCTTCCAGGTGAGGTGCACACGATAGAGTGACATGGTGGCTATAAGATATGCGCGCGCCTCCGCGCGTATCAAGGCTCCCGGTGCACCACTCGATGGGTCACGGCGACGGAAGGGGCTGCGGGGTCCGCTGCCGCGGATTCAACGACCTCGATCGGGATGACCAGATCGACAGTCTCGAAGAAGCAGATGCCCTCTTCGCCGTCCCGGCAGTAGACGACATTGATCCGTGCCCGGGCGCTGCCCGAGCCGGGCGTGGCCGCCACCTCGAAGCGCACCGGGAAGGTCTGCCCCGGCGCGCGGATCTCACGTACCGCGGCGGTGAGGAAGCGCGGCAGTGTCGTCAGGGTGACCCCGGAGGGCGCCGTGTCGTTCACCTTGAACCCCTCCGGCAACTCGACGTTCACCGCGAGAGTGCGGGTGCCCGGGCGCAGACGCGCCGGCGTCACCTGCACGGTGGGGACCTCCCGGGGCGAGCGGGGCACGCTGTGCACCACGAGGGTCTCCGTGACGCCGGTGCGGAGGTTGAGCTTTCGGACTGCGTGGTTGTTCGTGTCGGCTACGTACAGGGTCTCGCCGTGGAGGTCCAGGCCGCCCGGCTCGAAGAAGCGAGCCCCGTCGCCGTCGGCCCAGCCCGCCTCGCCGCCGGCGATGGTCGTCACCTCCCGGGTCCGGGGATCGTAGCGCTTGATCTTGTGGTTGTAGGTGTCGGCAATGTAGACGTAGCGGTCGTCGGCGGCGAGGCCGAGGGGGTGCTGCATCTTCACCTCCCGGCCCACTCCGTCGCGGTCGCCGAAATCGAAGAGACCGTTGCCGCTGCCGGCAACCGTCTCGACGACACCCTCGAAGGGACCCGGGACGGCGCCGGCGCCTGCTGGAGCGGGGAGGGAGAGGCGTCGGAGAAAGCTCGACTCGCTGTCGGCGAAGTAGAGGTGCCCGTCCAGGATGGTGAGTCCGCTCGGCTGGGCAAGGCGCGAAGAGAAGGCGGGGCCGTCGACGACCTCCTCTCCCCCGGTTCCGGCGGCGTAGTCTGCGACGCTCCCGGCCAGATCGATCTGCCAGAGCTGGTGAGATCCGGCCATGGCGACGTAGAGCAGGTCCTCCCTGAGCGCAAGATCCCAGGGCGAGCGCAGCCCCCGGGTCGGCAGGGGGCCCGGGTGCGGCGGATAGTTGTAGGGCCGGATGCCGGTTCCGGCCAGGGTGGATACACTGCCCCCGGCCAGATCGACGGTGCGCACCGCGTGGTTACCGGTATCCGCGACGTAGAGGGTGGCGCCCCCTGGACTGAGCGCCATGCCCCGGGGCTTGCGGAAGGTCGCATCTGTCAGGGAGCCGTCCTCGAAGCCGGCGGTGCCCGCCCCGATCACCCGATTCACCGCGCCGCTGGCGGCGTCGACTTCCAGGACACGATGGTTGTTCGTGTCCGACACGAAGAGCCGGTTCCGGTCCAGATCGGCGAGCACCTTGGAGGGAAACGCCAGCACCGTCTGGGGTAGCCCCTCGGTGCCGACAGTATGGCCGACGGGGCTCCGGTCGAGGTCGCCGCGTTCCTCGAACTCCTGGATCAACCCGAGGATCGCCCGGTTGAACTTCTGGTAGAAGCCCTCCCCGGTCTCGCGTCCCGCGACGTTGCCGGCGGGATCAATGAGAACGAGCGTCGGCCACGCCCGGACGTTCCACTCGTCCATCATTCGGCGCTCCGCGTCGTTGATGACCGGGTAGGGAATGTTGTACCGGGAGATAATGCGGCGCAGGTTCTCCGTGCGGCCTTCGTTCTCGAACTTCGCCGAGTGCACCCCAATGATCACGAGGGTATCCCGGTACTTCTCCTGCAGGTCGATGAGCTCCGGTATGTTGTGGATGCAGTTGATGCATCCGTACGTCCAGAAGTCCATGAGCACGATCTTCCCGCGGAGCTGCTCGAGGGAGAGGGGATACTCCGTGTTGAGCCACTCCAGGTCCGTCGGGAGCGGCCGGGAGGGGGAGTTGCCCGCGTAGCTTCGCGCCACCTAGGGGTCGGTGTGGCGGTCGTCGCCGCGGAGCGGTCGGCTGGAATCGGAGCGCTCTGCTTCGCCCACCGAAGCCTCAGCCTCGGCGGCGTCTTCCCCGCGGGCGATGTCCCCACCGGCGTCCGCTCCCGGCGAGGAGGCACACGCCCCCAGGAACGAAGCGGCAAGAGGGAGAGCGAGAGCTGCAACAAGAGCAAGAGCGGCGGAACGGGCCGGTCGTATGGGATGGCGCGAGGCGAAGTTGCGCCGGAGCGCCGGGAACAGTCGCATGGTGTACACCTCCACGGTGGTTCACGTACCTACCGAAGATCGTCATCATGGGGCTGAAGGACAAACATCGGTTGAGCCGGCGTCCCCAACCGGTGGGCGCCGGGGAGAGCCGGTGGTCGGATGGTGCCCTGCGTATGACCGCATATTCACAGCTTTCGGAACGACTCCGCCGTCTCGACGGGCGGGGCTACAAGGCGTACAAGGAGCTCGTCGGCTGCTACGACCACGGCGACTTCATCCTCTGCATTGATCACGTCCAGAGTGATCCCTTCGCGCCGCCCTCGCGGTGCCATCTGGAGCTCCCCGCCGAGACGACGGGGCTTCCGGAGTGGAGCTACCGGAACGAGTCCCGTCGCACCGCCACGGAGGACTTTCTGATCAGACGCTTCGGTGCGGCGTGCCGCCGCATCGCATCCGGAAGGCGCGGAACCGGCAAGGGCGGCAGCATTGATATCATGCACGTGGGTCAGGAGGTCCTGCAGCGGACCGCCGCCTTCGTGGCGGACGCCGGCACGAACGAGACCGGCACGGGGGCGTCCCGCGCGTCGGCGACCAACACGGGAGGGTCCGGCACACGAGAGCTCGGGGCTCTGGAGGTCCGGTTCACTGTCGGGATGCCGGCGTTCGGGCGGCGAATTGCCGGGAAACAGGCCGCCGTCATGTTCGACGAGGAGCTCCCCCGGATCGTAGCGGAGAGCATTGTCGCGGGGACCCAGGACTGGACGGGCCTCCGGACCCACGTTGAAGCCGTTGAGGACGTCCGAGCGCTCCGGGATCTCCTCTCGGAGGAGGAGCTTGTTGCCTTCGTTGCCGACGGCGCCGTGCTGCCCCGGCGAAGCGGGGTGGACGATCGCCCCATGACGGGCGACCGGGTGGTCCCCTTCGAGAGTCCGACGTCGCTGCGCCGGGAGCTTACCCTTCCGAACTGCGGGACCGTGACCGGCATGGGGGTGCCTCGCGGTGTAACCCTCATCGCCGGCGGCGGCTACCACGGGAAGTCGACGCTCCTTCGCGCCCTGGAGCGCGGGGTCTACGATCACATACCGGGAGATGGCCGGGAGCTCGTCGCTGCCGATCCCGCCGCCGTAAAGGTGCGCTCAGAGGACGGACGCCGCGTGGAGGGCGTCAGCATCACTCCCTTCATCAACAATCTTCCCGGCGGGACCGACACCGACTCCTTCCGGAGCGATGATGCCAGCGGCAGCACCTCCCAGGCGGCCAACATCATGGAGGCCCTCGAGGTCGGCGCGACGACGCTCCTCGTCGACGAGGACACATCGGCGACGAACTTCATGATCCGGGACCATCGGATGCAGGAGCTCGTTTCGGGTGATGATGAGCCCATCACACCCTTCATCGACAAGGTCCGCGCCCTCTACGACGAGCTCGGCGTCTCCTCGGTGCTGGTGGTCGGGGGAAGTGGTGACTACTTCGACGTGGCCGACACCGTCGTCGTCATGCGGGAGTATCGGCCCCGGGAGATGACTCATGAAGCGCGCCGGATCGCGGAGCGCCTGCGGACCGAACGGCGTCAGGAGGGTGGACGGACCTTCGGTGCCTGGAGGGAACGCATTCCCGTTGCCGAGAGTCTCGACCCCAGCAAGGGCAAGCGCGACGTGAAGGTTCGCGCTCACGGCACCAGGGAGATCCAGTTCGGACGGGACAGTATCGATCTGAGCGGTGTAGAGCAGCTCATCGATGCAGGTCAGACTCGTGCGATTTCGCAGGCCCTGGTTACTCTGAAATCGATGCTAACGGATACGACGACGCTTCACCGGGCCGTGGAGGAGATCAATCGCCGTGTTGGTGTCGAGGGGCTGGACGTTCTGACACCGCACCCCATGGGGGATCTGGCGGTCTTCCGTCCCTTCGAGCTGGCGGCGGCGCTCAATCGGCTCCGCACCTTGAAGGTG
This sequence comes from uncultured Spirochaetaceae bacterium, assembly GCA_964654185.1. GTDB lineage: Bacteria > Spirochaetota > Spirochaetia > DSM-27196 > PWMO01 > CAYFQV01. Next base: position 50,625 of record CAZZIE010000003.1, on the reverse strand, counting down.
CGGAGCCGGTAGTGGCCGCGCCGTCGGGCGCGGCACCGTCGAGTGCGCCACGGTCGGGCGACGCCCGGAAGGGGCTTAGTTGTCGCCGAGGTTGCGCTGGATTTCAGCGTCTTCCTTCAGGCCGTCGAGGTAGGTCTGAATTGCCTCGCCGCGCTTCTGCTGAGAGAGGTACTGGTCGATCTGCGGCTTGGCGTCCGCGTAGGACTGCGTGCCGGATCCGCTTTTGTCGGTAACCTGAATGATGTGGAAACCGAAGCGCGTCTCAACAACACCCGAGATCTCGCCGACCTCGAGATTGAAAGCCGCCTCTTCGAAGGGCGGAACCATCTGCCCGCGGCCGAAGGTTCCCAGATTGCCGCCGCGCGAGGCGCTGGGGCCGTCGGATTCCTCCTCCGCCAGGGTCGCGAAGTCCGCGCCATCCTCGAGGCGCGCCTTTATGTCTTCGGCGCGCTCCCGCGCCTCCGCCATGGCCTCCTCACCCTCGACACCTTCGGTCGACACCAGGATGTGCCGCGCTTCCACCTGCTCACCCTGCTGGAAGAACTGGGGGTTCTCGTCGTAGAAGGTCTGTGCCTCCTCGTCGCTTACCTCGAAGTTCTGGCCCACTTCCTGCGCAATGAGCCGGTTGATCGCCAGGCTGCGGCGAACCTGCTCTTCCAGATCCTCGACCGTCAGGCCGGCCTGTGAGAGCGCCGCCTGGAACTGCTCCTCGTTCGGGAAGTTGGCACGCGTCTGTTCGAGCTGATTCGCGATCTCCTCCTCGGAGACCTCGATGTCCTCCTTGATGCTCTGCTGATAGAGGAGTTCCTCCTCTATCAGCCGCTCGAGGATCTGCTCGCGGAGCTGCGATTGGTTCTCCGGCGTCATCTGCTGGCCCTGCTGTGCCGCCTGGGCCTCGCTCTGCGCAACAGCGGACTCGAAACGATTCCGCTCAATGGGGATCCCGTTCACGACGGCAACGGCCTCTGCGGCGTCGCCGGACTCAATGGGCGTCGCTTCGCCCTCAGTCTCGACGGGGGTTGTCTGCTCTTCTGCCTGCGCCTCTTCGCTCTCTTCCCGATTTCCACCGGCGAAGGTCAGACCTGCCGCCAGAAGCACGAGGGCTAAAGCGAGCGCAATGATGCGATGCGTATGCATTTTCACTCCTTGTGTCCAGGTTGTTTCGTGGATTGTTCAAGACACGCGATGGGTAGCCCCTCATTTGTACTGCCGCGCAACAGCCGGTGTCAACCTTGTTCGACGCGGCGTGGAATGAGTGAGTATACTTCCGCGAAACCCGCAGGAACCTGAAACCCGCAGGGAGGAGAGAGCTCATATGGCGACGGAGAAAGCAACACTGGGCGGCGGATGCTTCTGGTGTATTGAAGCGGTATACAAGCGCGTGGAAGGTGTGCATTCGGTAACTTCCGGATACGCGGGCGGATCGACCCCGAATCCCACGTACGAGCAGGTGTGCACGGGCAACACCGGCCACGCCGAGGTGACACAGGTCGAGTACGATCCGGAGGTGATCTCCTACCGGGAGATCCTCGAGATCTTCTGGAAGGCGCACGACCCCACGACGCTCAATCGGCAGGGCGCCGACGTCGGCACGCAGTACCGTTCCGCCATTCTCTACCACGACGACGATCAGCGACGCGTTGCCGAGGAGTCGAAAGCTCAGGCGCAGGCGCACTTCTCGGATCCAATCGTCACCGAGATTGAACCGCTTGATACCTTCTACCCCGCCGAGGGCTACCATCAGGACTACTTCGACATGAACCCGAACGCCGGGTACTGTCGCCTTGTCATCCATCCGAAGCTGAAGAAGCTCGGCATGGCGTGAAAGCTCGGCATGGCGTGAACGGATTCGGGCGGTCCGGACACCTCCGCGCGCAGCAAGGCGCCACGAGATGGGCGATTGACGCTCTAACCGGCGACGCATACCATAACAGCGAGCAGCAACATGGTCACCTTTCACACAACGGGCATTGCCGACGCCCTGGATTCCATGAAGACGGAAGAGCTCGACGAGCTCGACTTCGGCGTGGTGCGCATGAACAAGGACGGCTCCGTTGCGGCGTACAACCGCTTCGAGTCGCGCCTGTCGGGTATCGATCCGCGGAACGCGCTCGGGAAGGACTTCTTCGTGCAGGTCGCGCCGTGTACCAACAACTACATGGTGGCGCACCGCTTCCAGGAGAGCGGTGATCTGGACGAGATCGTGGACTACGTCTTCACCTACGTCATGGTCCCGACCCCGGTCACGCTTCGCCTCATCAAGCGCGTCGACTCGGACTATCAGTACCTCCTTGTCGCGACTCACGCATCTCCGGTAACCCGGGCATCCACGGCTGCCGACGAATCCACGCCGTGACCTTGAACGCACCATGACCCGCGAGCGCCTCCTTCAGTTTCTCTATCAGACGCCCATCGGCATCATTGAGCTCGACCGGGCCGGGACCATAGGTCTCATGAACGCCTACGCCGCCCGGTATCTGCTGCCGATCGCCGCCGGCGGTCCGGTGACCAACCTCTTCGACCTTCTTGCGCCGTATGTGCCCGGATTGCCGGAAGAGGTCGAGTCCTTCGGGGGGCGTGCAGGGACCGCCGTCGGCAACCGACGCTTCACCGTCCCCTTCGGAGCGGAGGGGAGCGTGACGCTCTCTCTGTCGATTGAGCGCCTGGATGAGGAGCTCTACATGGCCACTCTGGCCGATGTCACCGAGCTAGTGGAGCAGGAGGAGCGTCTCAGCCGCGCCCGGGATGAGGAGGCGACGCAGCGCGGGCGCATGGAGATCGCGAGCAGCGTGCTTCACGACATCGGAAATGCCGTCACCGGTGTGAGCACCACGGCGTCGCGGCTGCTCGGGGAGGAGCCCTGGCTCGAGATCGCGGAGCTCAAGCGCCTGGAGCAGCTCATAGCAACGAACGCCCCGGGGCTCGCCGAGACAATCGGGCAAGACCGTCTGGACGCGCTCACGTCATTCCTCCAGGAGTTGGTCTCCAAGCTGGAGGAGCGCCGGGAGGAGCTCGGAAGGGCGTACCAGTCAATGGCGGACACCCTCGGGCACATCTCCGAGACCCTGGCGGTGCATCGGCAATACGCTTCCGAGTGGGTTTCGGGACACCGGCCCCGCATTTCCGTTCAGCAACTCGTTGCCGACGCTCTTGCCATGCAGCAGGGGAGCTTCGAGAAGCGCGGTGTTCACGTCTCCGTTCCGGCTGAAGGTGACCAGGCAGTAATCGAGGGAGACCGGACGAAGCTTGTTCGCGTCTTCGTGAACATTCTCAAGAACGCCGCGGAGGCATTCGACGGGGAGCCGACGGGGGCCGGAAGAGATGATGGGGCGCCCGCACGCGCCGGGGACGGCGAGCGCCGGGTTGGCATCTCCATTGATCACCCCGCCGCCGGGTGGGTCCGAGTTACGATTACGGACACCGGCGGCGGGTTCACCTCGATTGACGGGGAGTATCCGGTCGAGGAGGGAAGTACCACCAAGTCGAACTCCCGCGGCATTGGCCTCTACTCCGCCCAACGGATCGTGCACGGTCACGGAGGAAAGCTCTCTGTGAGAAGCGCCGGCCCGGAATGTGGTAGCGCCGCAACGGTCGAGCTTCCGGTCACGCAATCCCGGGCCCCGGATTCCGCCACCTCCGGGGCCCATAGACACCATGAGCACTCTGCAGATTCAGGAGGGAAATCAGAGAAATGAACCAGCCTTTCAACACGCGTATCCTCGTCATTGACGATGAGGAGACCGTCCGGAACAGCTTCCGGGAGATTCTCATTCCCGTACGCCGCGATTACTCCGCCCTGGAAGCGGCAAGCAACACCCTCTTCGGCGAGAGCGCTCCCCGGCAGGTCGGCACCCGGACCTTCCAGTTCGACCTGGACGAGGCGGAAAGCGGCTCGGCCGGGGTCGACATGGTCCGCGCAGCCGTGGAGGAGGGAAGGCCGTACGCATCCATCTTTGTGGATATTCGAATGCCCGGCTGGGACGGTCTGGAGACGGTGCGGCACATCCGCCGGTACGACACCCGCGCCGAGATCATCTTCATCACCGCCTACAGCGATTACTCGATTGAAGAGGTCGTCGGTCAGGCCGGGGCGAACGTCGGGTACCATACGAAGCCCTTCGCACCCGAGGAGATTCGACAGCTTGCCACGAAGACGGTGTACGAGTGGAACAAGACGCGCGGTCTGGAGAATCTCATCCACGTCATCAGCGATCTCCGAGCAACCGACGCCGAGCTGGATCTGCTCCTGCACAACATTCTTCATCAGGTATCCGATCTCGTCGGTTCCACGTCGGCCCTGCTCGCAGTGCGCGACGGTGAGCGCTACAAGAAGCTGATCGGAATCGGGGTGCTCTCGGACGACGACGCCGCGCTCAGACACCTGGAGACCCTACCAATGGTGCAGGCCAATGAGGTGTACCAGAGCGAAGACTTCATCTACTTTCCCATGGACCGGTACGGGGTCTTTGCGCTCTTCGAAAGTGACTCCGGTCCGCTGCGGAACGACCGGGTCTACATGGTGCGGCTCTTTCTCGAGCAGGCCACCCAGGCCATCCGCAACGCCGAGCTCCAGGAGGAGCTTCTGCGAAACGAACGGCTGTCGGCAATGGGAAAGGGGGTGAGCGTCGTGGCTCACGATCTGCGCAACCCCCTCGGGAGTATCCTCTCTCTTGTCGAGTTGATCGAGCTGGAGGGGTCCGGGAGCGAGCCCGTCGTCTCCTACCTCTCCATGATCCGCAGCGCCGCCGAGTCGGCAACCACGATTGTCGGTGACATTCTCGACTTCACCCGGGACAGCAGGGTGACCGGAACGCCGACGACCGCCTCCCGGATTCTGGAACAGGTCCAGGGCGATGTGAACGAGTTCGTGAACGGTACCAACGTTCAGGTGCGTGTTCGCATTCCCGAGGACTTTGTGTTCGTTGCGGATGCGAGCAAGATCCGCCGCAGTCTGGTGAACCTGGTCCGCAACGCCGTGGAGGCCATTGCGAAGGACGGGGCCCCGGCAGAGCGGGGCGCCCACACCGTCGAGCTCACCACTCGGGCGGAGGGAAGGGACGTGGTCTTCGAGGTGACCGACGACGGTCCCGGTATTCCGTCGGAGGTCCGCCAGCAGCTCTACGTGCCCTTTGCGACGGGCGGGAAGAAGGGCGGTACCGGACTGGGGCTGCCGATCGTGAAACAGTTCGTTGAAGCCCACGACGGAACCATTGAATGCGATACCTCGTCGAAGGGTACGCGATTTCTCATTCGCCTTCCCGGACGCGCGAAGGGCCGCGGTGAAGACGGGCCGGCGCATACTTCAGAGTAGGCCGGGAGGGCGGGCCGTCGGCATCGCTCCTGATGAAATGAAGGCGCCGGTCGGGCGCGATGGGCTACTGCCGGAGAGCGTTCAGGCGGAGCGCAATGCGGCCGGCAAGGTCGGCGTTGTTCTTGACCAGGGCGATGTTGGAGACGAGGCTCTTTCCGTCGGAGAGCTCGGTGATCCGGGTGAGGAGGAAGGGGGTGAGCGCCTTGCCGTGGACACCCCGGTCCTCTGCTTCGTCGACGGCGCGTCGGATGATCGCATCCATCTCGCTCTTCGGGAGCGACCACTCCTCCGGGACCGGGTTGGCCAGCACGGTTCCTGCGAGGGTGTCGGTGGTCCAGCCGGTGTGGAGAAAGCGGGCGATCTCCTCCGGCGAGTCCATGCGATAGTCCACCTTCAGGCCGCTCTCCCGTGAGTAGAAGGCGGGAAGTTCATCCGTCCCGAAACCGATCACCGGAACGCCGAGAGTCTCCAGATACTCCGCCGTGAGGCGGAGGTCCAGGAGCGCCTTCGGACCCGCCGAAACTACGGCCACCCGGGTGCGGGCGAGCTCCTGGAGATCCGCGGAGACATCGAAGGTGGATTCGGCGCCGCGGTGCACCCCGCCGATGCCGCCGGTCGCAAACAGGGGAATCTCCGCTCTCTCTGCGAGCATCATGGTTGCCGCGACGGTCGTTGCGGCGTCCAGCCTGCGACTCATGACCGCGGCGATGTCGCGGCGGCTCGCCTTGCGCACCCCTTCCGCCCGGCCCATGTGATCGAGCTGTTCCTCATCCAGGCCGACGCACACCTCTCCGGAGATTATCGCAATGGTCGCCGGCACCGCGCCGGTTGCCCGGACGGTCGCCTCCACCTCCCGGGCGGTCTCGATGTTCCGCGGGTAGGGCATGCCGTGGGAGATGATCGTCGATTCCAGGGCCACCAGGGCCGCGCCCCTCCGTCGGGCTTCGGCGACCTCGGCGGAGTAGGTGATGGGTAGTGCCACTGGGTACTCCTCGATATGGTCTGTGCGTCACTCGCTGCGGATCCCAGTGTACGGCGACGCCCCCGGCCTGGTCTACGGGCTGTGCGGATCTGCGGGCGCCCGCGCGGGCTCGTGCCCTTGTGGGCTCACGCCCTTGCGGGCTCGTGCTTGACCGGCCTGTCGGGCACCGATAGGTTTGTCCTCGTGAAAACGAAGGTCTTTACCAACGCCCGCATCATCACCGTGGACGACGAGCGGCCCGCCGCCGAGGCCGCGGTGGTGCGGGGGAACCGCTTTGCCTTCGTGGGTTCGACTGAGGAGGCGACGCGCCTTGCCGGGGAGGGGGCGGAGCGCCACGACCTCGGCGGTCGCACCGTTGTGCCCGGGTTCAACGACAACCATGTGCACGCCCTCGTCATGGGGGATGTGAGCTCACAGATCGATCTTGCCGGCCTCAACGAGCGGGAGATCATTGCGAAGCTTGCGCAGCACTATCCGAACCCGACACCGGGGCGGCTCATCGTCGGTCACGGCTGGGACTACCCGAGTTGCCCCAATCCGCACAAGGACATGCTGGACGAGGCCTTTCCGAACAACCCGGTCGTCCTCATTCAGTTCTCGGGACACGGGGCGTGGGTGAACACCCGGATGCTGGAGAAGCTCGGGATCAACAGGGACACACCGAATCCCAGCGGCGGCACCATCGTCAAGGATGCAAGTGGTGAGCTCACCGGGATCCTCTACGACACGGCGATCAGCGGGTATCACAACAAGCGCTTCATCAAGATGCACCTGAACCGCAAGCTGAGCCGGCAGTACCTCGGGTCGGCGCTCCGGGAGTTTCGCAGTCACGGGATCACGTCGGTTCAGGACAACACCTGGATCCCGACGACGCTGACCCATCTCAACCGGATGAGGCGGCGGGGCGATCTGACGTGCCGTTTCACCTGCTGGGCTTACGGACCCAGTCCGTTCATGGCCCGCCTCTTTCAGTTGTGGCGCTTCGATCAGCAGTGGGTCAGGAGGGGGCCGTGGAAGTACTTTCTCGACGGCACCTTTTCCACCAGGACGGCGTGGATGACGGCGCCCTATGCCGGTGAGCCGGCCAACTTCGGCACGCCCATCGGTGGGCCGGAGCGCTTCGAAGAGATCGTCGACTTCCTGGCGCGGCGACGCCGACAGGGCGCCTTCCACGCCATTGGGGACCGGGCGGTACAGGAGTTCGTCAGCGCTGTCGAGCGAGTGCGGGAACGACGCCCCTACGTCACCGGTCTGCGGCTGCGACTCGAACACGCCCAGCTGGTTCGGCCCGAGGACGTTCCACGGCTTCGGGATCTCGGCATCCTCATTGCCGCGCAACCTCACGCCATGGCGGATCCCGACAAGGACATCGGTATCCTGGGTGAGAAGCGAGCCGCCGAAGCGTACCCGTATCGCCGCCTCATCGACGGGGGCGTCCATCTCTCTTTCGGTTCCGACATTCCCGGTGAGGCGTCCTTTGATCCGCTCTACGCCATTCACATGGCGGTCAACCGGGATCCTAAACACAGCATCACCCCCCTCGAAGCGCTGCGGGCGTATACCCTCGAGAGCGCCTATGCCGAGTTCATGGAGCACGAGAAAGGCAGCATTACCAGAGGCAAGCTTGCGGACTTCGCGGTCCTGGACACCGACATCACGCGCTGCAATCCTGCAGTTATCGGCAACACGTCCGTGGAGATGACCGTGCTCAACGGTGATATCGTGTACGAGTGGGAGAAAACATGACTTACCAGATCACCTTCAAGTCCAATCCGCGGATGGTTCTGCTCATTGTCTTCATGGTCGCTGCGGCGCTTCTGGTAGTGGTGCTCTTCGCGATCGGCATGTCCATTGCCGGCGTCATTGCCCTCGTGGTCGTGGGCTACCTGGACTACCAGTCCTATCGCCACCTTCGCGCACAGCTCCAGAGCAGGGTAACCACCACCGAGGAAGGGATCACCATTGAGCACGCCGGCATCGGGACGCGCGAGTTCGCCTGGGACGACATCAGTCGCGCCGGGTATGCGGTGCCTCGGAACAAGAAGGACCGGCCCGTGGTGTTTATCTACGACGAAGGTCGGGACCGCCTCATCACAATTCCGGATGAGTTCGAGAACTTCCGTGGCCTCATGGGAGAAGTGCGGCGGCGTACAGAATTCGAGGACATTGTCCTGGCGCCGGGAGAGACGATCGAGGCGCGTCTGGCGCCGACGGACCTCGACGGCGAGTAGCGCGCCCGTTACGGCTCGTCGCGGCGGCGCGTCAGTTTCCGCTGTGCAGCTCCAGGTCCCGCTTTTCGAAGTAGGCCTGCATGATCACGCTCCTCGTTACATATCCCACGATCTCGTCGCCCTGAGTCACTACCAGGATATTGCAGTGCTCCCGGGCCATCTTCTCCATGGCGCGTAGGGAGTCGGTACTGCCGGGAATCGAGATGTCTACGGCGCGGTAGTGGTGCGCAATGTGGTCGTCCGGCGGACTGTCGAAGACATCACGGTATGCAACGATTCCCAGGACCCGGCCGTCCGAGATGACCGGCACGCTGTCCAGATTCTCCTGCGCCAGTACTCTGATGGCATCCGACACGGTGTTATGCGGGGCAAGCGCGACGAGGGCTTCCTGGGTAACTTCCCGAACCGGCGTGATCTTGAAGAGGCTGCCGATCTTGTCGTGATCGATGTAGATGCCCCTGCGGCTCAGCTTCTTCGTGTAGATTGTCTGCGGTTCAATCGCCTGGCTCGCGAAGTGCGCAATCACCACGCTCAGCATGAGGGGGAGCATGATCTCGTAGTTCCGGGTGAGCTCAAAGGTAATGGTGATCGCCGTTACCGTCCCGCCGGTCGTACCTGCGAGCACCGCGGCCATGCCGACCAGGGCGTACGCGGACGCCGGAGCGGTGATCTCCGGAAAGAGCGTGTTGGCGACCTGCCCGACCGCGGCTCCCACCGCCGCGCCGACGAAGAGGGAGGGCGCGAAGACGCCGCCGGAGCCGCCTGAGGCCAGGGTTATCCCGTTGGCAATGATCTTGGCCACCACGAGCAGTAACAGAAGGGGCAGGGCGAAGTGCTCTCCCGTGAGGATGGACGCGATGAAGGGGAAGCCGACACCGAAGACGTGGTAGCGCCCGGAGAGGAGGAAGATCCCCAGCCCCATGAGCCCGACCGAAACGCCGCCGATCACCGCCTTGAACTGCGGATGAATACGTAACCGGTTGAAGATGTTCTGCGCGCCGTAGAGCCCCTTGATGTACGCCACCGCCGCAAGGGCTGCCAGGAATCCCAGGACAATGTAGATCGGGAACTCCGCCGAAGAAACCAGGGTGTACGTCGGAATTGGGAGCGTTGCGGCCCCGCCCAGGAGCAGGCCGGCAATATGCGTTGCAACGATAGACGCCACCACCAGGGGCATGATGGTCATGAGGCTGTACTCGGGCAGAATCAGCTCAATGGCGAAGAAGAGTCCGCCGATCGGCGCGTTGAAGGTTGCTGCGACCGATCCGGCCACGCCGGCGCCGACGAGGATGATTACCTCTCGGGGCGAGAGCTTGAGGAGCTGGGCGACGCTGGAGCCGAAGCCGGCGCCCATCTGGATGATCGGGCCGGCGGTGCCGGCGGAGCCGCCGGAGCCGATGGTCAGGGCCGAGGCGATGAGCTTCACGAAGGAGACGACCGGGCGTATTCGGCCGCCGTCCTCCACGACGGCGTACATGACTTCCGGCACACCGTGGCCCCGCGCCTCCGGTGCGAGGCGACGGGTAATCAGGCTCGCCAGGAAGATGCCGATTGCCGGGATAATGACGACGGCGGCGCCCCAGCGGCTGGCAATGGCGTCCTGCATGTCCATGGCGAAGGAGAGATCGCCCATGAAGAGGAGATTTCCCACGAGCGCGATCAGATAGCGAAATCCGACCGCCGCCAGAGCGGCAACGATCCCAACCGGGATCGCATACCCGGAGAGGTACAGAATCCGAATGTGAAAGCTACGATTCACCACGTTTTTACAGACTCCACAGACCGTTCAGCCGGGGAAGCCCGCTCTCGCGCGGTCGGCGCCCGGATTGCCGGAACGCCGCCCCGATTACGGGCTTACGCCCACGCTTCCCATTGTCGGCACCTCAGGCCATTACTGCCAGAGCTATCGAGTTGAGTTTGGTCTCGTCGGAGTCTGCGCGGGAGGTGAGGACGATCGGCTTGCGCGCCCCCACGATGATGCCTGCGTTCCGGGCGCCCGCCAGGAACACGAGGGCTTTGTACAGGATGTTTGCCGCTTCAATGTCCGGTGCAATGAGGATGTCCGCCCGGCCCGCGCCGGGGTGGGACACACCTTTGTGGTGCGCCGCCTCCGGGGAAACGGCGTTGTCCAGGGCAAAGGGCCCACCCACGGTGCAGCCCGTGATCTCGCCGGAGGCGTTCATCTCCGCCAAGCGCTCCGCCTCGATGGTTGCCGGCATTTTGGCGTCGGCCTTCTCCTTCGCCGCAAGGATGGCGACGTTGGGGTTCGAGATGCCGACACCTTGAGCTACCTCCACGGCATTGAGGAGGATCTGCTTCTTGTGGTCCAGATCCGGCGCAATGTTCATGGCTGCATCACTCAGGAAAAGGAGGCGCGGATAGCCCGGGACCTCAAAGAGGGCAACGTGGCTCAGCACCCGCACGCCCCGCAGACCCCATTCGGAGTTGAGGACGGCCTTCATGATGACCGAGGTGTCCACGAGGCCCTTCATGAGGACGTCGGCGCCGAGCCCGTCGGCATCGTTCCCGGATACGATCCTGACGGCGCGTTCGGCAGCCTCGGCCGGATCGGGCGCGTGGACAATCCGGTCTGCCGGCACCTCATAGGCGAGGGAGTCGGCGATGCGGCGAATCTCGTCGGCGTCGCCTACCAGGATACCCTCCGCGAGGCCGAGCTCCTCCGCCCGGGAGACGGCACGGAGGACCTCCTCGTCCTGGGCGCAGGCAACCGCCACCCGCCGGGGAGTGCCGGTGCGCGCCCGCTCGTACAGGCTGCTGAAGTCGGTCATGCCCGCGCTCATACCGTGTGCTTCTCCTGGCGCGCGCCCGGCTTCTCGGAGTCGTGAGCGCCGGGCCGTAACTGCTCCTCGCTGACAAGGGCGAGGCCCTTGTCCAGGGCGTCGGTGTTGAGCGGCAGGAACTGGTCCTTCGCGGAACCGAAGACCCTCTTGAGGGACTCGATGATCTGGTCGCGGGTGAAGATCTGCGTCGCCGCCAGGAAGGCGCCGAGCATGACCATGTTCGCAACCTTTGTGTTTCCCAGCGCTCCGGCCACGTCCGTGGCAGGGATGGGCAGCACAATGACATCCTCCCGTTCCGGCTTTTCCTCGATCAGGGAGGAGTTGTACAGAAGGATTCCCGGGCGCGCCTCTCCTGCACCCTGCGCACCCGCGGTACCCGTTGTACCCGCGGTACCCGCTGCACCGGTGAGCTCCGCTTCGAACTTGCGCATTGACGGGAGGTTCATGGCGACCACGGCGTCGGCGTTGCCGGAAACGACGGGGGAGGCAATGGGGTTGTCCGCAACAATGACGTGGCAGTTGGCGGTGCCGCCGCGCATCTCCGGTCCGTACGACGGGAGCCAGGAGACTTCCCTGCCGTTCTTCATGCCGGTGTAGGCAATGAGGCGACCCATGGACATGATGCCCTGGCCGCCGAAGCCTGCGCAGATGATTCTGGTTTCCATGCTCACTCCTCCTCTGCGTGGTGTCGCACCGCGCCGGGCGTTGCGCCGGTCCTCGAGCCCGCCGGCGTTCCCGCCGTCGCCGTCGTGCTCGCCGTCGCGGGAGATGCGGCGGCGGTCGCCTCCGGGCTGCGGAAGTTGCCGAGGGGATAGTAGGGAATCATGGTCTCCCGCAGCCAGCCGAGTGCCTCCACCGGCGTCATGCCCCAGTTGGTTGGACAGGTGGAAAGCACCTCCACCATGGAGAAGCCCTGCCTGTTCTGCTGACACTCGAAGGCCTTGTGAATCGCCTTCTTCGCCTTTCGCACATGCGCGGGATTGTGCACCGAGACGCGCTCAATGAAGGCCGCCCCGTTGATGGTGGCGAGCATCTCTGAGATGCGAATGGGATAGCCCGCATGCTTCGGATCCCGCCCGAGCGGCGATGTCGTTGTACGCTGTCCCACCATGGTGGTCGGTGCCATCTGCCCGCCGGTCATGCCGTAGATCGCGTTGTTCACAAAGACGACGGTGATGTTCTCGCCGCGGTGGGCGGCGTGGACGATCTCCGCAGTGCCGATGGAGGCGAGGTCGCCGTCACCCTGATAGGTGAATATGGTGTTTTCGGGATGCACCCGTTTGATCCCCGTCGCCATGGCGGGGGCGCGGCCGTGAGCGGCTTCGTGCATGTCGCAGTTGAAGTAGTTGTACGCGAAGACTGCGCACCCTACCGGAGCAACCCCGATTGCGTTGCCGAGCAGGTTCATCTCTTCGAGCACCTCGCCCACGAGGCGGTGAATGATCCCGTGGGTACACCCGGGACAGTAGTGGGTCTCTTTCTGGGTGAGTCCCTTCGTTCGTTCGAATACCACAGGCATTAGTGCACCTCCTCGAGCATCGCGGTGGCTGCGGCGTGGATGTCCGCCTCGACGGGTAACATCCCGCCGGACCGGCCGTGGAAGCCTACCGGCCACCGTCCGTTCGCGGCAATCCGCACGTCGTCCACCATCTGGCCGTGGCTCATCTCGACGGTGAAGAGGGCGCGCACCGATGATGGGAGCTCATCGAAGCCCTGCACCGGGAAGGGCCACAGGGTGATCGGCCGCAGCAGCCCGGCCTTGACGCCCTCGCCGCGAAGCGTCTGCACCACGTTCTTCACGATCCGGCTTGCCGTCCCGTAGGCAACGAAGACGATCTCGGCGTCTTCGACGTGGAAGAGCTCGTACCGCACCTCCTGCTCCCGCATGACCGCGTATTTGGCCTGGAGCTCCTGGTTGAGCTTCTCGAGCGCTGCGGGATCGAGTCTCAGGCTGGTGATGATGTTGGGCGCGCGCCTTCCTCCGGTACCGGTGGTGGCCCACTCCTTCGACGGAAGTTCTCGCTTCGGGGGATCCCGGAACTCGACGGGCTCCATCATCTGACCGATCATACCGTCACCGAGGAGCATGACCGGATTGCGGTAGAGGTCCGCCAGATCGAAGGCCTCGGTCATCATGTCCGCGGCTTCCTGTACGCTCGAAGGAGCGAGAACGATCATGGAGTAGTCGCCGTTGCCGCCCCCCCGGGTGGACTGGAAGTAGTCGCTCTGGGCAGGCTGGATGCCGCCGAGACCGGGGCCGCCGCGCATCATGTTCACAATGACGCAGGGGACCTCACTCCCGACGATGTAGCTGATTCCCTCCTGCTTCAGGGAGATCCCCGGGGAGGAGCTGGAGGTCATGACCCGCGCCCCGGCTCCCGCGGCGCCGTACACCATGTTGATCGCGGCAATCTCACTCTCCGCCTGAAGGAAGACTCCGCCTACCTTCGGGAGCTCCCGGGACATGTACTCCGGGATCTCGTTTTGCGGCGTTATCGGGTACCCGAAGAAGTAGCGGCAGCCGCCCCTGATTGCGGCGGCGCCGATCGCCTCGTTCCCCTTCATGAGGACCTTTGTGTCCGTTGCAGTTCCTGCCATTCTCGCCTCCTTTCGGCGGTGTCGTGCCCGCGCGCCCACGTGGCGGCGCGTCCGTACGCACCTGCGCCCGCGAGCCTGCGCGGCCGCGTCTCAGGCCACGCGTTCGACGCGAATCACCACGTCCGGGCACATGAGGGCGCAGTTGCCGCAGGCAATGCACTTGTCCGGATCACTCACTGTGGCCGGGTGGTAGCCCTTCTTGTTGATGTGCTCGGTATCAATCATGACGATGTCGACGGGACAGACCGAGACGCAGAGCTCACAGCCCTTGCATCGATCGGTGTCGAACGTCACCACTCCCCTCGCTCGTGCCATACCGTTCTCCTTTATGCGTACATCCACGACTCGCGCAGATGCATGCGGACTCCAATGCGTTCTCCGTGCAACTCCTCCGGCAGACCGGCGAGAAGCTGCTCCCGCGCTGCAAGAAAGCGCACCGGTATTCCGAGTTCCGCGCCGACGCGGCGGCAGACCTCATCGCCCTGCTCGAGGTGATAGACCTGGGTGAACTCGATCATGTGGGTGTTGTTGATGAGTCCCGTGGCCTTCAGGCCGGAGGCTTCTTCAATCGCGGCAATGTGCGCCAGAACGCCGTCGGCGTCCCGCGTTTCCGGTCGGGAGGTGTTCACCACAACGAGGAGATCGTGCTCGCCCTCGGTGAAGTAGCGGCGGTAGCGGCCGAGGAGGCGAGCCCCCGGGGCGTCACCGCCGACGTCGAGAATGGCCCGGGCGTTCCGGTCCTGGAGGGCGCCGTACACCGCCGGCGAGAGGGCGGGAACATCGACGCCGGTGTCGCTGCCGGTGCTGCTGCCGATGACGGTAACTCCCGCCGCTTCGAGGAGGCTCCGCTTCTCCCGGGACCGGAAGTAGGGATTGACGATGTCGAGATCCGCAAGGACGACCTTGTCGTCGACCGCCGCCTGTCGAAGCGCCAGGTTCACGGAGAACTCCGTCTTCCCGCTTCCGTAGTGACCGGTGACGGCGACAATGCGGTTCACGGGCGGCCTCCGCCTGCGCGCTTGTGCCCCTCGGCGTAGGTGAGCGCCTGCTCCTCTCCGCGGAGCACGCGATCCGCCCCTTCGGCAAGGGCGCGCATCTCGTCCTCTCCCGGGTAGACCTTCACCGGCGCCAGAAAGGAGACGCGCTCGGTGATCCACTGCACCACGCGCTCGTCGTGGGCAAGACCGCCGGTGAGAATGATCGCATCGACGCTCCCGCGGAGTACCGTCGCCATGGCGCCGATCTCCTTCGCAACCTGGTAGGCCATGGCCTCCATCACGAGGCGCACCTCATCATCGCCCTCGTCGATGCAGCCTGAAAGCTCCTCGGCGTTGTTCGAGCCGCAATAGGCGACAAGCCCGCCTTCGCCCTTGATCATCTTCTTGACCTGCGCCTCGGTGTAGCCGCGCTTTGTGACGAGCTCCAGGACCTTCAGGGCCGCGACGCCGCCGCTCCGCTCGGGGGAGAAGGGGCCTTCGCCGTTGAGTCCGTCGTTCACGTCGATGACGCGGCCCCGGTCGTGGGCGCCGACGGTAATGCCCCCGCCGAGGTGCGCGACGATGAAGCTCACCTCCTCGTAGGCCTTGCCCATTTCAGCGGCGACGCGTCGCGCCGTCGCCTTCTGATTCAGCGCGTGAAAGATGCTGACTCGCGGAAGCTCGGGGATGCCGGAGAAGCGCGCCACCGGCTCGAGCTCGTCGACAACGACGGGATCCACAATATAGCTTGGGAGGCTGTGTGGCTGCGCAATGTGATGGGCAAGGATGCCGCCGAGGTTGGAGGCGTGCTCCCCGGCAAACCCCGAGTGGAGATCCGCGAGCATATCCTCAGTCACCAGGTAGGTCCCGCCGCAGACGGGTCGAATGAGTCCGCCGCGCCCGACAACGCCGTCGAGAGACGCGGGATCGACTCCCGCCTCCGCCAGCGCCGAGAGAATGATGTCCTTGCGGAACTCGAACTGCTCGGCAATGTGCTCATACCCTGCCAGGTCTTCCGCTGCGTGGCGCAGGGTCTGCTCCAGAAGCGCGTCACCGCCGTCGTAGACGGCGATCTTCGTGGATGTGGAGCCGGGATTGATTGCCAGGATGCGTGCCACTGCGACTCCTTACCGGTGCTGAGTTTCCATAAGTCTTGCAGGAAGTGTGCCAACCGCCGGATTCCTCCAGGCCATTCTTACCGGGACGATGATGATGGCTCTCGCGCTTCGTCCTGCGCCGGTTCGCTGCTGTAAGTCGTTATGGCGGAGTGGGGTGGGGTTTCGCGCCGGTCACTCAGCCACCACGGCGGAGCGGCCGTCGAGCGGTGCCGGGGCAGCCGGTGCGACTGCCGACTCCCGGAGTGTCCCGTTTCTGCAAATAGTTGCACGCAGGTATTTGCGCGCAGCCGAAAGTCCCTGCAATAAATTGCGTACATATCGCCACGGCGACGCGGGCGACGTTCGGGGGCTGCGTCTGATCACTACCGTGTCCAACAGCACCCGCCACAGGCAAAAATATGACTAAAGTTGTATGGAATTATCCGGCGGGCAGGAGGATAATTGCATTGTTGAGTGTTGGCGTTCGGTGGGTGTTGCCTGCGGGTGGTTGCCGCCGGGCGAGCAGTGAACCTTTACGGGTGCAGTTCCGTAGCGAGGTATGAGACATGGGTGGTGTGCCGTACAAGTATCGGTCGAAGGTCCTCCTGCTGCGACGCTACACGGAGCAACTCGACCGCCTCATGGAGAGCGGGGAGTTCTTCCGTCTCTCCTTTCTCGAGCGCCGGAAGCTGATTCGGCGGGTCAAGCGCCTCTACACCCGCCTGGCCGGCGTGGTGCCGCCGGTTCGCCTGCAGCCGCTACTTGCCGGCGCCGCCGCGCTGGCGCTTGCCGGCTGTCAGCCCATCTTCGCCCCCGGGGGGCAGGATGGCACTGAGCAGGATGGCACTGAGCAGGATGGAACTCAGGAGGACGGCGGAAGTACGGAAGAGGACGGCGGAAGTACGGAAGAGGACGGCGGAGGCGCCGGCGACGAGAGCAACGGAAACAATCCCCCTTCAGTGGAGATTCTTCCGGGTGACGTTTCCGCTGCGCCGGGTGAATCCGTCGAGTTGACGGCCAACGCCACCGACCCGGATGGTGACGATCTCACCTTCCAGTGGTTCATTGATCAGGAGGCGCAGGTTGATGCCGTGTCGGATACCTTCACGGCCACCTTCTCTCCGTCCGAGGACACTGAGTACGCCGTCTCCGTCGAGGTCTCCGACGGGACCGCCACCGTAACCGACAGCGCTTCCGTGGCCGTCGACGTGGACGACGCTCCTTCGGTCACGATTGTAGAGGGCAACCAGAGTGCGGAAAGTGGTGAGGAGGTCACCTTCACCGCCCAGGCGACCGACCCGGAGGACGACACCCTCACCTATCGGTGGTTCGTCGACGGGATCGAACAGCCGGATGCCACCTCCAGCGTCTTCACGTACGTCCCGTCGCCGGGCGTTGACGCCGACTACACCATCCGGGTGGATGTTTCCGACGGCGCAAACAGCGCCACGGACGACGTGGTGCTCTCCGTTACCGGGCAGTCTCCGGTGAATCCCTACTTCGGCGCTTATCAGGAGAACCCCTTCGGTCTGGGGGTTCTGCCCTCCGGCTACACCGGTGGTTACGTCTACGGAGTTCCGACCTTTGCCGACCTCGACGGTGACGGGGACCTGGATCTTCACTTCACGTTCCGGGGTAACGACCCCTGGGGATTCGAGATCGTGACGCAGGAGAACGAGCTGGCGCAGACCGGTACCCTTGCCTTCTCGGCCCCGGCAGCGACTGCCGCCTCTCTCGATGCCCGGACCACCACCACCGAGTACATCGGCGGGGGGTACTACGGGGATCCCTACGACCCATACGGCTACTACGGCGGATACTATCCGGGCGCGGACATCACTCGGACCGCGACCATTCGCTCGCTCGGCCTTGCCGATCTCGACGCCGACGGTGATCTGGATGTCGTCGCAGGTCTGGAGTACCACTACGAGTACATTGGTCTGACGATGTCCTTCTACGACAGTTATGGCCTCGCCTTTGTCGAGCATACCGGGACATCCGGCGGCGATCCGGCTTTCGGCACCCCTGCCTACGGCGTGACTGGAATGGGCCTGCCCTTTGAGTACGCGCAGCCATATGGTCACGGGAGTCCGGCCATGGCGGACATCGACGGCGACGGGGATTTGGACATTCTCCTGGGAGACTCCTCACAGAACGTCGTTCACTTCATTCAGAACATAGGAACTGCGGACAATCCGGACTTCAAGTATCCGGTTGACGCCGGCAACACCCCTGCAAATGGAGGCCTCGGCCTGACGCTTCCGGCGGGGTACACCGTCTTCGATGTGGATCTGGTCGACTTCGACCGGGACGGCGACGCTGACCTCTTCATTGCCGCGACGGATGCAACCGGCACGCCCACAATCCTCTACGCCGAAAACCTGGAAGAGGACGATGCCAGTCCCGCCGGCTCCGTGGGCTTTACCGAGCCGACGGTGAATCCCTTCGGCATTGCCGTCGACACCGGCATGACACCGGGGATCACCAACCCCTTCTTCGTTGAAGCCGCGGATGTGGATCAGGACGGCGACTACGACCTTCTCGTAGCGGCGCAGCAGTACACGGATCAGAGCACGGGCAATACAGAGGTGCGCTTCCACTTCCTGGAGAACGAGAACTTCTGAGCCGGGCGTTTGCGCTCCGCGGCAAGCCGCCGCCCGGCGGCGCCCACATGGCCCGGGGCGCTACACCTCTTCCAGCCTCAAAGCGAGCAGGCCGCCGCCAAGCAACAGGACCAGCAGTACGATCGCCGTGACCGGCGCCCCGGCGGTACCGGTGACCAGCGAGACCACTCCCGACATGATCAGGGTGGCAACGCCGATCGTGGTGTTGGCCGCCGCGGAGAGGAGGGCGCGGTCGGTGTCCGTCGAGGCGTTCACCAGGTAGGTCTTACGTCCGATCCGCGCGCCGGCATACGCAATGTTATGAAGAAAGAGGACCACGCCGTGACCCACCGCGCCGGCGGCTACTCCTCCGATCACCGGGAGGAGAAAGAAGAGCGCTCCGACCACAATTCCCATGAGCGGTGCGAGCACAAGGGCCAGGCGGGCGGACCGATCGGTGAGACGACCCCAGATCCATCCGGAGAGCAGGGCGGCGCCGGCGCTTGCAATCAGGAGCGTCCCCAGTCCGGAGAAGGAGAACCCCAGCCGCTCGGCGGCAATGAGGACGTACACCGGCTGCAGGAGCGCGATCGACAGGTTGAGGCTTCGGGCGGCAATGAAGCGCCGGATGTTCGGCGCCTCCCGCAGCAAGCCGAAGGCTTCCTTCACCGAGTCCATGGGGTTGCGTCCGCCGGCGGTCGCGCCGGGGTACTCCTGGATGGCGCGGAAGAAGAGACCCGAGACGATCCAGAGGACGGCGGCACCCAGCACGAGAATGAGAAAGGTTACCGTACCACCCTCGGCCCCACCGGTGAGGCCGAGAACGGCGCCGGCAACCAGGGCGGCCGCGCCGCCGATTGATGCACGCAGACCCAGCAGCGCGCCGCGCCGCGGCTTGGGAATGGTCTTGGCAAGGGTGTCCTTGAAGCTGAGGGACCCGACGCCGCTCGACACGCCGAACCCCAGGAAGAGCGCCGCCGCTACAATGCCTGCGGCGACCGGCGGGAGGACCAGAAGCGCCGCGGCGATCGCGACCAGAACAATCGCCTGGATCACGGCGACGCGGTACCAGAGGCGATTGCGCTTCTCCGTCGCACGCACCTGCGCCGCC
Source organism: uncultured Spirochaetaceae bacterium (assembly GCA_964654185.1). Taxonomy (GTDB): domain Bacteria; phylum Spirochaetota; class Spirochaetia; order DSM-27196; family PWMO01; genus CAYFQV01. Next base: position 30,914 of record CAZZIE010000003.1, on the reverse strand, counting down.
AGCAGAAGCTGCGGTGCAAGGGAACCGGCGTCCTTGAGGGGCAGGAGCAGGGCGGATATGGCCGGGGGCACCCCGAAGGAGGAAAGAAGCCACGGCATGGTGAGGCCCGGGTGAGCGAGTTGCTCGGCGAGTTTCGAGAAGGCCCCGCTCGTCACGTTCTTCAAGGCGTTTCCCGGCACCTCCCGGCACGCCTCATCGGGAATGGTCTCGCAGGCTCGCGCCTCCTCCCCACCGAAGAGGAAGTCGTACACTCGCTCGGTTCGCGCACTGCTCATTCCGGTATTCTCTCCCGTGACGGAGACTCCTGCAAGGGCGTTTCCAACGGCGCCGGAGGCGTCGCCTCTATGGGTTATACCCGCGCCCCCGAGAGCCTCGTACGTTTGAAGCAACACTCACAACAGGGACCTCACAGGTCAAAGGAGACCCATAGTGCCTTTCGAGCAGTATCATGAACCAACGTCTGAGCTATCTCAGGAAACCCGTTCCTTCGCCCGCGTAATCGTGTCCATGGGTGAGGAGGCGGACGCCATCAACTGGTACGAGCAGAGAATGGCAGTAGAGAGCGATGCCGAAGCGATTCAGATCATGGGCAATGCCCAGCAGGAGGAGTTCAAACATTTCCTCATGGATCTGGAGTGGCTCATGCGCCGCAAGCCCGTGCTCAAGCAGCTCGCACAGGCCATCCTGTTCAAGGAGGGAAGCATTCTCGAGAACGCCGAGGAGGCGGAGGACCGGATTGTCCACGGTGGGTAGCCGCTAGTGCACTCCGTGGCGTTTCATCTTGTACTGGAGTGAGCGCAGGGAGATCCCCAGGACTGCGGCGGCGCGGGTGCGGTTTCCGCCGGTCGCCTCCAGTGCGCGGCGGATGTGAGATGCCTCCGCACCCGCCACGATCTCCTGGAGCCGCGCAACGGTCCGGACACCGGCGCCCGCCGTAGCGAGGGGCCATGAGGTCGGGCCGTCGGCATCGTCCTCATCCAGGCAGCCGGGGAGATTCTTCGCCTCGGGAGGCGCACACTCCGGACCCAGTTCCGGGAGATGAGCCTCGCCGATCACCGTCTCGTACATGCCCAGATTGATGACCGCTCGTCGCAGAACGTTTTCCAGCTCGCGGATGTTGCCAGGCCAGGGGTAGGCGTAAAGGCGCTCCAGCGCGCGCGGTGAGACCGAGGCGACGGCGCGGCCGTACTCCTGATTGATCCGACGCAGGAGGTGCGAGATGAGGATCGGAATGTCCTCGGGGCGGTCCCGGAGCGCCGGTACGTGGACCGGGATGACGTTGAGGCGATAGAAGAGGTCTTCCCGGAACTCGCCGCGCTGTACCGCTTCCGCCAGGTCGAAGTTGGTTGCGGCGATTACCCGGGCGTCGATCGGGACCGTGGCGGTGCCGCCGACGCGTCGGACCTCGTGCTCCTGGAGCACCCGCAGCAGCTTTGCCTGCGTTCCCAG
>CAZZIE010000003.1:0-29455 GCA_964654185.1 uncultured Spirochaetaceae bacterium | reverse complement strand
GAGTCCCGCCTTGCCGCCCTTCAGGGCGCCGGTGAAGGCACCTTCCACGTAACCGAAGAGCTCGCTCTCCAGAACGCCCTCGCTCAGGGAAGCGCAGTTGAGGCGGATGAACTTCTTCTCGCGCCGATCGCTTGCGTTGTGAATGGCGTGGGCGAAGAGCTCCTTTCCGGTTCCGCTCTCGCCGTGGAGGAGCACCGTCGCCGGCGTCGAAGCGGCGACCCGCGCCTTCTCCACGGCAGCCTGGAAGATCTGCTGGGAACCGATGAGATCCTCGAAGGTGTACTTGGCCTCGAGGTGGCGGATCATGCGGCGCGCCTCGTTGAGCTGGTTATTGAGCTTCAGGATCTCCGAGAGGTCCTTGATCACGGCGACGCTTCCCTTGAGGGTTCCCTTGACGATGATAGGGGCCGCGTCGACGACGACCTCCTTCGCCATGGGGCCGACCCGGACGCGGCGCCTCCTGACCGGCTCCTGCGTCTCGAGCACCTTCATGTGGATGCTATCGCCGAAGGCAATGTCAATGTTGCAGGGCTGGCCGATGACTTCGTCCCGGGGTATGCCGGTTACCTTGGTGTAGGCGGGATTCACCGAGACGTGGACACCGTTCTCGTCGACAACGGAAATGGCGTCCTGGGTGGAGTTGAAGACGGCGTCGGAGAGGACCCGGGTCTCCTTGAGATTGGTCACCTCCTCGGCAAGCTCGACGACGTCGCTGATGTCGCGAAATACTGCGAAGGCGCCGATGGTCCGGCCGGTTTCATCCACAATGGGCATGCGACTCGTCACGATGGTGGTGTTGCCGAGGGGAAGCTGCCGATTGAGCTCCGCCTCACCGGTGGCCATGACCGCAGGGAGTCGGGTGTATGCAATGACGTCGGCGACGTGACGGCCGAGGGCGCGGTCCGCCGGGATGCCGGTGATCCCCTCGGCGGCACGGTTGAAGATGGTAATGCGCTCATCGCGATCCACGGCGATCACGCCGTCGTTCGTGGAATCAATGATGATCTCTATTGGTGTCCGGGTCATGCCGGTATGGTACGAAAAATCTTGCGTGGTGTACAGGGCGGTCTCAGCAGGTATACTCGGCGTATGAGTGACAGCTCGAACGACTCGACACAGGCATCGGTGGAACGCCTTCGGGAGCGCGTCATCGACCGGCTGACCTCCGGGTACTCCGAGGATCTGCTCAGCGAGGGTGAATTCGAAGACCGTCTCCGGGAGGCCAATCACGCGGAGACCCACGCGGAGCTGCGCCGGCTCATTGCGGACATGCCCGCGGATTCGACCGCAGACACGCCGGCCACAACCAGGGGCAAGGACGTCCGCAGCCGCGGCGGGGAGGCCGTCGACGACCTCGTATCAATCAACTACGGGACCGTAGAACAGGAACAGTCGGTGGTTGCCATTTTCTCCGGCGCCGACCGCAAGGGCGTGTGGTCTCCGCCGAAGAACCTGAACGTACTGACGGTCTTCGGAGGGAGCGACATTGAGCTCCACGAGGCGAATCTCCCGCCGGAGGGCCTCACCATTCGAGCCTTTGCTTTGTTCGGCGGCGTGGACATCACCGTGCCGGAAGAGGTGAACGTACGCATTGGCGGAGCCGGAATTTTCGGCGCCTTCGACGCCAAGAAGCGCCGGCGCGAGGCAATCCCCGGCGCGCCGACCATAACCGTGAACGGCGCGGCCATGTTCGGAGCGGTAGAGGTCAAGTACAAGTAGGGCAGCCAGGGAGGCCTTCCGCCGCCACCGTAGGGTCGCGCGGCCGCACGATTGTGCCGGCCCCGGACGAGCGGCCGCGCGGAAGGTGCGGACGGCCCGTGCAGCGCGGACGGCCCGTGCAGCGCGGCCAACGCGGCCAACGCGGCCAACGCGGCCAACGCGGAGTGTGCGGAGCCGCGGGGTGGAAGATGCGGGCCGCGGGTGCGCATCGACGGAGTCATCTTCAGGGGAGACCACATAGTGACGCAGCATCACAATCAGCCCGCGCGGGAGCCGGGAGACACCGGCGGCCTCGGGAGCAATCCAACGTCGCTTTCGGTTCTCGTTGTGGAGGACGAGCGCATCAACCAGATCGTCACGAAGAAGCTGGTGGAGAACCTGGGTCACCAGGTGACGATCGCCGAGACTGCGGGGGAGGCGCTGGAGCTTCTCCGAGACGGCGGCTTCGACCTCGTACTCATGGACGTGCAACTTCCTGATTTGTCCGGCGACGAGGTTGTGAAGAGGATTCGCGCCGGAGATGCCGGTGAGGCCGCGCGGGAATCGAAGGTCGTTGCCATTACGGGTCACGCTATGGAGGGCGACCGCGAGAGTCTCCTCTCCGCCGGCATGGATGACTATCTCGCAAAGCCCGTCACGGCTCACGATCTCGAGGAGCTCTTCGCGCGACACGGCCCCTGACCCTGTGTCCATGCCTCTTTGTCCATGGGCAGTACCGTGCATCAGCCGCGACTTGCCGACGTGCACCACTCGTCGCTTTCCCGGCGGGGAGGGACATCACGGTATGAACACCTTCGGAGGAGTACTTTGGATATCGTGGAGTCGCGTCGGGATAGTATTGACAATGCCCCGGGCTGTCGGGTCCTGGTGAAGCGCATTGGAGACGGGAGCAGGTTTTGTTGCCCTCGCGAGAGACAATACTCCGGATTATCATCGACCTGGTCGCGGAGACCCTTGCCGTCTCGGGAGGGAGCGCGGCGAGCGGAGGCATTGATTCCCGGACCGAGATAAACGAGGGAGTCCTCGGTCTCGACTCCGTCGGAGTGCTCTCCGCGGCGGGTCGCATCAACAGTTTCTTTCATCTCTACGAGACCGGAACGGAAAGTAACCTGCTTCGAGCCAGGCGGATCGGAGACTGGGTCGACCAGGTCTCCGAGGCGTTTCAGAGCGGAGTAACCTCCATCTGTTTCCGCACTTCCGGCAGCACCGGTGAGCCCAAGGAAGTCCATCACAGGCTCTCGCATCTTCGGCAGGAAGCGGAGTGGCTGGCGTCCTGCCTGTCCGACCGCCGTCGGGTGATCGCAACGGTGTCGCCGAAGCACATCTACGGTTTTCTTCTTACCGGGTTGGTGCCTGATGTCCTGGGCATCCCGGTCGTGGAGGGGAGAACCTTCAACGCCTGTGCTTGGCTCAGGGACCTGCGACCGGAGGACCTTGTCGTTTCTTATCCGGATTACTGGCGCTTTCTCAATCGCAGCGTACCCGCCTTCAAGCACGGGTTCTGGGGAGTGTCTTCCACGGCCCCCGCGCCCGCCGAACTTGTCCGGGCCCTTCGCGCCAAAGGCGTCGGCCGCTTCATAGAAATCTACGGTGCCACCGAGACCGCCGGGGTCGGAATGCGGTCCGATCCGGATGCACCATTCGAGCTCTTCCCCTTCTGGCGGCCGGAGCGCTCTGCCGATCAGGCAGAGCGCTTGCATCGTGTAGAGCCGGAGGGCGACGAGGAACGAGAAGCAACTGTCCGAGAGCCGATGGATGAGCTGGAGTGGGTGGGACCACGCACCTTTCGACCCGGGCGGCGTCGCGATCGCGCTGTGCAAGTGGGCGGTACCAACGTATACCCGGCGCTCATTGAAAGCCGGCTGGTGCGTCTTCCGGAGGTGCAGGAAGCCCACGTCCGTCTCATGAGGCCATCCGAGGGAGACCGGCTCAAGGCAATGGTCGTACCGAACCTTGCCCAGCCCATCCACGACGTACGGACCAGGATACAGCAGTGGGTTCAGGCAAACCTGTCTCCGCCCGAACGTCCGACTGCTCTGACGCTGGTCAAGACGATACCTCGCGACACCATGAGCAAGCGCGCCGACTGGAGCATTCACGAGCCGGGTGACTGGGACTGAAGCAGCCTGCGGACCGCTGCTACTCCCACTCGATGTATCGATGAAATGGTACTACTCCGGTCTTGTGCAGGATGAAAGGAGCTACGATGATTACCGCCGCCGCAACTGCGGAGAGCGCCAATGCACCGGTCGCGCCCAGGATCATTGCGGAACCCAGGTAGACGACAAGCAGGGTCGACGGAGCCATGCCGATAAGGGTTGCGACGGCATACCTTGCAAGAGGTATTTTTGCAATGCCCGCCGCGTAGCTCACGACGTCGAATGGAAGAATCGGTACCAGTCTGGTGATTCCGATGAAAATGCTGGCTGCCCGCGTCGGCACTCCCTGCTTGAACGAGAAGCGTCTGCCTGTCACGGCGTAAACGAAATCGCGACCAAGACGACGTCCAATGAAGTATGCGACTACACTGCCGAGAAAACCACCGAGAAGTGTCAAAACGAATCCCGGATAGATGCCCCACAACATCCCCGCACCTACAGCCAGTGGAAGTCCGGGAAGCTGACTTACCACCACCGTGAGAGTCAGAACGCCAATGTACGTGGCCGGCCCCACCCACCCGAGGTCGGCTGCGAAGGCCTTAAGGCCGGCTGAACTGAACAGATCGTACGGGCTGACCCGGTTGATCACGATGACAGCTGCAACAGCTCCCACAAATACCGCGGCCGCGAGGAGCGTCGCAGGCGAAACGAGAACCGCGAATCTGCCGGAGAATCGCGACGATGCGTCGTTGTGTCTTTCCCTGCCAATGTGCCTCATAGTGTGGCAATATCGCACAGCTAATAATATATCGTGAAATATAGAATATGTCCTGTACATTGACCCGGCCGGCGGGGTTCCTCTCGACCAAGGCCGACCCAGCTTCTATACTCTCAATCTATGGCACTCGACATTCTTATGACCGTACTCGGAGCGGTCGCAGTCGGCGCAGGCTTTGTGGGGTGCGTTCTGCCGGTGCTGCCCGGACCCCCGGTGAGCTTTCTGGCGCTGCTTCTGGTTTCCCTCTCAGGAGGTTGGGACACCTACTCGACGGCGCTCCTGATCGTACTGGCGGTCGCCTCCATCGTGGTGACCATCCTGGACTACGTTCTCCCGGCCGTGACGAGCAAGCGCGCCGGTGCCGGCAAAGCCGGCGTGTGGGGCAGTGTCGTGGGACTCGTCGTCGGCATGATCTTCTTTCCGCCGTTCGGCCTCATCATCGGCGCGTTCGTCGGCGCGGTGCTTGCTGAGGCCCTGTTCAATCGGGGAAAGTCCAACCCCTGGCGCGCAGGGCTGGGAGTCTTTGCCGGCACCATGCTCGGGACCCTGCTGAAGCTCGCCACGAGCGGTGTGATCGCCTTCTACTTCTTCCGCGGTGCGGTACAGCTCTTCGCATAGAGCCCCGAGCGTGCCTGCCTGCGGGCGTTGACATGTGCGGTGTTGATTCGCGCCGGTGTCGAACTGGGTGAGCGCAGCTACGGATCCACCACTTCCGGCCGGACGACGCCGGGGGTCTTCTTCGCTTCCCCGGTGTCTTCCATATCTCGCCGGTACCAGAGCGGGCCTTCCAGATCTCCCCGGTACATCACGATCCCGAGGATCGGCTCCGGACCCACACGGATTGCGTGAGATTCATCCGGCCGGTGGTGACTGATCGCTCCCGGAGGAAGAGGCCGGTATTCCTGCGCTGCGCCGACTCGAAAGTAGGCGTCACCACCAAGGATCAGATACACCTCTTCCGCAGGGTGTGCGTGTGCCGGGTAGTCGATCTCGGGTCCGTAGACGAAGATATCCACGATAACATGGTCGATCCGCCACGGCGCCGTCGGGCCCACCACGGTGCCCCCGGCAAAGCGATGCACGAACGACCGGGTCCACTCATCCTCCTGGTAGAACTCGGTCCACGCCGCCCACCCCGCGGTGGACGCCGCGGCTTCGAGAAGACGCAGTCCCACCGCTTTGTTGTCCCAGGAGGCGAGATCACGACGAGCGCGACTCAGCGCCCGGGAGAGGTTTTTCAAGTTCCGGGTCGGCGGAACGGCGAGAGTCCGAAAGGGCAGGTCGTTCTGCTCCGCCAGATCAACTACCGAGATCAGATCTGCGATGAAGCCGTTCAGCTCCGGTCGGTGCAACGAGGTCAGGTAGGCGAGCACCTCCCGGCACAGAGTAAGGGGAACGTCGTTTCGGTACGCACTGTGTGAAGACATCAGCCTATCCCCGCCTAACCCCAGAGGTACTGTGCCGGAAGCGCCTCTTCCGTGACCGCCTTGCCCTCTCTCTCCACCGCGTAGGCGCGCGCCTCCTGGCGGGAGCTGACAACCGCGTAGAGGGAGCCGTCGACGAAGTGCATGGCCGCGCCTTCGTCGGCTGCGTAACCCGGCGGGAGCTCACCCTCACGGACGAGGCGATGGAACGCGCTACGGCGCTCACGCTCCCCGGCGTAGTGTGGGCAGAAGCTCCCCTTCAGGATGCCCAGCCCGTACGCCGGCGCGAGTGTTCCCGGCACCGAATCCGTAACACAGCCCTCGAACCAGCAGTTTGCGCCGGCACTGGTCCCGGCAAGGATGATCCCCTCCTGGTATGCGCGGCTCAGGATTGCGTCGACTCCCCACTCCCGCCAGAGAATCAGCATGCTTCGGGTGTTGCCCCCGCCCACATAGATGACATCGTGCTGGAGGAGAAAGTCCTGAAAATCCGCGGTACCCGGGCGAAAGAGCGAGAGGTGCGACGGGAGAGCGCCCAGTCCCGTGAAGGCGGTGTAGAAGCTCAAGAGGTAACCTTCGGCGTCTCCGCTTGCCGTCGCCAGGAAGCACACTCGCGGCCGCTCGGTCGCCAGCTGCTGGAGGATGTAGCGATCCAGCACGAGATTGTCCGGTTCCGAGGAGAAACCTCCGCCGCCCATTGCGATGATCTGTTTCGAGGCCACTGCCAGCCAGTGTACGCCATTCGCCGCGAAACTTCGAGCGCCGTGCCAAAGGGATGTCGCACCGCAGTGCCGCGATTACTCCTCCGGTCGCGCTCGGTGAGTCAGCGAGTACATGTGCAGATCGGAGCGTCTGGTCCAGCCTCTCCGCTGCCAGAACCGCGAGCCCGACTCATTCTCCGCAACCACGAATAGGTGGGTCTTCGCGATACCCTGCGCCTGCAGAGCGCGGATGGCGGCATCTACAAGAGCCGTGCCGATGCCGACGCTCCGGTGATCCGGCCGCACCGCCAGATGATGAAGGTAGCCTCGTCGACCGTCGGTGCCCGCCATGACCGCCCCCACGATCTCTTCCTCTGCATCCGGAGTCACCTCGGCCACCGCGACGAAGCTGAGCCCGGGGTTCCGCTCAAGAAAGCGGCGGATTCCCGCCGGCGCGTCAACGCCGTCGGGCTCATCCGCGTCGGTGAGCTGGACTCCCGGCGTTGCCTCCCAGAGGGCGCGAACCGCCCCGTAGTCTTCGGCCGTGAAGAGGCGAATGATCACATCAACCGGAACGCGGGTGCTCACGACGGTCCCCCATGGGCATCGGCAGGTGCCAGATTGAAACGGCCCAATGCGACCACGGCCTCATCCCGATCGCGCAGGAGGTGGCTTCGGTACTCCAGGGGTGCGCCGCGATATGTGCCCTCGATCGGCGTCGCCATGACCGTGAGCTCATCGCCGTAGTGGGACTCCGCGGTGAAGTTCATATCGAAATCGGTGATGACGTGGTCTTCCAGCACCTCCGGAGGAAGGGTGTCCAGCATCCAGACGGCGTAGCGCGTGTTGTTGGTGTGGCGGTTGCGATCCAGGTCACCGTAGCGTACGACGACCCGGGACAAGGCCTGCGCGGACTCCTCCGGAGAGAGTTTCTCCGGTTCCTCGTCAAGAATGGCGGGATTCGTCGGGATGAGGTTCACGTCCAGGGCGCGGCCAGGAGGGACCGGTCGCCCGGATGACGCACTCATGACGAGCCAGCGGCTCGTTCCTCGAATAAGATCCGTTCCGTTCTCGTCGGCAATGCGAAACTCCCGGCAGGCGAAGAGCCGGGAGATGCCGGAGGGCCACGTCTCCAGATCGATCCGCTGGGACCATGTTGGAAGGGAGGTCGCCCGGGCGCGGAGCCGCGACAGAACCCAGAAGTGGTCACCCCCGTCGGTGAAGTCCACGCCCAGCCGCCGGGCGTGCTGCCACGCGAGCTCCTCGAAGAGCTTTGCTATTCCCGGCACCGTCAGCCGGTCGCGGGTGTCCGTGACCATGCTCGGCACCGAAATGGTGTCGGCGTAACGTTTCGGAGCGTTCATGGCCCCTAACGCTATTCGAACTGCCCGGTTGGGGCAAGCAGGTGAAGAGTTGCCTGAAGGAACGGGCCCCGCGCCGCTGGGAGCCCGATGGCGCGGGGCCCGAAGGAGAAATGGAGACTATGAGCACCTTCGATCGGGCTCCCGGTAGAATCCCTGTTTTGCGGCGGTCAGGGCAATGAGGCCCGACCGGCCGAGTCGGCCGGGGCCGGCCCATTCGAGCCGCCCGGCGACGCCGCGCCGTTGGCACCATCCCCGTGGACGTTCGGAAGACCGGTGCCGTCCGGTAGTCGTGCGAGGGAGTTGCCGTCCACATCGCTGCCCCAGTCTTCCACACCGTCGACTATCGATGCACTGGCGGGAAAGTCGGAGTAGTCGGCGCTTGGCTCGTCCGCGTCGTCGCCGTTGTAGAGCGCCTGGAGGTAGGCGTCCGCCCCGGGGTCCAGTACGACGAGATTGTCGCTTCCGTTGTTGAGAACGCTGCCTCCGCGGCCGGCGCCGAAGATCACGCTCCCGGCCGCCACGCCCGGCAGAGCCCCGCCGTCCTGAACGCCGGCTACCACCACCGCGTAGCCTCCCGCCTCGACGACGCTGTCCTCGGGGAAGGTAAACCAGTTGCCGTAGCCGGCGTCCCAGAGTTGGATACCCGCCAGATCCACGGCGTCCGTCGAGGCGTTGTAGAGCTCGACAAACTCGTCTGCATCTGCGGCGGTGCCGTTTCCGTCGGTATCTACGGTTGCGTCCGGGCCGGACGGATCGGGAAGGAATTCGTTGAGGACAATGCCGCCGCGAAGCGCGTTGGAGAGGCCGTTCGTCCCGGCATCCGCCTCGAAGGTGGCTGTGACGTTCCTGTCGGCTTCCATGGTCACCGTCCCGGACGGATCGGTTCCGGAGAGATCACCGCTCCAGCCGGCGAAGGTGTGCCCATCTTCGGGTGCGGCGACGAGGGTCACCGACTCATCCCATCGATACCTGCCGGCATCCGGTTCGGGTGTGACGGTTCCGCTCCCGACCACCTGGATGGTCAGGACGGGCCCGCGCTCTATCCCATACTCCTCTGCGACCACGGCGCTGGGATCCATGCCGTCAACGAAGACTCGAAGGGAAAGGGCCACGGGATTCCGCGAGACGGGAAGTTCAAAAGGATCTTCGTAGAGAGTGCTGTCGACGGTCGGTTCCGTGCCGTCCAGGGTGTACCGGATTTCGGCGTTCGACTCTTCGGATGTCAGCGTCACCACCGGTGGATACTCGAAGGAGCCTCCCGGCGGATCGACTGAAGGCGGTGGAGCACTCTGCTGCTCCGCCGTGGGTGAGGCGGTGTCGTTGCCATCCTCGGGCGGGGTGTCCGCGGCCGGATTGCTGCACGCCGTCAGCATCAGTGCGAACAGCACGAGGGCCGCGAGTGTCGGAATGGCCATCATTGCGGGGCGTGCACCCGTCCCTGCACGCTTCCTGGTCGACTTCGTCATGACTGAACCTCCTTGGAGCGTTACATGCTCCATGAGGTCCTACACCCCAACTGCTTCTGCCGCTTCAACGTGAGACGCTTCAGTTGCCCCGCGCTTATTGCCACCGCCTGACGGCGGCGCAGCTACTCGACCGGTGGCGATACCTCCAGGAGGGCGCGGATGCGTGCGGCGGCTTTGCCGCGGTGGGAGATGAGGTTCTTCTCATCCGGCTCAATGTCGGCGACGGTCCTACCCAGGTCGGGCACAAGGAACACCGGATCGTAGCCGAAGCCGCCGGTGCCCGACGACGCTTCCCGGGCTATCTCCCCGTGCCAGGTTTCCTGAGCGACGACGAAGCGTTCCTCTTCCAGGAGAGCCACCATGGCGCAGGTGTAGTGCGCCCGGCGGTCCTCCGCCTCCTCCAGCTTTCGCAGAAGCAGCGCCGTCCGTTCGGCGTCGGTGGTCGGCGGGTTGGGTTGGTCGCTTCCAAAGCGGGCCGAATAGAGCCCGGGCCCGCCGTCGAGGGCGTTCACGCAGATGCCCGAATCGTCGGCAATGATGACGGGTATCTCATCAATACCGGCGCTCCGGCACCGCGCGTGGAGCGCCTGCGCCTTCCCGAGGGCGTTATCGAGGAAGGTCGTCCCTGTCTCGGGGTGGTGAAAGTCGATTCCAAAGTCCCGGGGAATGCGCACGACATTCTCGCCGAAGAGCTCGGAAAACTCGCGCTGCTTGTGGGTGTTTCCGGATGCCAGCAACAGTGTCATGGCCCCGATCCTACCCAATCAGCTCACCTTCTGTCTCGGCCTGTTGCCGAACGTGGCCGCTTGGTACCGGAGTATACCCGCTTCATGTAGAAGAGGCTGGAGTCGACCGTACCCTTGGGGACGCCAAGTATTTCGGCGACCTCTCCGTTGGTCGGGGAACGGGGCACGCGGCAGATCGCATTCTCAATGAGGCGCAGTCGCCGATGCCACACTGCAACACTTCGCATCGCAGAGTCGGCGGCGGGGCCCGGCGGAGCCAGGCGCAGCGTATCGTGGGCGCGCCGCAGGTTGTAGTAGGCGCGGACTCGGCGCATCTGGAGGGATCGCAGGCGGTCGGTTCGTCGGCGCATGTACGCCCGAGCCTCGGCGAGACGGTCCTGCAGCCAGCCGGGCTGATGGTCGGCAGCGTGCTCAACGGCGCGGATCAGGGTGTCGTCCAGGTGGAGGCACGCCTTCAACGCCAGGATGGTCACGCGGCGCCGCATGGTAGGGTCGACCAGGCGGCCGTCGGCATCGATCTCAAGACTTCCCGATACCAGAAGCTTCGGTTCGGCTTCGCGGACAAAGCCGGTTTCCTGTGTGGATTCGGTTATGGAGGCGGCGTAGTAGCGGGGGTGGATCTCCTCCCAGAGGTCACGATGGTTTACCACTTCGTAGCGGACGGCGCTGCGGCGTTTTTTCCGGGCGAAGGTGCGGATCTGCCACTTCATGGTGCCGTAGAGGTACGCCTCGAAGGTGCGGCCGGTGTCTCGATAGCGGTCAATGAGCCTCAGGAGTGACCGGTGGAAGAAGAGCAGAAACTCGCCGCAGTCGTCTTCGCTGAATCCGAAGCGGCGGCGGGGATACTCGTAGACCAGGAGCGCGGCTTCTCCGTAGGCGCGTTCGAGTCCGATTCCCGTCTGCTGATATCGGAGGACCGCCTCCGTTAGTCGCGTCATCGCACCCCCCTCGTGTCATGAGCGGGGGGAGAGGAGCAACGGACGTGCCGGAAGCAGTGCGGGCTTGTAGAGAGAGGATGCCGTGGCGCCGTCCACTGTTACGTTTGGTTACAAAGGGCGGCGAACTACTTAGCGGGAGGCGTGCACGTCATGAAGGATGGTTTTCAACTCCTCCATGACGGTCTGCCATGGGCGCTCGACCAGGAAACCTGCGGCACGCTTGTGACCACCGCCGCCGAAGCGCTTCGCAATGAGGCCGACATCGACATCGTTACTCGATCTCAGACTGCCCGTGCAGGAGGTACTGGTCTCTTCCCGGAGCAGCGCGACTACTTCGCAGCCGCGCGTTCCCATGAGAAGCTGGTAGAGCGTGTCGGAGTCGCGATTCTCGCGGCCGAACTCCGCGGTGTCCCGGGCGGTTTCGTAAGTGACCATGTAGCGCCCTTCGTGGAGTGTCTCCACGCGCATCATGAGGCGCGCCATGAGCTTCCGGGAGGCAAGGCTCTTGCCGCCGTAGATCATCTCAAAGACCTTCTTGGGCGATGCCCCGGCCGTAACCAGGCGGCCCGTCGCTTCAAAGGCCTCGCCCGAGCCCACGTCGAGGTGGCGGAAGAACCCCGTGTCGGTGGAGAGAGCGAAGAGGATGTACTCCGCTTCCTCCGTGGTCGGCGATGCACCGGCCGATTCGATTGTCTTCTGAACCAGCAGGCTCGTTGCCGGCGCGGTCGGAACGATGTATGTCACGTCGCCGTAGGGTTCCCCGGCGGAGTGGTGATCGATTACTGCGGCCGGGAGATCTCGCAGCGCGGCGCCGAGGTTTCCAACGCGTTCGGGGGTCGAGCAGTCCAGAATGACGGCTGCGGGATTCTCATCCGCGAGGACCTCATCCTTGCTCAGATTCGTCCGAAAGCGATCCTCGAATCGCTTCACCTCGGGCCGAAAGAAGGGTCCTTCGTTGAAGTGCTTGACCCGCTTTCCGGTGCGCTCAAGATAGCTTCCAAGGGCAAGACTCGAGGCCAGACAATCGCCGTCGGGCTCAATGTGTCCAACCAGGTAGTAGGTGTCGTGTTCAGCCAGGAAGTCCAGAAGCTTTCGGCCCGGGTCCGGGAGCCTGGATGACGGGTGAGATCTCGTCGGGTGAGTGCCCGCTGCTGCGGCACTCTCCACATTCTGCCCGGCCGCATCGGGATGGGGAGAAGGCATTGGGGATGAGCCTGCTTTCTGCTAGTCCAGCGTTACCGTCTCGACGTTGAAGTTGTCCTCTACTCCTTCTTCTTGGAGCGTTTCCCAGGCAAGGTGGTTGCGGTCGACCGGCACGTACAGGCGCACGTGGGAGAACTCCCCGTTATCGTAGAAGACGTCCATGTAAGGCGCTGCTTCGGAGTAGGTATTCACCAGTTGCCCCTGGGAGCCGGCGCGAGTAAACCACCCCTGGGGCAGGTACAACTCCTGCCTCGAGTAGTCATTTGCGGTGTAGGTAACCTTGAATCCGAGTTTGTGGGTGTAGACGGTATCCAGAAAGATGGTGCGCACAAACATGCTCGACGGATTGTCGATGAGATCCTCTGCTTGTTGAGCCGCCGCAAGACCGGCGACGAGGGCAAGGAGAACTAACAGCAGGGCGATTCGCGATTTCAACATGTGCCTCCTGTCCAGATATCTAGTCGGAGTATACTATCTCGCTTCTCGCGCGTGCAAGCCGCGCCCCCGTCAGATCATCTTCATGCTGCCCTTGAGGTAGTTCACGTCCAGAACCATGATCATGGCGCCCTGCTTCTTGTCCAGGTCGCCGCTTACCTCCTCAATGCGAGTGATCAGGTCCTGGGTGTGCTCCTGCGGCACCAGGGTCAGGATGGTCTTGCTCTGGTGCTTGTTCTGGCGCATGAAGCCGATGAAGTCGGCAAAGAGGGGCACGTTCGAGATGTACTGGCCCATGCCGGCGGAGTCGAGGATGGTGGCGCCCTCGACGCCCTCCTCAATGAAGATCTCCAGGACGGCGTAGAGAAGGTCCTCGTCGTAGAGGTTGAGGACGAGCAGCTGCATGGTGCGCTGCTCGGTTCGCTCCCGGCCGCCGGACTCTATGTTGCGCAGGAACGCCTCGTACAGTGCGGTTACCGAGGGGCTCCGCAGCAATTCGGTCTTCAGGTTGGTGTGGGCGACGGCGCGGGAGACCGAGGCGAGGATCTTCAGGTGCTCCGTGACCTCCTCGGGGGGACCCAGGATCACGAAGAAGAGCTTCACGCGCTTGCGGTCCAGGGCATCGAAGTCCATGCCCTTCGGAGCGACTGCAATGAAGAGCAGGAACTCGCTCATACCGGGGATCCGCGCATGGGGAATGGCAAACTCGTTGCCGAAGCCGGTGGAACCCTGGGACTCCCGCTCGGCAAGGCGTTCGTAGATCATGGCGGGATCAAGGTCGGCCGCGCGGTCACTCTTGACCGCCAGGTTTGCCAGGCTGTGGAGTGCGTCATCCTTGGTGCGTCCGCTAAGCTCCACAGTGCAGCAGCGCTTGTCCAGGATTTCGTAGATTTCCATTACGCCTCCATCATGTTGCCGCGGATGATCGCCGCCTTGGACAGGGGCGGCCCGACGATCTCGTTCACGAAGACGCTGAAGAGGATGATGTTGACCATGGTCTCGACGATCTGCAGCGACTCCGGGGGCAGGCCTCTCGTGATCGGAGAGGCCTGAATCACCAGGACCAGGCCGATTGCCACGCCCGCCTGCGGGAGCATACAGATGCCCAGATTGTTGCGAATGGGCCGCTCGACCCCGCTCATGGACGCCCCCAGATAGACGCCTCCGTACTTCCCGACGGCGCGCGCCAGAATATACACGGCGCCGAGGAGCAGAATCTGCCCCTGCATGAGCACCGCCGGCCGCAGCTCCGTCCCTGCTATGACGAAGAAGAGCGCGTACACCGGCGGGGTGAAGGGCTCCAGGGTCCGGAAGATCCGGTGGTTCCGCGGGGAGAGGTTAATGATGGCGGTCCCTGCCGCCATGTTGGTGAGAAGAGGGGAGAGATTGAAAACGATGGCTACGGCTGTTGATATGAAGAGCATCCCCAGGGTGAGAATGAGAACCTCGTTGGGGTTGGCCTTCTTCCGGACGAAGAGATGAATGAGGACGCCCACCACGACGCCGACGACCACCGACAGAAACACCTCGGCGAAGGCGTGGTAGACCAGAGCCGCTCCGTGAGCTTCCACCGAACCAATGAGTCCCGACACGACGGCGAAGGTGACGCCGAAGAGGATCACCGCGCCGGCGTCGTCGAGTGCCACGACACCGTAGAGGTAGTCGATGAACTTGCCCTGCGCCCGCAGGCTCTGAACGATCGCGACGGTTGCCGCCGGAGCCGTTGCCGAGGCAATGGCGCCCATGAGAAGCGCGAAGGGAAGCTCGAGCCGGAAGAGAACCAGGGCGAGTGACACCGCCACGAAGGTCGCCAGGATCTGCACCAGGGTGATTATGACAATGGCCTTGCCCAGGCGGCGGAGCTTGGCAGCGTAGAACTCACCGCCGATCGTAATGGCGATCAGCCCGAGGGCGACCTCCGTAACGAGCTTGAGATCCTCTCCCATGTGGCGGGGAATGATTCCCGTTACCGACTCCCCCATGATGATCCCGGCAATGATGAATCCGGTTATCTCCGGGAGACGCACCGTCGCCGCGAGCTTCCCGAGGCCGTAGCCGATCACCAGGAGAATGCCCACGCCGAAGAGTGCGTGCTCGTTGAGGAGATCTCTCAGGGAGACGAATGCCTCCAGGAGTGTCGAAACGATATCCGACTCCATGGAGGCTACTATAGTGCACCGGGCTGGTCCCGTGCATCAGCCGGCCCGGCACCGCTGCGGGTGTCACCGCCCCGGTACGTCGTATGTCAGCGGATGAAGACCATGACGTTCGGATCGTGAACCTGGAAGGTGAAGGACTCGGTAAGGTAGAGCTTCACCGTCTGGGTGGTGGCGTTCTCAAAGCCCACACTCACGTCCTGACCCAGTACCAGCTCCAGGTCACCGCCGCGGGTGGAAACGAGCATGGCCTGCGGAATGAAGGGAGAGAAGATCACCGGTCCGTCCAGAAGGTACTCCACGTGGCGCCGCAGCGGCCGGCCGTCGATCATGCTCGAGAGGTAGCGCCACACCGATTCGGGCACCACCAGTGCGTAGGGGCCCTCCACCATGGACTTGTGGAGCTGGGTGGATGCCTGGGCCACCGCTTCCAGGAAGTTCACCATGTCGCCGCCGAAGGATACCGCCTGCTGTCCGGCGAGCTCCACCAGCGACTCAAGGTCGGCGTGCCCGAAGCCGTTGAAGACGGTCTCCTCCTCGAAGCGCACCAGATCCCAGCACGCGGTCTCCAGGGGGCTCAGGTCAATGTCGGATGCACCGCGCTCCATGTTGTCCAGCTCCCAGAGGTTCAGCTCGAAGGGAACCCGCACCTCGATAAGGGGCTGTACCCGATTCACGCCGACCTGTGCAGTGGAATCCGGCTGATCCTCCGGAACGACCAGACGGCCCTTCGGCACCGCGCCGAAGGCAGGCCCATGGGGGCCGCTCACGTCCACCACGCGGCGGAGCGACATGGTGTTCACCAGGAAGCGCCGCGCCTGGGATTCGATCTCGTTCCACGCCTGGGTGGTAATGGGGGCGAGCTCACGTCGAAATCGGTTCATCTGGGGCCTCCTTCATCACGGGGGACCGGGTTGGGGCGTCGAATGCCCAGATCGCCCGAGGTCATTCCTTTGCCGGACGCGGAGGCAGGCGCGTCGGCATCGCCCTCAGCCTCTTCCTCCAGCTCAAGGATGTCTTTCTCCGTGAAGAGGTAGGTGCGCATGGCCGCATCCCACCCGGGCATGTTGCGCCGGAGCCACTCCAGGGCCATGCAGGCGTGCTCCATCTCTTCCTCTTTGTTGTGCTCCAGGATGCGCCGGGCCATGTCGTTGGTGGCCAGCTCGATGCGCTGATTGTACCAGTCGACGGCCTCGATCTCCTCCTTGAGGCTCACCAGGATCCGCGTGTAGTCCCGTATGTGATCAGGTACTTCATTGGGGGGCTCGTGATACTGACTCATGCACTGCTCCTTCCGCGAGTGTCCGCGCCCTTCCGCGCGGCTGTGCCCGTCCAAGGTACACTGTCGACACCGCCGACGACAACGTGCGCCCGTGCCGCCCGCGCGGCGTGCGGCGGGGCGCGGCGTGCGGCGGGGCGCGGCTGTGCGCAGCGGCGGACGGGGGCGTGCAGGCAAAAAAAACCGCCCCGGTAACCGGGGCGGTCGTGTCGGCGCCGCATGTTGCGGCGCAGAGGAAAGGTCATGAACCTTTGAGGGGCTCGACCTTCTGGGAGCTCAACCTCTTAGAGGCTCATGCCGGAAGGCAGGATGCCGTTGAGCATGTCGACATTCTCATCGACGAAGACGGCGGCAGCCTCTTCCGGGCTCATGCCGTCGGCAATGTCCGCCATGACGGAGCCGACGCTCAGGCTCTGCCAGTCGCTGTCGGCGAAGAAGCTGTACACCTCAGGCTGATCCGCCTCCAGACCCTGACGCACAATGAGGTGGATGTTCTCGGCATCGCCGAAGACCTCACTGGACTGCTCGAGAATCTTCAGGTCCCAACGGGCGAACTTCCAGTGCGGCCGCCAGCCGGTTACGACGACGGGCTGCTGGTTGTCGATAGCATCCGCAAGAGCGGCGGTCATGGTCGGGCCGCTTCCCTCGAGGAGGGTCATTGCGCCGAGGCCAAGGACGTCGTCGTTAATTGCCTGCTCGAGCTGCTGCATCATGCCCGCGCCGGGGTCAATGCCGACGATCTCGCCATCGTACTTGTCTCGGTTGGCGACCAGGTCTTCAATGCTGTCCTCTTCCACGTAGGCGGGTGCCACGAGTCCGAGTCCGGCGCCTTCGTAGATCACGCCGAGATCCTCGACCTGGTCGGTGAACTCGCCTTCCGGTCCGTAGAACATGCCGTGAGTTGCAGGGAGCCATGCGGTCATGTGCGCATCCGCATCTCCACTGGCGACGGCCTGCCACATGGCGGCGTTGGCTACGCTGTTGAGTCGGACGTCGTAACCCATGCGGTCGAGCATCTCACCCGCAACGTGGGTGACGGCTACGGCGCGTGCCCACTCGACGTAGGCGAGCTCGACGCGTCCCTTCTCCTCCATCTCCGGCTCTCCGGAGCCGCTCTCCTGGCTTCCCTCTGCGAAAGCCATGCCGGCGACCAGGGCCAGCGCCACAACCAAGACAATGAGTCTTCGTAGGGTAGTCATATCGTTCCTCCTTGGGGAATTCGTCGACGCACGGACGTACACCGCCCGCACGGCGGTTCTCCACCGTATTTCGACACTCCCGTAATCGTTCGCTGATTTGCACCATCAGGCGGCTGCCGGAGGCGCGGTGGGATGCCAGGCAAAGAAACCTTCTAAACTGTACGGCTTAAACGCTACCGAACCCGACCGGAGAAGTCAAGGGAAATGCATTGGATTCTAAAGATCCATCTGGAACGATGGTTACAGGCTGCGCCCGGATGCTCATCGGCCACCGCATAAGTGTTTTATATAAAGCATTTTACAACGGTGCAACCCGTCGATGTCACACGTGCCACACCTGAGCTCGATCTGCGGCGATAACGCCAATCGAAAAACTCCATAGTGCACTATAATTTAAATACCTGTAACAGGGGAGGCGGGGCGGATGTCGCAGGGGCGGCGGTGCGGAGGCCTACAGCAGGGGATCCACGCGCTCTTCCTCGAAGGCGAGGAGCTGCTTGTATACGGTTCTTCGCACGTCCCCGGGGATCTCCCGGCTTACCTTTGCGAAGTACCGGGCTAGCGCCTCGCTGCGGAAGGCACCGTCGGGGGTGTGGATGGGCGATCGCTTGTACCGCGGGCGCTCTCCATCGTCTATGGTGCTGTGTCGGTAGCCCTTGCCCTTCCGCCAGATGATGGACTTGTGACGTCCACGCAGGGGATATACCAGCTCGAAGCCTCGGATGGTGGCGTGGTCGTCCTCGTACCAGACGTAGAGATCCAGACCGTTCCCCGTGAAAAGACGGCGAAAGGAGCCCGGTTCCTGTCGAACACCGACGAACTCTTTCATGACACTCCTCAGTGTATCGCATCCGGCGGGGTGCAACCCGGCGCTACCCGTCGCGCTACCCGTGACGCTGCAGGAAGCCCAGGATGAGCGTAGCCAGAGTCTCGGGCTTCTCGAAGACCGCCACGTGTCCGCAGTCGGGAATAACCACGAGCTCCGAGGTCGGTATCTCCCGGGCAATGATCTCCGAGAAGCGCACCGGCTTCAGGATATCCTCCGCGCCGCAGACCACCAACGCCGGCGCCTGTATCTTCGCAAGCTCCGGGGTCATGGTGACGTCTTTCAGGAAGGCGCGGTAGAGCTCGATCTGACCGCGGAGGTAATCGGGAGGCAACTCCCTCATTCGCTCGGCGCGCCCGTCGATCATTGCAGACTGATCCCGGAGGAAGCTCCGGGAGTAGAGGGAGGGCAGGACGTTTGAATAAAACAGGGAGGTGTCTCCCGTCTCGGCAAGGGCAATCCACGACTGTACGAAGCGCTCGACCAGGGAGTCCAGCTCGCTGACCGAATCAATGATGACGAGGGACTTCACCGTGTCAGGACTGTCCATGGCAATGCGCATTGCCGTCTCGCCGCCGTAGGAAGTGCCGACCAGGTGGCATGCGCCGATTTCCAGGGCTCGGCACAGCTGCAGGAAGTCCTCCCGGTGCTGAGCGAAGGTGCAGGGCCCCTCCGGCTTCTCCGAGAGGAGCTGTCCCCGAAAGTCGTGCATGAGCACATCGTAGCCGGCGCCGGTCAGGATACCGGCGTAGTACTCCCAGCTCGACGTCGACGCCATGACGCCGTTCAGCAGGGCGACCGTCTCTCCCCGCGGCGGCACCGCCGCATCCGCACCGGTCGGCGCACGCCTGTGCTCGTAGTGAATGGTAATGCCGTTGACGCTGATCGTAGCCATGGGGCAACTCCGTGGTGTTCTCCGGTATATGCCGTAATGCTAGGCCCTCTCCGGAAGGTTGTAAAGCGGATTGCTTCTACCCCGTTGTCGTCACGCCGGCGGGTTGTTAGATTCATGCGCAGAGGAGGTGCGACTATGGCAGATCAAATTGCAGCAGCCGCAACCGACATGAGTCAACTACAGCTTGCGAATCAGGTTCAGACCTCCGTCCTCGACAAGGCTATCGGTGTATCCGAAGAGCAGGGCGCCGCCATGGCCGAAATGTTGCAGACCGGAGAAGCTCAGAGCGACCAGACCACGGTCAGCGACGAAGCCCTGGGCAATCGCGTAGACACCTTCGCGTAGCGCCGGCGCGGGGTCCGCCGCCAGGCGGGCGGTCCTCCGCCAACCGGGGCGCGCCGCCAGGCGGGCGGCCCCGCCTGCTATGTGGGCGACTCCCGTCGCTGCGGCCCGGCTCCGGTTGCCCCGCCGCCTCACCTAATCAAAACATCCCTGTAACGACACACACTCGTCCGGAAGGGCGGAGCGCGCCTGGATGAGGGCGTCTACGACCGTCGGGTCCGCCAGGGTCGAGGTGTCCCCGAGCTCATCGGTGCGCCGTTCGGCAACTTTGCGCAGGATCCGCCGCATGATCTTGCCGCTCCGCGTTTTCGGGAGGCCCTTTGTGACAAGCACGTGGTCCGGCGTTGCAATGGCGCCGATCCGCCGGCGCGCCTCCGCCCGGAGCTCCCCGACGAGCTCGGCGTCGTCGTCCCACCCTTCTGCAAGAACGACGTAGGCAAAGATTCCCTGTCCCTTGATCTCGTGGGGGAAGCCGACTACCGCCGCTTCCGCGCAGGCGGGGTGGTTTACCAGGGCGGACTCGACCTCTGCGGTGCCCATGCGGTGGCCGCTGACGTTGATCACATCATCGACGCGCCCGGTGATCCAGATATAGCCGTCCTCATCCCGGCGACAGCCGTCCCCGGTGAAGTAGTATCCCGGGTGGGGCGCGAGATACGTCGACACGAAGCGAGGGTGGTCATCCTGAATGGTCCGGGCCATGCCCGGCCAGGAGCGTTTGATCGCCAGCAGACCCGAGGTGCCGTCAGCATCGATCTCAGTGCCTTTCTCATCCAGCAAGACAGGCTGAATGCCGAAGAAGGGGAGCGTGGCCGACCCCGGCTTCATGGGGGTGACTCCCGGGAGCGGCGTGATCATGATGCCGCCGGTTTCGGTCTGCCACCAGGTGTCGACGACGGCGCAGCGCTCCTCCCCGACGACCCGGTAGTACCACTCCCAGGTGTCGGGATTGATCGGCTCGCCCACGGTGCCCAGGATGCGCAGGGAGCTGCGGTCGTACTTCGTGACCCAGTCGCTGCCCTCCCGGGCGACGGCGCGCAGTGCCGTCGGCGCAGTGTAGAACTGGGTGATCCGGTGGCGCTCCACCATGTCCCAGTAGCGCCCCGGGTCCGGGTAGACCGGCGTGGACTCGAACATGACGGTGGTGGCGCCGTTGGCAAGGGGGCCGTAGACGACGTAGCTGTGCCCGGTGATCCAGCCCACATCGGCTACGCAGGCGTAGATGTCGTCCTCGCGGTAGTCGAAGACGTACTCGTGGGTCATGGATGTGTAGAGGAGGTATCCCGCCGTGGTGTGGGCAATGCCTTTGGGCTTGCCGGTGCTGCCGGAGGTGTACAGGAGAAAGAGCGTGTCCTCGGCGTCCACGGACTCCGCCGGCGCGTAGGGGCGCTGCTGCGCCATGACTTCCTCCAGGTGTACGTCCCGGGGCGGGAAGAAGGGCACCTTGGCGCCGGTCCGGTGCGCCATGAAGACGTGCCGGACACTCGGCGCCGCCATGGTTGCCTCATCCACGGTGCGTTTGAGCGGGATGATCTTGCCGCCCCGCACCCCCTGGTCGGCGGTGATCACCGCCACCGCCCCGGCGTCGTTGATGCGGTCGCGGAGCGCCTCCGCGCTGAAGCCGGCGAAGACGACCGTGTGGACCGCGCCGATCCGGGCGCACGCCAGCATGGCCACGGCGGCCTCCGGAATCATGGGCAGATAGATGGCGACGCGGTCCCCTTTTCGCACGCCGTAAGCGCGCAGCACATTCGCCATGCGCGACACATCTCGGTGGAGCTCCCGGTAGGTGATATGCCGCGACTCTCCTGGATCGTCTCCCTCCCAGATGATGGCGGTCTTGTCCCCCCGGGTCGGCAGGTGCCGGTCCAGGCAGTTGCAGGCGGCGTTGAGCTTGCCGCCGAGGAACCACGCGACAACTCCATGCTCGAAATCGCTGTCCTCGATCCCGTGGAAGTCCACATCCCAGCTGAGACGCTGTCTGGCCTGCTCCTCCCAGAAGCCGTGCGGATCCGAGATACTGCGTTCATACATCTCCCGGTACTGCTCCATCGATTGGATCCTCGCTCCCGCCTGCCAGTCGAAGCTCGGTGCATAGGTCTGTTCCGCCATCATGGCCCCCTTCACGCGCCGGACTGGAGTGAGGCGCGTGCATACATTCTTGAATACATGACTTTTCCGGTCAAATTTAATAAGGTCGATGCTCACGGTGCCGCGCCCCGGTCGGGACCATTCGTTGGCGGCGGCGACCCGCTCCGGGTGGCTTTGTCCTCTCACGCCGGTTCCTGCCCGGCCGCAACGTTCCCCGTTGCCCGTGGGCAGAGAAATCGGCACTATGTGCGGGGTTGCCATGATGTCTCACCGTATAAGCCTGCGTACACCACCCAGTTCCCGTTCATTTCTCGCCGTGCTTGTCGCTTTGACGACGGTGGCGTCATTCCCCGCAGCGGTTCAGGCGGAGGCGGGCCCCACCGAGGGGCGCGATCCGGCCGTGCGCTACGACGTGGAGGTAACGCTTGCCGTCGGGAGCGGCGGTCCGGCCGAGAGTTCCGGAGCGGCGGCTGACGCGCTTCACCGCGAGTCCGTGGCGCGGCACCGTGAGTATCTGCGCGGCTTGACCGCCAGCTACCGAATGAACGCCTACGTGGACTACCGAATCGCCGGGGCGATCACGCGCTTCGTGACCGGGGAAAGCGCGACCGAGGACGGCGCGAGCGAGGACGGCGCGACCGAGGACGGCGCGACCGAAGAGGGCGAGGGGAGGGACGGAGCCGGTCCGTCTGCTCCGCCGCCTGCCGGGACGTGGCGGGAAGTGGTCGAGAGAGCGTGGGTAATGCGGTCCGATCTTCCCCGGGCCGGGAACGACTCCGAGCAGACCCAGCGGCTCCTGGTTCGCGCCTTCACGCAGCGCTACCTCAACGGCTACGCGGATCTCATGTGGGCGCGATGGATCGAGCGGGTGAATCGACTCGAGCCGGTGCACCGCGAGGACTGGTACGGCGCAGCTGCGGAAACTGGAAGACCGGATCTTTTCTTCTGGACCTACCTTCTGCGCGGCTCAGTCGCGCCGATCGCGGACTTCACCGAGGATTACGGGCCCTTCACGCTCTCCGACGAAGCCGTCGTTGACGAGATCGTCTACGTCCAGCACGCCAACAGGGCGGCAAACGAGGCGATCCTGGACGAGTTGCTGCACGCCATGGAAGGGTTTCCGCGACGGGGTGGGCCTGCGGCGGGAGTCGGAAGGGGCGGTGGGAGCGGGAGCAATGGTGCCGCGCCGGAGGCGCCGTTGACGCGAAAGTCCGCGCTCCTCATTGCCTATGCGGAGAAATCACCCTATCCTCGGGAATTCCTTCGCGGAGCCGTCGCCGCCCAGCGTGGTGCCGGCCGCTGGGACGGCGCCTTCGAGAAACTTCTGCGTTGGCGCTTCTGAACCGCCGGTCGCCGGTTGCCGCCGGGTGGGTGGGACAGCCGGCGCGGGTGGCGGTGAACGTGAACATCGATCATTGATCAGAGAGGATCCTGCTGAATGCCCCAGGTAGAACCGCGACTGCTCGCGCTCGACATAGACGGTACCCTCATGGACGACGACGGGACCGTTCCCGCCCGCAACGTGACGGCCCTGGCGGCGCTCCGCGACGCGGGCGTTCCGGTGGTGCTGAGCTCGGGGCGCGCATTGGTGAGCATTCGCGGCGTCGCCGGCACCATGTTCGCGCCGCGGGATACGGACTACTACATTGCCTTCAACGGCGCGCTCGTGGCCGGCCACGGGAGAGCGGAGCACATCTGGGCGGCCGTGCTGGAGCCGGCGATCATTCGTGAGATCGCCGCCTACGCTCGCAGGCACCATCTGGTGTTGCAGGGGTACCGAGCGGCGGAGTTCGTTGTTGAGGGCGACTCGCCGGAGTCCCGGGCGTACGCCGACAACGCCGGCATGTCGTATCGCATAGTTGAGGATATGGCCGCGGCCCTTCCCGAAGGGAGCCCGAAGCTCCTGGCAATCGGGGAGCCCGAGGAGCTCCTTCATCACGCCGAGGCGCTCCGGTCGCTGGCAGGGGGGGCCGCGGCGGCGGGCGCCGGCGGCTCGGGTCTGCCTGCAGCGGCGGGCGAGAGGACGGGCCGAGCCGGGGGTGCCGATCCGGGGCCGCGCTTCATCACCACGTTTTCCAAGCCGCACTACCTGGAAATCATGCCGCCGGGAGTCACAAAGGGCGAGGGGCTTCGCCGGCTGTGCGGGCACCTCGGGATTCCCCTCGACGCCGTCGTTGCCGTGGGTGACAGTCTGAATGACCTGGAGATGCTTACGGAGGCCGGGGTTGGGATCGCCGTTGCCAACGCCCGGGATGCCGTCAAAGCTGCGGCGGACGCAGTGACGGAAGAAACCGCCGGCGACGCGGCGGTCGCGGCGGTTGTTGAACGCTACTTCAGGGTGTCCTGGAGAGGGGTGCCTCGGCTCTGACGCTGACGCGTCACGGCCCGGTGAGTGCCGGGCGGTGCTGCGCCCTCGCCGAGGTCCGGGCGCCGGCCGGGCTAGGCGGTCTTCTTGTCCTGGATGATCTGCGGCGGCTCGGACTTGTCGATGACGTCGCGGGTAATGATCACCTGCTTCTTCCCCTTCATGGAGGGGATGTCGAACATGATGTCCATCATGACGCTCTCAACAATGGCGCGGAGGCCCCGGGCGCCGGTCTTCTGACTCATTGCCTTCTCAGCAATGGCTGCAATCGCCTCATCCTCGAAGACCAGGTCTACATCATCCAGTTGGAGGGATGCCTTGTACTGCTTGAGGATGGAGTTGCGCGGCTCCTGGACGATCCGGACGAAGTCCTCTTTGGTAAGGTCCCGCAGGGTCACGTGGATCGGCAGGCGTCCCACGAACTCCGGAATCAGTCCGTACTGAATCAGGTCGTCCGGATGGAGGTGCTGGAAGACCCTGTCCAGGTCGCGGTCGGAGCGGCCGCGGATGTCCGCGCCGAATCCCATGGGGTGCTGGGAGACCCGGGAGTCGACGATCTTGTCCAGACCGACGAAGGCACCACCCACAACAAAGAGGATGTTGTTGGTGTCGATCTTGATCATCTCCTGGCTCGGATGCTTCCGACCGCCCTGAGGCGGTACCGAGGCAACCGTGCCCTCAATGATCTTCAACAGCGCCTGTTGCACACCTTCACCGGAGACGTCCCGGGTGATCGACACGTTCTCACTCTTCCGGGCAATCTTGTCGATTTCATCAATGTAGATGATGCCGCGCTCGGTTGCCGCGACGTTGTTCCCCGAAGCCTGGTACAGCTTGAGCAGAATGTTCTCGACATCCTCGCCGACATAGCCCGCCTCGGTGAGAGTCGTGGCGTCGGCAATGGCAAACGGAACGCGGAGCTTGTGCGCCAGGGTTCGCGCCAGGAGCGTCTTGCCGGTACCGGTCGGTCCAATGAGCAGGACGTTGGACTTCTCGATCTCAACGCCGTCCTGAATTCGACCCTTCTGGGTGATGCGCTTGTAGTGGTTGTAGACCGCGACGGAGAGTACCTTCTTCGCCTGTTCCTGACCGACGACGTAGTCGTCGAGGTACTCCTTGATCTCCCTGGGATTGGGGACGTCCTCAATGAACTCGGTCGTAACAATGTCATCCTCTTCGTCGAGGATGCGTTTGCAGACGTTAACGCACTCGTCGCAAATGTAGACTCCGGGCCCGGCAATGAGGCGCCGCGCGTAGTCGGCACTCTTGCCACAGAAGGAGCATACCTTGGAGCTGTCGTTACGCTGTTTGCTCATTCGGCTCCCTCTTCAGGATCTGGTCCACTATTCCATATTCTACACTTTCTTCGGCAGACATAAAGTAGTCACGCTCAAGATCGGACTCGATTACCTCTTTGCTCTTACCGGTGTGCCGGGCGAAATACTCAATGATCATGCGCTTCATCCGCACGATCTCTCGTGCCTGGATGCCGATGTCCGTAGCCTGGCCCTGTACGCCCCCCCATGGCTGGTGAATGAGCACCCGGGATGAGGGCAGGACAAAGCGCTTGCCGGCCGTACCGGCGGTGAGAAGCAGCGCCCCCATTGAGGCGGCCTGGCCCATGCAGATGGTCTGCACGTTCGGGCGGATGTACTGCATGGTGTCGTAGATTGCCAGTCCGGCGGTCACCCCGCCGCCGGGCGAGTTGATGTAGAGGTTGATGTCCTTCTCCGGGTCCTGGCTCTCCAGGAAGAGCATCTGCGCCACCACCAGGTCGGCAGTCACGTCGTTGATGGGGCCGTCCAGGAAGACAATTCGGTCCTTGAGGAGCCGAGAGTAAATGTCATAGGAGCGCTCGCCTACGCCTGTCTGCTCGACGACGATGGGGACGAGCGTGTTCATCTGTTCATTCATGCTGGAAGTTCCTCTCGTGGAATGCTGCGCCTGAATTTAACGATTGCCCCCCACTGCGTCCAGGAATTTGATCTTCTCGCCCTTCTTCACGGTCGCAGACTCCAGGAGTGAGTCGAAAAGCTTCTCCTCCTGGATATCCTGCTTGAGGTACTCCATGAGGTTGTTCTTCTCGAAGTAGTCCCGCGCTTCCTCGGTACTCATGTTGCTCCGCTCGGCCTGCTCGGCGATCTTCTTCTCGATCGCTTCTTCGGAGACCTCGACCTCTTCGGCCTCGATCAACTTTCCCACCACCAGGCGCTTCCTGATGTTCTTCTCCACGTCGGGTCGCCATTCGCCGTAGAGGGACTCCCGGCCCTGGCCCTGACTCTCGAGAATTTTGTCGATGTCGTCGGGGTTCATGCCGTAGCGCTGGGCGAAGTTGCGCCACTGGTTGTCGAGCTCCGCCTCTACCATGGACTCCGGCAGGGGCACCGTGGAGTTCTCCACAATCCTGTCCATGAGGGCGTCCACCTTCATCTGGCGCTCCCGGTTCCGGGCGGTCTCGTCGAGGCGCTCCTTGATGTCCTTCTTGAGGTCGTCCAGCGTCTCGTACTTGTCGCTGACGTCCTGGGCGAGCTCGTCGTCGAGCTCCGGCAGATTGCGCTGCTTGATCGCCTTGACCCGAAGAGCAATCCGCTTCTTCGTGTTCTTCAGCTCCTCAATATCGACGTCTTCACCGTATTCCTTCTCGACAATCTTCTCGTCGCCGGCGTTCATGCCTTTCACATCGTCGTCTATCTTGTAGTAGTTGTACCCGGTGCCGACAGTGAAGACGAAGTCCTCTCGTGAGGTGCCTTCGACGGGCTCGTCGTTCTCGTCAACTTCCCAGTAGTCCAGAGTGACCACGTCCTGGTCCTCGACGGCGCCCTCCTCCTTGTCCATGACCAGGGCGTTCTGCTCCTGAATGGCCTTGAGCTCGCGATCGAGGTCCTCGTCGGTGACCGTGACCTGCGGTGCCTCGATCTCCAGGCCCTTGTACTCGCCGAGCTCAATGTCGGGGAACACGTCGTAGCGGATGGTGAAGCTGAAGTCCTTGTCCAGGTCGAAGTCTATCTCGTCCACCAGCTCAGGCTGAGCGTAGGGGAGGGGTTTCTCATCGATCTCATCAATGATCTCTTTGAGGCTCTCCTCGACGATCTTCTGGCTCGTTTCCGCCTTGAGGCTGTCGCCGAACTTCCGCTCCAGCACCTCCGGGGGAACTTTGCCCTTGCGGAAGCCCTTGACGTGGACGTTCTTGGCGTAATCCTTCACGAGCTTCTGGTACTCGTCCTTGACGGTGTCCTTGTCGACGGTAAGTGTGACTTTGACGGAGGCGTTGTCCTCTTTCTCGACCTGCTTATCCCGTACCATGATCAGGTTCCTCTGTTCCGTAATCTGTGTGTCCGGCGTCCCGGCGGGGACGGCGAAACGAGGGGGCCCGCGACTGCACCAGGCGGGCGTAGATAATGAAAAGGCGATCCGGACGGGCCGGATCGCCTTTTGCACAAGCGTTGCACAAGCGGGAGACGGGAATTGAACCCGCGACATCCACCTTGGCAAGGTGGCGCTCTACCCCTGAGCTACTCCCGCGCGAGTTAAGAGCGGGTGAATTGCCGCGTGTAAGGTGCGAGAGAAGGGACTCGAACCCTTACACCCGAAGGTACCAGATCCTAAATCTGGCGTGTCTACCAATTTCACCACTCTCGCAGCGAATACTACCCGACCCGACGTCGAGCGTCAATATGAGCCGTACAGGGATCGAACCTGTGACCCGCAGATTAAGAGTCTGCTGCTCTACCAGCTGAGCTAACGGCCCATTGTATTGTCGTACGCCCGGCAGGATTCGAACCTGCGACCTGCGGATTCGAAGTCCGACGCTCTATCCAGCTGAGCTACGGGCGCGTATGCAGGTATCCCGCTTTTACGCAGGATACACAATTGATAATGATGCTCTAAAATCTGTCAAGTAAAACATTCAAGGCTTTCCATATAAAAAAACATCTATTCAACCATCTACCTATTTTAGAATACTCTTTAATTTTAACTTGCTCATCTACCTGCCTTGATATATATTATACAGTATACATTTTCACCAAAATCAATAATAAAAAATGGAGGTTGAGAATGAAGCGAGCCTTATTCGTAATTACTATTATCTTGTTCGCGGTATCATCTGCGTTCGCGGCACAAAATGACATCAATGTCACCAGGACACAACTCTGGGGCAATCTTATTTTCAAAGGTAAAGTCACCAAAAGCGGACTTGGCATATTCGTAAGGTACAGCAGCCGCAACAATCTTGACTATGAAAAAGAAAAAAATGATACGGTTGTTGACGATGAAACACAGGGATCGTGGCTTAATGAATTGTTTATCGGTCCTTCCTACGCAACGAAGCTTACACCAAAACTCAAGCTGGTAACCAGCCCGCAATATCGTCTAAGAGGGACCTACCTTGATGAAAAGAAGGATGCTGACCCGGAGTCATACTACGAGCATAATCTTCACTGGCCAACCACCATTGCGTATAATTTCGGTTTTCTTACCGCCAAGTACAGGCTTATTCTCTGGAACAGGTTCGAGCATGAATACACTGATGCCAGTGGCAATGAGGTTGACGTGGATAACGAGTTTCTCACCAGGCATTACCTGGGCGTAGACATCCCGCTGCATAAAATGCTTTCATTCTATCTTGCAGAAGAGGTGTTCATACTGCATACCGCTGGAGATGAAGGGGAGAATACTTTCTGGAGGAATGCCGTCTGGACAGGATTTAACATTAAACCTTCAAAGTCCTTTACCGTAACACTTGGTTACACCAACTATTACACATTCAAGGAAGACTCCGATGTGAACGAGGTTACCATAAACGACCATTACATCTACACCGCGCTCACCTACAGCACTGACTTCACCAGGTAAAAATAATAATCCCCTCCATTGCGGCAGCAGGGAGGGGGTTGTTTTCAAAATTTTATCCTTGCATATATGCAAAGTTCCATGTATGAATTACCCGGTTATTATAATAAGGCTGGGTTACCATGAATAAGTTATCATTCGTTCTTCTTACAGTATTTCTATCAGCAGTATCACTACAGGCAGCAACAAATGTCGATGTAAACCGCACCCATGCCTGGGGGAATTTTATTTATCACGCGCAAATGAACAGGAGTGGCTCAGGGCTTTACATAAAGTACAGCGCCAGGTATAATCTGTTATACGAAAAGTCGGTTGACGGCACTGTTGAAGACACAATCACCCAGGGATTATGGCTTAACGAACTTTTTATCGGACCTGAATTCGTTATCAAACCATCAAGAAAAATCAAGATCACAACCACCCCACTCTACCGGGTTCAGGGATTATACCTCGATGAAAAGAAAACCTACCGGGATGACGAGGCCACCGCCGACCCGGAAGCATATTACAAGCATACCTTCTTCTGGCCCACCAGTATAACCTATACATATGATTT
This sequence comes from uncultured Spirochaetaceae bacterium, assembly GCA_964654185.1. Classification (GTDB taxonomy): domain Bacteria; phylum Spirochaetota; class Spirochaetia; order DSM-27196; family PWMO01; genus CAYFQV01. The sequence continues at coordinate 22 of CAZZIE010000003.1, read as the reverse complement.
GGTAACACTGGGATACCGCCTT
>CAZZIE010000002.1:56818-96017 GCA_964654185.1 uncultured Spirochaetaceae bacterium | reverse complement strand
ACGCCCTGCATAAGCCGAAGCGCTTCTTCGGTGCCGCGCGGAACATCGAGGACGGTGGGAGCCTCACCATTGTCGCCACGGCGCTGATCGAGACCGGAAGCCGCATGGACGAGGTCATCTTCGAGGAGTTCAAGGGTACCGGCAACATGGAGATCAACCTGGACCGGCGCCTCGCCGACCGGCGCCTCTATCCGGCGATCAACATCAAGAAGTCCGGCACCCGGCGTGAGGATCTGCTCCTCACCGAGGAGGAGCTGCAGAAGATGTGGGTCCTCCGCAAGGTCATCAACCCCATGGATGACACTGAGATCATTGAGCTGCTCATTGACAGGATGAGTAAGACTAAGAATAATGAGGCCTTCTTGCGGTCGATGAATACATCGCCGACCGCGGAGTAACGAGGCCGGGAGGAAGAGCATGAGAGACGGCATTCATCCAAACTACCGTCCCGTTGTCTTTCGCGACACCGCATCAGGAACTCTTTTCCTCGCTCGCTCGGCTGTAGAGACCAAAGAGACTGTCAAGTATGAGGACGGGAACGAGTATCCCGTCTTTGACGTGGAGATCTCCAGCGCTTCGCATCCCTTCTTCACAGGTAAGCAGAAGCTGGTCGATACGGCAGGACGTGTCGAGCGATTCAAGCGGAAGTACAACATCAAGAGCTGAGCATCGTCGGGCGCCGTGGCGTCCGGCGGTGGTACGTCGGCGGTGGACAGCCGTCCGGCGACGAAGAGCTTGCGGGAAGCGGCACACGCTGCGGCTCCGCAATTGTGAAGGGCGACGCTTCGGCGTCGTCTTTTTTTTGGCTTCTCGTATGTGCCGGGCCTTCCATGGGCGGGGGCGCGCGCCTTTCAGGCGCCGCGCAAGCACCGCCTGCAGGGCTATATCCGACGCCAGGGCTATATCCGGCGCCGGTCCCGAAAGTACAATCCCACCAGCGTTGCAATGGAGACCAGGATCCAGAACCGTGCCAGGTAGTCGCCGAAGCGACTGTAGATGGTGAGTCCCTGCTCGCCGTAGAGGGGCACCGTGGCGTTGAGGTAGTCCTGGACGAACATCGGAATGTCCGCGAGGACGTCGCCCTGAGCATTTATCACGGCGGTGTAGCCGGAGTTCGTAGCCCGCGCCAGGGCCATGCGGTTCTCAACGGCGCGGTACCGCGCCGAGACGAAGTGCTGGATCTGGGCCGACCTGGTTTGAGACCAGGAGTTGTTGGTGACGTTGATCAGCAGATCAGCCCCCAGGAGGGCATACTCCCGGCACAGATAGCCGAAGGAATCCTCGTAGCAGATGGGTGTTCCGAATCGGATCAGCTCATCTCCGACGCTCGTCCCGACCTCGTGGCCGGTCTCGGCGGGGTCCGGCGGAACGCCGGTAACCCCCGCCTCTTCCCAGGCGGACTCGGACGCACGGGCGGGATGGCGCGGCATGGCGAAGACCGCCCAACGGTCTCCCGGGGACCAGACGCCGACCACACCAATGACATTTTCGAAGAAGCGCCGCATGAACGGCACCTCCCAGAACGGTACGTTCTCCGCCATGGGAACGAGATGGCGCTTCCCGTAGAAGCCGTAGTACCGGCCCCGGCTATCCAGGAGGATCGCGGAGTTGACCGGCTCGAAGGGGTCGACGCTCTGTATCGACGGTGCGCCGGTAACCAGCGGCGCTGGCAGGGAGCGCACGAAGGGAATGAAGGGATCCCCCTCCGGCCGTTGCCGGAACACCGCACGGTTCTCCGGGAAGGGTCTCCGTAGAACCGTCTCGCTCCACACGATCAGATCCGGCGGAGATTCCCGTTCGGCCAGGCCCGCTCTGGTCAGGTCCTGCGCTGCCTTCACCGACGGCCACTCGTTTCCGGTCAGCCAGGAGTCGATGTTCTGCTGCACCAGAGTAACTTCAATGGTGTCGGTCACCTCCGGTGGCCGAGCCAGCCGGAGCGCGCCGTATCCTGCGACAACGGCGACGAGAATGCCGAGAAGCCCGGCAACTCGCAACGCCTCCGCATTGGTCACGCGCAACCACCGCAGGTCCCGGGGCCACCGTGGAAGAATCGGTTGCACCGTGTCGCGCCGGTGCAGTACCTCCGCAATCAGGGCGTTGGCCATGGCCGCAAGGAAGGAAGTCGCCCAGATGCCGGTAACATCGACATGTTGAAGAAGCAGGGGAATGTCGTTGAAGGGAAAGGCAATGAGCCCCCAGGGATAGGCCAGGAAGCCGATCGACTTCAGGTATTCGTAGCCGCCCCAGGCAATGCCCAGGAGGATCGGGCGCAGGTGAGGTCTCGTATGGGCAATGCGCCAGATGAAGGGGCCGAGGAGGGCGTGGTATCCCATGTACCCGAAGGTGGTCCCCCCGAGGGTCCACACGGAGAACTCACGAAAGTATGCGAGCCAGTAGTTGGAGCCGATGGTCGAGGTTATGGCGAAGGCCACTCCCACGAGGGACGCCCAGCGGGCGCGGCGGACACGCATCAGCGCCAGAAAGTACGGCGTCAGCGCAAGAAGCCCGAGGACGCCGTTTCCCATGGGGAACAGCTCGTTCGGAACGGCGAGCGCCATGATGAGGCCGGCGACGGCCGCGAGGAGCACATTCATGTGGCGGATAATAGCGCAGTCCCACCCATTTGTTGAACAGCCGGGCGGGTTGGAGTACAATTGTCGTGACGCAGAGGTCTGGGAGGGGCTCCGTCCGAAGCTTAATCGTGCGCGTTCCCATGCGGAGGGCGCGGTCCATTCCGATACCCCAAACCCCCTCAGATCCCACGGCGCCAGAGGCAATGCATGAGAGTACTACTGACCAATGACGATGGAATCGACAGCCCCGGACTCGCGGCAATTCGCGCCGCCCTCGAGCAGGATCACGATGTGTGGGTCCTCGCACCGGAGAGCGAGCGCAGCGCGATGTCCCATTACATAACGATAAAGGATCCCGTACGGTGCCTCCAGGTTGATGAGCAGGCCTTTGCCTCGAGCGGATCGCCCGCGGATTGCGTGATTCTCGGTCTCCTCGGTGCGCTGCCGATCGAGCCGGAGGTGGTGGTCTCCGGAATCAATATCGGGCCGAACCTCGGCACGGACATTATCTATTCGGGAACCGCCGCGGCGGCGCGGCAGGGAGCCATCATGGGGAAGCCCGGGATCGCTCTTTCCGTCGACGGCTTCGACGAGCCGCTCTACTTCGAACCCTTCGCTCAGTTCGTCCGGGAGAACTTCCAGGAGCTGGTCAACCTCTGGGACGAGCACCACTTCATCAACATCAACAGTCCCAACACACCGGAGTGGAACAAACCGGTCGAGATCACTTCGCCAAGTACCCGGATCTACCATGATAAGCTGTCGGAGTTCCGGACCCCGCGTGGGGAGGTCTACTTCTTCATGGGTGGAGCGCCGGTCACTTCGGAGCTCGAGCCCGGCACCGATTGGCACGCCGTCTCTCAGGGCTCCGTATCGGTCAGCCCGATCTACATAAACCCTGTCAATCACAAGGAGGACGCTGCCTACCGCGAAGCAGCTTTCTTGCGGCAACAGGCATAACGCGCCATGGATGAAGCTATTCGGCTACTCCGGGAGAAGCGGTACGAAGAAGCGCTGCGCGCGCTTCTGTCTCTGGATGTCGACGAGGAGGAGTTCTCCGAGCTCTCGTACTTCATTGCCCTGTGCTACACCCACCTCGAACGGTATGACGAAGCGGTTCTCTATCTCGAGCAGGCGGTGACCGCCGAGCTCGATTTCACGAAGCAGTACCAGAGCCGCATGATTCTCGGCTACATCTACGCCGTCACCGAGCGCTACCGGCTGGCGGAGTTCGAGTTCTCGCGGCTCCTCGAAGAGGGCTACGAGTCGGCAAAGGTCTACGCCGCGCTGGCCCACGTAACCTACAATCAGCACAAGATCTCGACGAGCATTTCCCATCTGGAGCGCGCGCTGGAGATCGACCCGGACAACCTGACGGCGAAGAACTCCCTGGGCTTCATCATGGCGGATCAGAACATCCGCCTCTCCGACGCCCTGAACTACTGTCGGCAGGCGGTGCAGGCGCGACCCAACAATCCGGCGTATCTCGACTCCCTCGGGTGGGCCTTCTACAAGATGGGAAAGCGTGACGATGCGAAGCGTCTTCTGGAAGAGGCCTCCCGGCGCGCCCCGGACGAAGATGCCATTCGCGAGCACTTGAGGGTGGTGAGCCGTGTGTAACGCAATGTTCCGTACCGGCCGAGCCGGTGGGCGGGTGAAGTCCCGACCGATTCTCCTGTTCCTCGCCGTACCCATGGTGCTCCTGTTCCTTCTCCCGTTGCGGGATGTAGAGGCACAGGTGGACCTCCAGAGCGTCGAGGCGCGGGAGGAGTTTCAGTGGGGGGTTCGAGCTTTCCACAGCGCCCAGTTCAACGAGGCGGTCCGTTCATTTTCCCGCGCCCTTGCGCTGACCCCCGAGGATCTCCTCTCCCGGTTGTGGTTGGGCCACGCCTACTATCGCGCCGGACTCGTGGAAGCGGCCGTTGCGGAGTGGGAGTACGTTGCCGCCCGACAGGATGACGCCACCTACCTGGAGAGTGTGATCGAGCGGGTCGAGCGGGAGCGAAGCATAACCTCCATCCTGGAGCAGGCCGAGCGCTGGGTGACGACTACGCAGCTTCAGGGGCAGGTAGGCGAGCGTGTCCTCTTTCAAAGCCCGACCTCGGTTCGGCCACGGCCGGACGGAAGCTTCTACATAGTCTCCTTCGCGTCGGATGAGATCCTGGTGATGAACCCCAACGGGGTGGTGCTCCGGCGCGTCCAGGGCGGCGTCCAGGGCTTTGTACAACCCTTCGACGTGGTTGAGGCGGAGGGCTCCCTCTTTGTGACCGAGTTCGGGGCGGACCGCGTTGCCAGGGTCGGCCCGAACGGCGGCCGCCAGGCGACCTTCGGGGCGAGCGGTATTGAGGAGGGAAGCCTCCTGGGTCCACAGTACATTGCATACGACGGTAACGGTGTCCTCTACGTGACCGACTGGGGGAACGCCCGCGTGTGCAAGTTCACCACCGATGGTGAGTTCATCCAGTGCTTCGGTGGCGCGACACCCTTCTTTCGCGGCCTCAGCGAACCGACGGGCGTTGTCGTGCGCGACGACACCGTGTACGTCGCTGATTCCGCCGAGCGTGCGGTCTTCGTCTTCGACACCAGCGGTAACCTGCTTCGGGAGATCTCGGACCTAGGGCTGCGGCATCCCGAAGGCCTGCGCACCTTCGACCGGCAGCACCTCCTCCTGGCGGATCGGTCGAGGCTCCTGCTCCTGGACACGTCGAACGAAGTCATTTCCGAGTTCTCGGATGTGACGGAATATCCCGGCCGCGTTACCGCTGTGGCCGTGGACGCCAACAAGAACCTGGTGGCAACCGACCTGTCACGCGATCGTCTGCTCTTCCTGAGCCCCCTCTCCGAGATATACTCGGGCCTCACGGTGACGGTACACCGGGTGGTGGAAGACGCCTTCCCGGAGGTCTTCATTGATGTCTCCGTAGAGGATGCCCGGGGGAATCCTGTGGTAGGTCTGACCGACGAGAACTTCCTTGTGACCGAAAACAAGCTTCAAGTCGAAGAGGTAGCCGTCGCCGACGCGGTGTATCAGAAGGACACCGTGGATGTTTCCATTGTCCTCGACCGTTCACCGGACGCGCGGGAGCACACTGCGCGAATTGCTGAAGCGGTCCGGGCCGTCGCCGAGAGTTTCGCCGGATCGGCGAGCATCAGGGTGGTAGCGGCGGGTGAGGACCCGGCAATTCTGGCTGACGCCGGGTCGAGCGCCGCACAACTCGTCGCCGCCGCTGAGTCCGGCGAAGGCATTGGTCCGGGATGGTCCTTTGATCTGGGAGTGCGCTTCGGCGCCGCACAGCTTCTGGAGAGTCGCAATCGCCGAGCGGTGATCTACGTCGCCACCGGGAGCATTGGCTCTCGATCCTACCGGGACTACCAGCTGGATCAGGTCGCGGACTATCTGGCGAATAACGACATTCGCTTCTACCCGCTCTACGTGACCGATGAGGAGATCTCGGCGGACCTGGACTATCTGACTGAAGAGGCCGGCGGCTCCTCGTACTACCTGTACCGACCCGAAGGGCTTGGTGACCTGGCCGCGGAGGTCCTGGACTCACCTCAAGGCCGCTATACCCTGCGGACGATCTCCCGCAGTGACAGTGACTTCGGCCGGCGGTACATTCCACTGGAGGTCGAGGCGTACTTGATTCAACGGAGCGGGCGAGGGGAGCTCGGCTATTTTGGGCCGCTGGATCAGTAGCCGGCTCCACCACATGCAGGCGCGTCGTGCGGCGCGCCGCCGCAAGTGGGAGGCGCTGTGCAATCGGTGCGGCAAGTGCTGTTACGAGCGCACCGTGCACGGGGGCCGGCTCCTCGTCCACTACAACCGACCCTGTCGCTTTCTCGACACCCGGTCCAGGCTCTGCACGGTGTACGACGAGCGCTTCGCGGTTTGTCGGCAGTGCCGGCGCGTTACCATCTTCCACGCTCTCTTCGATCCCGGGATGCCGCCGGACTGCGCGTACGTGAGAAGGTATCGTTTCTGGCGCCGGCGGAAATCCGCTGTTTGACGAGGGTATAAGCCGCTATTATTTTACCTGTGACCCTGCAGGGGTTGCGGGGTCATCGACAGAGAGTACGCCGCCGACGCGCTGCAGAACATGTCGTCTTTGGTTGAGGGACTATGGCACCGAGTAATGCCGAGAAGACAGTAGAGAAGACCAAAGAGCAGGTTAAGCAACCTGACATGTATCGGGTGGTCCTCCACAATGATGACTACACGACCATGGAGTTCGTTGTTGAAGTCATCATGAAGGTTTTTCACAAGACGGTGATGGATGCCACCAAGATCATGTTGCGTATCCACAAGCAGGGGCGCGGAACCGTGGGTACCTTCACCTACGACGTCGCCCAGACGAAGGCTCAACAGGTTCACAAGCTCGCGCGGCAACGCGACTATCCCCTGAAGGCCACCGTTGAGAAGGCATAGTGTCGAGATGGAAGCGTCGAAGGCGTAGCGCCGTACCGAAGAAGCAGGGCCCCTACGAGGTGCAAAGGCAATGAGGATAAACAGAGAGCTGCAGGTCGTTCTCAACGCGGCATATCAGGAAGCAAAACAGCGCAACCACGAGTATCTCACCCCGGAGCACGTGCTCTATGCTGCACTCCACTTCGATTTCCCGCGGGCCGTAATTGAGGAGTGCGGAGCGGAGCCCGACGATATTCGCAGTGAGATTGACGATCACCTGAAGGAGAAGGTTCCTGTGGTGGAGGGAAGCGATCCCTTCCAGTCCCTGGGCTTTCAGAACGTCATTGAGCGCGCCGTCTTTCACACCGAGAGCGCTTCCAAGGAAGAGGTGGACATGGGAGATATCCTCGTATCCATCTTCGACGAAGAGGAGTCCTTCGGTGCGTACTTTCTCAGGAAGGCGGGGATCCAGCGCATAGATCTTCTCGAAGTGATCTCACACGGCGTCTCAGACTTCGAGTCGCAAGCGGACGAAGATGAAGATCTCGGTGAGACCGGCGAAGAGGCGGGTCCCGAGAGCGGGGAGCCGGAGTTCGAAGCGGCTGAAGAGGAGCAGGAAGAGAAGCCGGGTCGCCGCAAGAAGAAGGATCCGCTCTCTCAGTTCACGACGGACCTCACGGAATCGGCCCGCGCGGGCGAACTCGAGCCCCTCATTGGCCGTGAAGACATTCTCGAGCGGACCATTCAAGTCCTCTGCCGCCGGTTGAAGAACAACCCGGTGCACCTCGGCGATCCCGGCGTTGGAAAGACCGCGATCACGGAAGGCCTCGCGCAGCGCATTGCCGACGGGACCGTCCCTGCCGCGCTGAAGGACTACCACGTCTATCGCCTCGACATGGGAGGCATGCTGGCGGGCACCCGCTACCGCGGCGACTTCGAAGAGCGGATGAAGCAGATCATCCAGACTCTCGAGAAGCGCGACGACGCCATTCTCTTCATTGACGAGATCCATACCCTCGTTGGAGCGGGCGCCGTCTCCGGTGGCTCCATGGATGCCTCCAACATGTTGAAGCCCGCCCTGGCATCGGGGAAGCTGCGCTGCATCGGCGCGTCGACCTACGAGGAGTTCCGGAAGTTCTTCGAGAAGGATCGCGCTCTGTCGCGCCGCTTCCAAACGATCGAGGTGCCTGAGCCGTCCGAAGAGGACACCATAGAAATCCTCCAGGGACTGAGGCCCAAGTACGAGGAGTACCACAACGTCCGCTACACGGATGATGCGATCTACCAGGCCGTGCATCTGGCGGCGCTCTACATCAACGACCGCAATCTCCCGGATAAGGCAATCGACGTGATCGATGAGTGCGGCGCGAACGTGCGGATGAAAGTCGCAGCGACCGACGAACCCACCGAAGCGGTGGAGATCGGCGAGTCCCACGTGGAGCACGTCGTGGCAAAGATGGCCAAGATCCCGGAGCGCAGCGTATCGACGAACGAGAAGGACCGGCTGAAGAATCTCGATCCCGATCTGCAGCGAGTCGTCTACGGGCAGGAAGATGCCGTGAAGAACGTTGTGGAAGCGGTGAAGCGCTCCCGTGCGGGATTCCGTAATCCCGACAAGCCTGTTGCGAGTTTCCTTTTTGTGGGCCCGACAGGCGTCGGCAAGACCGAGTTGGCGCGGCAGCTTGCGGACACGCTGGGTATCGCCATGCTGCGCTTTGACATGAGTGAGTACCAGGAGAAGCACACGGTCTCCCGTCTCCTCGGCTCGCCTCCCGGCTATGTCGGATATGATGAGGGTGCACAGCTGACGGATGCCATTCGCAAGACGCCCCACGCTGTTCTGCTCCTGGACGAGATCGAGAAGGCGCACCAGGATGTCTACAACGTGCTGCTCCAGGTCATGGACTACGCGACCATGACCGATAACACCGGCAAGAAGGCGGACTTCCGCAACGTCATCATCATCATGACTTCCAATGCGGGAGCCCGGGAGATAGGCAAGCCCATGATCGGGTTCGGCCAGCGGAGAGTGACCGGACAGGCCGTCTCGGAGGCTGTAGAGCGGATCTTCTCGCCGGAGTTCCGCAATCGCCTGGACAAGGTCGTGGTCTTCAATCCCCTCGGCCAGGAGGTCATTGAGGAGATCGTCCAGAAGGAGATCAACGCCTTCAACGAGCAGCTCGCCGACAAGAACGTCGAGCTCGAGCTCACCGACGCCGCCAGGACGTGGCTCGCCGAGCACGGCTACTCCGAGGAGTTCGGCGCGCGGAACATCGCCAGGCTCGTGGAAGAGAAGATCAAGTCGTACTTCGTCGACGCGGTGCTCTTCGGTGACTTTCAGGAAGGCGGCCGTGCCGTCGCCGATGTAGAGGACGACGACATCGTCATCCGGAGAACCGGCGACGCTCCCGCCAGGGAGTCCGGCGAAAAGGGGGTGACCTCCCCGACTGAGGAGTCCGCGCCCGAGGGGGGGGCCGCGCAGGCCGGCGACTCCGCTCCCGATGGAGAGTCCGTCCCCGCCGGCGGGTCCGACGAAGCGGACGTTCCCGACGAGGCAACCACGGAGGACTCCTGACGGCGGCGTCCATGCTCCACGTCACGCCTTCGCTAAACGGCGGCTCTCTCAATGGCATGGCTTCTGCGGTTGCATGGCTCCGCCCACGACCTCGGATTTCGAGTAGAATACGGTAGATGTCGAGCGACTTTCCGTACCTGGGAGAAGAGGAGCGCTTTCGTTTTCCCGACCCGGACAGGGCGACTGTCGAAGGGATCGTCGCCGCCGGGGGCAATCTCTCACCGGGAATGCTCCTGTCGGCCTATTCCCAGGGCATCTTCCCCTGGTTCTCCGAACACGACCCGATCCTCTGGTGGAGCCCCGATCCGCGCTTCGTTCTCTTTCCCGAGAAGCTCCACGTTTCCAAGACCATGCGGAAGCTTCTCCGCCGTACGGAGCTCGTCTTCACGGCCGACACCGCCTTTGCCGACGTCGTCAGGGCGTGCGCCCGGGTGCCGCGGCACGGGCAGGACGGAACGTGGATCACCGCCGAGATGGAAGCGGCATACCTGGAGATGCACAAGCTCGGCTACGCCCACTCCGTCGAAGTGTGGACCGGAGACGAGCTGGTGGGCGGCCTCTACGGCGTATCGCTCGGGAACATCTTCTTCGGAGAGTCGATGTTCTCCCACGTTTCGAACGCGTCCAAGGCGGCTTTCATCCGCTTCGTGCGTCGCCTGACCGAACTTGGCTTTGAGCTCATCGACAGCCAGGTCTACACGCACCATCTGGAACGACTCGGCGCGGAAGAGATTCCCAGATCGCGCTATCTGGAGTTGCTTCGCCGCGGCCTCGCCCGGCCGACCCTGAAAGGGAGCTGGCGGGGCCTGCTCGATTCCGATGAACAGTGGGCGCCGATCCCCGTCACCATTGGCGCGCACCCCTGAGCGCGGGGGCCCGGCGCGCGCACCCCTGAGCGCGGGCGGTCTCAGCGTGGCCGGTCTGAGCGCTAGTAGCTGAAGCCGCTGTCCCCGATGAACTCACGGAGGATCGAGTTCTCCGGCACGTATTTCTCCGGGATCGGAGTGAAGTTGTTGAGGAAGGTCAGGAGCCGTACCGCCTCGTAGTACACGTCGTGGTTGGGTTTGACCTCATTGAGCAGCGGCCGGCAGTGGTTGCGGAGCACCCCGAGCTCGTAGTCGAGAGCCGAGTTGAAGGCGGCGTCCGCCTGATCCTGAAAGGGAAAGATATTGCGATTCTCGCCGCGGCGCACCGACGGCCACATGTGCAGTGTCTCCAGGGCGCTGTGACCCCGGAACTTGTGGTCGCGAACCAGGCGCCGAATAAGGCGATTGTCCGTCGTCGAGACACGGTTGTGATCGTCCAGATTGAGCTGCGTCAGCGCCGACACGTAAACCTTGTACTTGTGCTCCCGGGCGATCCGCGGCGTCAGCCGATCATTGAGTCCGTGGATCCCCTCCATGAGCAGAATCCCGCGCTCCGGCAGATGGAGCGACTCCTTCGGCTCCCGCCTCTGCCCCGTCTTGAAGTCGAAGTCCGGAACCTTGACGGTCTTTCCCTCGAACAGGTCGATGAGGTTCTCATTCAGCAGGGCCACGTCAATGGCATCGATGTGCTCGAAGTCGTAGTTGCCCTCTTCATCGACAGGGGTCTGTTCTCGGGGAACGAAATAATTATCAAGGCCGATGGTAACGGGCTGGAGGCCGAGAACCGTCAACTGAATGGCGAGCTTCTTGGTGAAGGTGGTCTTCCCGGAAGAGCTCGGTCCCGCTATCAGGACGATCCGAATCGAGTCGGCCCGCTCGTTCACTCGGTCCGCGATCTCGGCGATCTTCTTGTTCTGGAGCGCCTCGTTAACCCGAATGAAATCACGGATGCGCCCGCCTGAGGTCTGATCGTTCAGCTTGCCCGCAGAGCTTACGTTGAGAATGCGCCCCCACTCCTTGTACTCCTGGTAGACCGAGAAGAGGAGGGGGCTCGGTGCGAAGGGCCGGATGGTGTAGGGATCCTTCTCGCCGGGATATCGAAGCAGGAAGCCCGGCTCGTATGCGGTGAGCTCGAAGTACCGAAGGAGACCCGTAGAGGGAACCAGTGGTCCATGGGAGATGTCTACCGTCTCGCCGCAGGTGTAGACGGGGATCTTGCTCTCGTTACGATGCTGCAGAAGGCGTGCCGTGTCGGACATGGCGTGCTCTTCGAAGTACTGCAGGGCGTCCTCGTAGGCGTAGATCCGCCGCACGATCGGACGATCCTCCTCTACGATCTCCCGCATTCGCTTGGACAGTGCTTCCAGCTCCGGGGCAGTTACCGGGTCGCCGTCGCTGAAGTGATAGTAGTATCCGTCACCGAGGGAGTGGCCGATCACGAGATGGCGCTTCGGCGTGACCTCCAGGGCGGCCATGTAGAGGAGAAAGCACAGACTGCGACGATACACGCGCTGGCCCTCGGAGGAGTCCAGCGCAATCGGGCGGAGCGCCGTGTTGACATCGACCCGGTAGAAGAGGCTGGTAATCTCGTTATTGGCACTGACGGCCACTACCGGATACTCGGTGGCCCAGGGTTGATGCTCCTTGATGAGGTCGGCGACGCGCATGCCGGATCTCACCGAGACGGTGCGTCCATCAGGAAATGTCAATCGTACGGTGTTCATGGATTGTCGTTCTCGCGTATCAGGGTCTTGCACAAGATGCTTCAGGTTCCCGGGAGTTGGGCAATCTCGTCCTCGCTGAGGGCACGGGTCACCCGATACTCCTGGTCGGTCGTCTTGACCGTCGGTTGTTCCGCAAAGGGCTCTCCCTTCTGAGACGCCAGGAGTCGAACCAACGGGGCGCGGGGATCGGCATCGTTCGTTTCAACGACGATGCCCCGATAGCCGTTGGCAAGTTCCACGTAGCTCCCGATCGGATAGAGGGAGAGGTTGGCAACCAGAGCGCGCAGCACCCGCTCGTCGTACAGGGTTCGCCGTCCTTTCAGCAACTCGAGGAGGGAGGCGTGGGCGTCCTTCGGCGGCCGGAACGGCCGGTTCGATACCAGCGCTGCGAAGCTGCTGGTGACTGCGATCACCCGGCCGTACATGGACAGTTTCTCGTCCGTCAGTCCGCGGGGGTAGCCTGAGCCGTCGAGGCGCTCCCGGCATTCAAGCACCGCCAGACACACCGGCATGGGAAAGGAGTACTCCCGGAGGATTTTGAAGCCCAGTACGGTATGGGTCGTAATGGCCTTGCGCTGCTGCTGGGTCAGAGGCTTGTCGGACATGTAGATCTGCGGGGGAAGCTTCACCATACCGATCTCGTGAAGCAACCCGGCGGTTCCGAGCTCAATGAGCTTGTGCGGAGGGAGCTTGAAGGTAATGCCCACCGCCGCCGAGAGGAGCGCGGTCTTCACCGAATGCTCTACGATGTAATTCTTGCTCTCGTTCTTGAGCGCCTTGAATCGGAGCAGATAGCGGCGCTGCTCTCGTACCTGGTCGGCCAGGCGGCGCATCCGGTCGGAGATGTCCCGCTGGGGGAGCTCGTTTTTGGTAACGAAGTTCGTGAACACGCGCTCAGTGAAACTCAGGAGATCATCGAAGACCGCCTGCGCCTCCTTCAGGTGCTCGCCGTCCTTGCGACCCTCTTCGTAGGCAATAAGCGGGGCCTCGTCGGAGGCGCCCGTAGTCGTTGCAGCCGCTGCGGGTGGGGAGTCGACGGTCTCACCGTCGCTCAGGAGATAGGCGAAGCCCCAATCAAGGAGCCGCTTCTTGAGCTCCTCCGTCAGGGGTGTCTCGGGCGAGAGAAGAATGTATTTCTCGTCAAGGAAGACTGGCCGGCTGAAGTACTTACCTGTCTCGATGCTCTGAACCAGTTGTTTTTGCATCTAATTGATCCGTTGACCGCTGGAAACCCTTTTGGCTACACTGTGCAGTCATACAGTATAGGAGAATCCTAATTGAAATTTAAGCTCATTTTCGCGCTGTTCAACGGGGTCGTAATCCTATCGTTCCTCTTCATCTTCCTCATGCCCGTATTCTTTCTAGGATGGGACTACACTCAACTCTTCTGGTCGAGCAACTGGATTCTCGCCGCCGCCTTTGTTGCGGTAATGATCGGTTTGAATGCCTACTTCGCCGCAAACTGGAAGCTCTTCTCCTACCTGGAATCCGAAGATTGGCACGGCTTGATTGCATACCTTGAGAATCGGATTTACCAGAAGGGCCGATTCAGCAAACAACACGTTCGGGTTCTTGTCAACACGTACGTCGTGGTGGCGGATACTGAGAAGATCTACCAGCTCGAGGAGCACCTTCGACGCCACCGTCCCGACTACATTCCCCGATTCGCGTTGCACTTCGGGATTCCCCATCTGGTTCGCAACGATCCTCACGACATTGAACGCTACTACGGCGAAATGCGCAGCAAGCAGCGCTGTAACGACCGGCCCTGGATCGACTGGTCCTACGCCTTTGCGCTCATGCTTCAGGAGAAGCACGACCACGCAAAATCGGTGCTCCTGCATCTCCTCGATGAGGCGAAGAACCCGATCCTCCGGCTCCTCACGATCTACCTTCTCGACGCTTTCTCCGTATCGGACAACGAAGCACGTAACCTCGTCGTCGAGGAGAAGCGACGGCTCCAGAGCACCTACAGCTCCGACCAGTGGGAGCGCGAGGTTGAGAAGAATCGGGGCAATCTCCAGGTAGTAGTCCTTTCCAAACTGATTCGCGACGCAAGCAGCTGGGCCTTCGGCAACGGATCCCGCGCGGCGTGAGCCCCAAGCGGCGGCGCGCCGCGCCGGGGTGATGGGAGCCGTGGCGAAGCCGCACGACGGCGCGCCGCAGGTGCACGCGAAGGCGTCGCGGAGTTGTTCCCCATACCCACGAAGGCGCAGCGCTGCCGATAATCTCGGTAGACCCGGAACCAAGGGTTCCGGAAGGGAAGGTGGTCCCGTGGAAAACAGGTTCTACAAGTCGGAAAAGCTGGCAAACGTCCTCTACGACATTCGAGGCCCCGTTCTCTCTGAGGCGAGACGGCTCGAGGATGAGGGATTCAAGGTTCTCAAGCTGAACATCGGTAATACCGCGCCCTTCGGGTTTGACGCGCCGGATGAGCTCTTCCACGACGTCATCGTCAACCTGCGTGATGCCCAGGGGTACTGTGACAGCAAGGGACTCTTCTCCGCCCGCAAGGCGGTCATGCAGAACTACCAGCAGAAGCAGGTTCTTGATGTCGACATTGAGGATATCTACATCGGCAATGGAGTGAGCGAGCTCATCACCATGGCCATGCAGGCGCTCCTCAACCAGGGCGATGAGATGCTCATCCCCGCGCCGGACTATCCGCTGTGGACCGCGGCGGTGAAGCTCTCCGGCGGGACACCGGTCCACTACGTCTGCGATGAGCAGTCCGACTGGGTTCCGGACCTTGAGGATATCAAGTCCAAGATCACCGACAAGACCAAAGGCATTGTCGTCATTAATCCCAACAATCCGACCGGCGCGGTCTATCCCCGGGAGATCCTCGAAGCGATTCACCGCATCGCTGCGGAGCACGGGCTGATTCTCTTTGGCGACGAGATCTACGAGAAGATTGTCTACGACGGCGCCAGGCACACCTCTCTGGCCACGATTGCGAAGGACGTTTTCTGCGTCACCTTCAACGGCCTGTCAAAGGCGTATCGCGCGCCGGGCTTCCGGGCGGGCTGGATGGTCCTGAGCGGGCGCACCGCCCTCGCTGGGGACTACAAAGAGGGTTTGGAGCTCCTGTCCAACATGCGCCTCTGCAGCAACGTCCCGGCGCAACTCGCCATCCAGGCAGCCCTCGGGGGCTATCAGAGCATTGAGGACCTCGTCGGAAAGGACGGCCGTCTCCGGGAGCAGCGCGACTTCGCCTGGGACCGCATCACCCGCATACCCGGGGTCAGTTGCGCCAAACCGCGGGGTGCGCTCTACCTCTTTCCGCGACTGGATCCGGAGCGCTTCAACATCACCAACGACCAGCAGTTCGTCCTGGACCTCCTCAAGGAGACCCGGGTCCTGGTCGTGCACGGCAGCGGCTTCAACGCCGGGGACACAAACCACTTTCGCCTGGTCTTCCTCCCGGATGAAGATATCCTCGGGGAAGCAATGGACGGCATGGCCGACTTCCTCGGTTGGTACCACCAGTAGAGCAGACCACCCTTTGACTCGAAAAAACGGGCTTCTATATACTGAGGCTTCCGAATTTGCCAATTGAGAGGTCGTATGAGTGTACGCGTTCGCTACGCTCCGTCCCCGACGGGGTTGCAGCACATCGGCGGTGTCCGGACAGCACTGTTCAACTACTTCTTTGCCCGGGCGCAGGGGGGAACCTTCATCCTGCGAATCGAGGACACCGACCGGGAACGGTACAACGAAGAGTCACTGCAGGACATCTACGACACCTTCTCGTGGCTCGGTATCCACTGGGATGAGGGACCGGACGTGGGAGGTGCGTACGGCCCGTACGTGCAGTCCGAACGCATCGACCTCTATCAGGATTACGCGAAGAAGCTCGTCGACGCCGGCTGGGCCTACTGGGCCTACGACCCGCCCGAAGAGCTCGAGGAGCTGAAGCAGAAGAGCAAGGAGGGCTACGATCGCCGGGGCCGCAACCGCACGCCCGCGGAGATCGAGGAGCTCAAAGCGCGCGGCGTGGAGCCGGTCGTGCGCTTCAAGGGACCGCTCGAAGGTGATACCGTCTTCGAGGACGTGGTCCTGGGCCGGGTCAAGCGGAAGAACAAGGACATTCCGCCGGATCCGGTGCTTCTGAAGTCGGACGGCTTCCCGACCTACCATCTGGCCAACGTCATTGATGACCATCTCATGGGGATCACGCACATTCTTCGCGCCCAGGAGTGGCTCTCCTCCGGTGCCCTCCACGTACTTCTATACAAGGCCTTCGACTGGGAGCCCCCCGTGTACTGTCACTTGCCTATTGTGACCGGAAAGGATGGACAGAAGCTCTCGAAGCGTCACGGCGCCACGAGCGCCCGGGAGTTTCGGCGACAGGGTTACCTGCCCGAGGGTATCATCAACTACATAACGCTCCTCGGCTGGTCCTACGATGACTCTCGTGAGTTTTTCACGATCGCCGACTTCGAGCAGCTCTTCACGCTGGAGAAGATCAACAAGGCGCCGGCGGTGTTCGATTACAAGAAGCTGGACTGGTTCAACGGCAACTACATCCGAGAGAAGGACGACACCGAGCTCCGCGCTCTGGTACTCCCGTTTCTTGTCCAGGCCGGGCTTGTGGCTGATCCGCCCACCCCTGAGCAGGAGGCCATCCTCGACGGGGCGGTCCCGTTAATCCGGGAGCGCCTCAAGAAGCTGTCGGATGCGCCGGAGCTCACCCGATTCCTCTTCGGCGAGATCGATGACTATCCGGCGGAGGAGCTTCTGCCCAAGAAGACGAGCGCAGCGGAGACCCTGGCCATTCTGGAAGCGACCCGGCCGCTTCTCGACGGCATCGACGGGCGCAGCGACGAAGAGAATGAGGAGATCTTCAGAGTCAAGGCGGAGGAGCTCGACGTGAAGGTCGGCAACATGCTCATGCCGCTTCGGGTAGCGGTGACCGGCTCAAAGGTGTCGCCGCCGCTCTTCTCCTCGATCCGCCTGCTCGGCGCGGAGACGACGCAGGAACGGGTGGACCGCGCCGTGGAGCGCGCCCGGACCCTGGCGGCGGAGCAGGGGGCCGGGCAGAAGGAAGCCGGGGAGTAGGGCGTCGCCCTGGGGGCCGCCGCGCCCCGGGGGGCCGCCGCGCATGACCGGCCAGCCGCGGCCCGCTCGGCGCATCGCTCCGCGCCCGGCGCAGCAACGAGAAACCGAGAACGAACAAGAACAGGAAGGAAGGCATTTCCCATGGCAGAAGGCAAAGTGGCACAGCGTCCATCAATGGAGGACCTGGTTTCCCTGGCGAAGCGCCGGGGCTTCATCTTCCAATCATCCGATATCTACGGCGGACTCTCATCGGCCTGGGACTACGGTCCCCTGGGAGTGGAGCTCAAGAACCGCATTCAGCGCTACTGGTGGCGGGAGATGACCCAGCTCCACGACAGCATTGTCGGGCTGGATGCCGCCATCATGATGCATCCGCGGGTGTGGGAGGCTTCCGGACACGTCGAGAGCTTCGCCGACATGATGGTCGAGGACACCGTCACCAACGAGCGCTACCGCTGGGACCACCTCACCGATGAGCAGCGGGAGAGCATGACCAGCCCGAACGGCAATCCCCTCTCCCAGCCGCGGCGATTCAACCTGATGTTCAAGACCCACCTGGGTCCGACCGAGGACAGCGGCTCCCTGGTCTATCTGCGTCCCGAGACCGCCCAGGGCATCTACGTGAACTACAAGAACGTGGTACAGACCTCCCGGGTGAAGATCCCCTTCGGTATTGCCCAGGTGGGCAAGGCCTTCCGGAACGAGATCGTAACGAAGAACTTCATCTTCCGGACCTGCGAGTTCGAGCAGATGGAGATGCAGTACTTCGTGCACCCCTCCGAGGACGAGAAGTGGTTCGAGTACTGGAAGCAGCGCCGCATGGACTCCTATCAGCAGATGGGCATTCTGCCGGATCGGCTGCGCTTCAAGGAGCACGGCCCCGACGAGCTCGCCCACTACGCCAAGGCGGCCTTCGACATTGAGTACGAGTTCCCCTTCGGCTGGAACGAGCTCGAGGGCATTCACAATCGCACGGACTTCGATCTCTCACGTCACTCCGAGTATTCCGGGAAGGATCTTACCTACCTGGACGACCAGTCGAAGGAGCGCTACCTGCCCTACATCATCGAGACCTCGGCGGGCCTCAACCGGAGCGTCCTCATGGTACTGGCGGATGCCTTCGAGCACGAGGAGGTCGGCGAGAACGACACCCGGGCGGTCCTGCGCTTCCATCCCGCCGTTGCACCGATAACGGTCGGCGTCTTTCCCCTGGTGAAGAAGGACGGCCTCGCCGAGCTGGCGCAGCAAATCGAGAAGGAGCTGCGGCAGGACTTCTCCACCTTCTACGACCAGGGCGGAGCTATCGGTCGGCGCTATCGGCGACAGGACGAGGTGGGCACGCCCTTCGGCATCACCATTGACTATCAGACAAAGGAAGACAACACGGTGACCTTGCGCTTCCGCGACAGCATGGAGCAGATCCGCATTCCTGTGCCGGAGCTGCCCGAGCGGATCCGGCAGGAGATACGCCACTACAAGAGGGTAGGAACGTGAGCAGCACCACGGAAGCGAACGCCCTGGCCGGCGGCCTGGCGACGCTGGAAGCCAGGGGCTTCGTGCAGCAGTGCACCGACCGGGAGGGACTGGCCCGGGAGCTCGCGGCGCGGCCGATCACCTTCTACGTCGGCCTGGATCCGACCGCCGGGAGTCTGCACGCCGGTCACATGGTTCCCATTTACGCGGCGGCGCATCTGGCCAAAGCCGGACACCGGCCCATCATCCTGATTGGCGGTGGGACCGCCCAGATCGGCGACCCCTCCGGCAAGACGGAGATGCGCCGAATGCTCACCACCGAGCAGATTGACGCCTACGCTGCGCGCATTGAGGAGCAGATCCGGCGTTTTCTCGCGACGCAGGGCGTGGAAGCGACCTTCGTGAACAACGCACAGTGGCTGCGGACCCTCAACTACATCGAATTTCTCCGGGACATCGGACGCCACTTCTCGGTGAACCGGATGCTCTCCTTCGAGTCCTACAAGATGCGCCTGGAGACCGGGCTCTCCTTCATTGAGTTCAACTATCAGCTCCTGCAATCCTTCGACTTCCTGACGCTCTTCCGGGAGCACGGCTGCGAGCTCCAGATCGGCGGGGACGACCAGTGGGGAAACATCGTCGCCGGGGCGGATCTGATTCGCCGCGTCGAGGGCGCCGACACCTTCGGCCTCACCTTCCCGCTGGTCACCCGGGCCGACGGGAAGAAGATGGGCAAGAGCGAGGAGGGCGCCGTCTTCCTGGATCCGGAGCTCTTCAGGCCCTACGACTTCTTCCAGTACTGGCGGAACGTGCCGGACGCAGACGTCGAGAAGCTGCTCCTCCTCTACACCTTCCTCCCGGAGGATGAGTGCCGCCGCCTCGGTGCCCTCCAGGGAGAGGAGATCAACCAGGCCAAGGAGATCCTTGCAAAGGAGCTCACCACCCTGGTGCACGGTCCGGAGGAGGCAAAGCGCGCTCTGGATGCCGCCCGTGCCGCATTCCAGGGGGGTGCCGCCGCCGCAGGCAGCGCCGAGGCCATTCCGGAGACACCGGTACCGGCACCGACGCTTTCCGCCGGCATTGCCGCGGTAGACCTGTTCAGCATGACCGACCTCTGTGCCTCGAAGGGCGAGGCGCGCCGGCTTATTGAGCAGGGCGGCGCCCGGGTCAACGACCGGAAGGTGGATTCCATCGATGCGGTCATCGACGACGGCTGGCTCGAGGACGGCGTGCTCCTGTTGCGCGCCGGGAAGAAGCGCTACCACAGGGTTCGCCCCGAAGCCTCATGATCCCCGGCATCTTCCGGCACAGGCGACGCGATTTCGGCCTCATGGCGGCGGGGGCGCTGGCCTTCGTTGCGGTCTGGAAGATCGCGTCGCTCCTGGTCGGCCTGGAGATCATTTTGCCGGCGCCGGAGCGCGTCCTTGCGGAAACGCTGCGCGTCGCCACATCACCGGACTTCTGGCGTACCCTGGGCACAACGACCCTGCGCTCCCTCGTGGCCTTCGGCATTGCCGCCGTCGGCGCAGGCGCGGTCGGTGTCGCCGCGGGAAGGGCGCCGGCGCTGCACCGGCTGCTCGCACCGTGGATGGGAATCGTCCGGGCCACACCGGTGATATCCGTCATTCTGCTGGCGCTGATCTGGTTTCCCACCGGGATCGTGCCCATTGTGGTCGCCCTCCTGATGATCGTGCCGATCATCTACGGAAACGTCGTCACCGGCATTCACCAGACGCCGCAGGAGCTCCTGGAGATGGCCGGGCTCTTCCGCGTCCCGCGCTCACGCGTCCTTCGGCGCATCTACCTCCCGGCGGTTCGCCCCTATCTCACCGCAGCCCTCCAGACCGCCGCCGGCATCACCTGGAAGGTCATCGTCGCGGCTGAGGTTCTGGCCCAACCCCTCCTCGGCATCGGCGCGGAGCTCCAGGAGGCGCGGGTCCTTCTGGCCACTTCCCGCGTGTTTGCCTGGACCGTCCTTGCGGTTGTCGTGAGCGGCATCTTCCACGTTTTCCTGACTCTTCTGCTTCAGATCGATGCCGACGGACCGCGCCGACGCCCCTTCACTCCGCATACCGCGGGGCGTTCCGGCGGCGACGGCCGCCTCGCGGGATCGTCCCGTGGGGGAGGGGTGGAAGCGTGAGCGCGCGCGAGGGCTTCTCCGGTGTCCGGGGCCTTTCCAAGCGGTACGGCGGG
Organism: uncultured Spirochaetaceae bacterium; assembly: GCA_964654185.1. GTDB lineage: Bacteria > Spirochaetota > Spirochaetia > DSM-27196 > PWMO01 > CAYFQV01. The sequence goes on along the minus strand of CAZZIE010000002.1, from coordinate 75,147 downwards.
GTCGAGGTCTTTCGCGAATTTACGATGGCGGTCGCTTCCCGGGGCGTCACGGTGGTGCTCGGACCCTCAGGCTGCGGCAAGACCACCCTGCTGAAGTGCATGTGCGGGCTGGAACCGGTGAGCGCCGGGAGCTTCCCGGGACTGGAGGGATCGCGTTTCAGCATGATTTTCCAGGAGGCGCGCCTCCTGCCCTGGGCGACTGTGCGGGAGAACCTGGAGCTGGTGTGCTCCGGCGACGCGGCGTGCCGGATCGAGCCGCTCCTGGAGGCGGTCGAGCTCACCGGCTTCGAGGAGGCGTACCCGGATCAGTTGAGCGGCGGCATGGCGCAGCGGGTGGCACTGGCGCGCGCATTCGTGGTGTCCGCCCAGGCGCTGCTCCTGGACGAACCCTTCCGGGCGCTGGACATTGCCCTGCGCATCCGCATGTACGACCTCTTTCGCCGGCTCTGGGAGCGCGAGCGGCCGACCACGGTCTTTGTCACGCACAACGTCGAGGAAGCTGTTCTGCAGGGGGATCGAATCGTGGTGCTCTCACAGAAACCGGCCACGGTTGCGGCCGATCTGGCCAACCCCGTAGCCTATGCGGACCGGCACCTGGATGACGAGGCCATTCGCGACCTCCAGACGGAGATCTACCGGTTGCTTCTGGAGGCGGCGGCCTCCTGAGGCGCCACCTCCGCAGCTTCCTCCTGAGCGGTCGCCATGACGCGCATCTTGACCGACAGAACCGCATAGCCGGAGGAGAGGTCCTCCTTCTGGACAATGACGCTCTCGGGCACCTTGAGCTTCACGTTGGTGAAGTTCCAGATTGCGGAGACCCCGGCCTTCACGAGAAGGTCCGCCACCGCCTGAGCGTGCTGCGACGGCACCGTGAGAATGGCAATGCTTACGTCCAGCTTCTCGAGCATCTCCGGCATCTGCCCCAGGGCGAACACCTCGGTGTTGTGGAACCTCTTGCCGATCTTCTGCTTGTCCAGGTCGAAGGCTCCGACAATGTGCAGCCCCCTGTTGCGGAACTCGTCGTACCCCATGAGCGCGGTACCCAGGTTACCGGCACCGACAATGACGGCGCGGTGCTGCCGGTTCCACTGGAGGAACTCGTAGATGGATTCGATCAACTGATTGACAGGGAACCCGATCCGCGGCTTCCCGACGATGCCCGTGATGGCAAGGTCCTTTCGCACCTGAATGGGCTCCAGGTCCAGCTCGTCGGCAATGACCGTGCCCGAAATGAACTCCTTGCCGTCGCGCTTCGCGTTCTCAATAACGTGGAGGTAGGAGGGAAGTCGTTTTATGGTGGGTTGACTGCCAACTTTGATCGTGCTCATGGGGCTTCTCCTTCCGTGTGTGCGGTCTGCATGTGCGTGCCCAACGCTTCAATGATCCGGCCGTCGGCGATCGAGTACCGTGGATTAAGAGAAAATTATAACGGAAAACTGTCGGTTGTGGTAGAATCTCCGCCTATTGAACGGCGCGGATAACACGAGCTCCACTTCTTCATGCCCCACAAGGATTTGGCTTTACCCCCTGCGGCTGCTTTTCACGGCTGCGATTCTCCTGGTTTCGGTTGCGCCGCTCCGGGCGCAGTGGCCCGTCGCCGTCGGCGGCCGGGCGGTCACCGATCCCGCCGTCGCGCCCTCAGGGGACGTCTACGTTCTCGCCGAAGACAGGTTTCTGTATAGGTTCGATGCCCACGGCATCCGCCGGTGGCGCTTCGATGTCCGCACCATGCCCGCCGCCTCCCTGGCGGTGTGTCCCGGTGGACCAATCGTCCTGGGAACGCGGGACGGTACCGTTATCGCCGTCTCCCCGGCCGGCTCGGAGCTCTGGCGAAACCCCGGAAGCGGCGCCCCCATCGGCAATCCCTACTGCGATGAGGAGGGCTTCGTCCACGTCGCCTCGGCGGAGGGCCTTCTGCGCCGCATATCTCCCGCCGGGAACCACATCTGGGGGACGGAGCTCCCCGGTGCACCCCGGCTCGATCCGGTTTCCGGACCGGACGGCGTCATCTTCTGCCCCATCTCCGGATCTCCCGTCGCCCGCACCGATGCCGGAGCGCCGGCCGACAACGTGCCGGGGCGTGCGCCGTCGCCGGCGAGTGACCCGTCGGGGGCAGGGCCGCAGGTGGTCGTCCTCTCCCGGGACGGCGTCCCCCGGAGCCGCTTTCCCCTTGATTCCGAAGCCACGAGCCACGCCGTCGTCGGGGGCGCCCACCTGGTCGGCACCGAAACGGGCGAGCTCACGGTGTACGGCCCTGACGGCAGGGTCTCCAGGCTGGACGTCTCGGACGGAGCGGTCACCGCGGTGCTGGCGGGACCCCGCGGAGACGCCATTGTCGCCACCAACGGCGCCGAGCGGTTCATTCGCGTTGCCGGCGTTGGCGATCCTCCTTCCGCCTCGCTCACGCCGCTTTCGCTCGGCCTGGGGAGCGGAGCACGGATGGTCGCCGTCGCCGGGCACAGCCTCTACGTAAGGGGCCGCACCGGCCTCTACCGGATCGACAACGCCGTTCCGAAGGTCCGGCCGGGAGACGCCGGTGCAAACCGCTCCGCCCCGGGGGCTCCGCAACTCGTGGTCGCAACGCGGCGCGGGGCGCCCCTGACGGCGGCGACGGCGGGATACGGCGTGGCCGTGGTCCAGGGAGACGAGTGGATCCTTGCAGGGGCGCCCGCCCCCGCCCCGGAGGAGACGCCCTCAACGTGGTACGCCGAGCGGGGGAATGCATTGCGGACCGGCTTCCCCCTGGGCAGGGAGATCGCGCCGCGATCCCGGGAGTGGCGGGACAACTTCGACTACCTCTACCTTCAGTCACACCTCCTCTCCAACGAGCGACAGGACCGCCTGCGCGCCATCCGCGATCTCGAAGAGCGCGTCGCCGCGGGCACCCTCCGGGGCTCGGCGGACTATGTTGTGGCGTTGCTGCGACGCGCCGCCTTCCAGGACTTTCAGGGTCGTTCGAGCGGCGCCGTCGGCTTTGCGGATCTCCGGGCGCGGGTGGTGCGCCTCCTCGGCCGCATCGGCGGGCGCTCGGCAATCGGGGACCTGCTTCGGCTGGGTCGGTACACCTTCACCGCGGAGGTGGACGCGGCGATTCTGAACGCCTTCGCGGCGGTACCCGCCGGCGTGGCGGCGGGCGGGTGGGACGTGATCGAGGAGATGCTGCGCCGCCACGCCGGCCGCGAGGGCGCCGCAGCGGTAGGGGAGGCGGCCGTCTCGGCGGTTGAAGCGCTCCTGGCGTACTCCGGAGAGGCGCCGCGGGCGGGTGACATCCTCACCGAGATTGTCCGCGGCGCCTATCCCCGGGAAGTCCGCCTGCGCGCCCTGCAGCTTCTCGAAGGCTCCGACGGGTAACGGGTTGGCGCGTGCGGTTTCATAAGGCCCGCACCGTCCGTATAATATGGCGAAGAGGGGGCAACAGATGGGCGAATCCCTACGCTACAGTGTGCGCGCGGTCGTATACATCGTTCTCGTACTAGGTCTTGCAGCTTCGCCGCTCTGGTCGGTGGATGTGGATAGAGATGAGCTCGAGAGCCAGATCGATCAGGACATCGAGTTCCAGAACTACGAGGGTCCACAGGAAGATGTCGATTCTGCCGAGGAGATAGCCGGCATCGGGTCCGCTCTCGCCTCACCGCCGCTCCTGCCCGGGGAGAGTCGGGACTACTTCGGTCGCTACCGGATACTCCACGCGGTGGATCCGGAGCAGGAAGAGGGGCTGGACGCGGACATTCTCTACATCCTCGAAGACGCCCAGGTCGATCACATTGACAACGTTCGCCGGATTCTCGCGGCCTACCTCTCCGGATCGTACGGCTACGAAGAGCAGGATGCCGCGCTCCTGGCGGAGCTGGTTACCGTGTACAACGCCGTGCATCGCGGTTCCCTCTCCTTTTTTGAGGAGCGCTACAAGGATGTGGTGATCTCCAACATAACCGAGGCGGGCGCGGGCATCTCGACGCTCTACAGCGACTGGCCCGGCGCCACGGAGCTGGTGACCCCCCTCTCGACCGGCGCCGTCCCGGGACGGCTGGGTGCGATCGCGCCGCTGCAGCTGACCGACGACATGCTCATTGAGCAGCTCCGGCGACGCCCCGACATGGGGCTGGAGGAGCGCCGCGCTCTGGTGGATTTCCTGGAGCGAGTGATCGAAGAGCGCCGCGAGGAGATCGAGCAGGAGCGGGAGGCCGTTGAGGAGGAGCGAGAGGCGATCGAGGAGGCCCGCGCGGAGGCCGAGGAAGAGCCCGAAGAGGAGCCGGCACCGCAGGAGCCCGCCGAGGAGGAGCCGGAGGAGGCGCCACCGGAGCCCGAGGAAGAGCCGGAAGAGGCTCCTGCTGAAGAGGAACCTGCGGAGGAACCGGCTGAGGAAGCACCCGCCGAGGAGGAGCCCGCTGAGGAAGAGCCGACCGAAGAGGAGCTTGCCCAGCGTGAGCAGGAGCTCGAAGAGCGCGAGCAGCAACTCGATGAAGAAGAGGAAGAGGTCGAAGAGCTCGAAGACGAGGTGCGGGAACAACGGGATCAGATCGCCGAGGATACCCAGGAGCAGATCGAGGAAGAGGAGGCCGCCGCTGAGGAAGAGGTGACACCCGTTACCTTCCTCCTCTCCCGCCGCGAGGATGATACGGTTCTCCGACGCATCGTCGGCGTGGATCCGCAGAGCGGCGAGGTCCTTGTCGAGTCACCTCTCGATTCGGTCACCAGCGCCAACTACGCCACTGCGGCGGGCAACCTGGTGGTCGTGGGGGACTATGAAGGGCAGTCGCGTCTTGTGCAGGTCGACAGTGAATCTCTGGAGGTTCTCAGCTTCGGCCAGGCGGAGGTGGCACCGGGAAGCTATCTCGTCACCGCCGGTGGGAGCATCTACGCCGTCGTACGCGACGGCGGAAGCTGGTATCTCGGCCGCTTCGATGAGGCCCTCGAACTCCGGGAGCGCTCCGGAGCGGAGGTCGCCCCTGAAAGCTACATCCACGTGGCCGGCCGGCGGGTCTACATCCAGGGCGCCGACGGTACCGTGCTGAGTCTGAGTCGCGAAGGGTTCCAGGAGTAACCGCCGGCGTCGCCGGCCTCTGCGGTTTGCCGCGGGCCTCTGCGGTTTGCCGCCGGACGGCCGGTATCGGCGGGACGACCCCCGCCGGGCAGTCGCGCTCAATCCCGGCCGAAGAGCCGCCGGAAAAAGCCGGCAATGGCGCGCCAGATACGGAGAAAGAAGCCGGGGTTGCGGAGGCGCTCAATCCGAATGTACGCCTCCGCCAGCTCGTCGGTGGTGAGGTTCTTCCGCTTGATGTTCTCGTCGAGCTCCATCTCCACCAGGTCGGCGGCCTCCGAGGTATCCACATAGCGAACCGGTACAGTCTTCCAGCCGAGCTGCTTCGCCGCCTCGAGCCTGCGGTGGCCGGCGATCAACTCTTTGCGGCTGGTGACGACAATGGGATTCAGGAGTCCATGCTTGCGGATGCTCTCTACCAGAGGGGTGAGATCTCCCAGATTGCGTCGAACCCGGCGTCGGATAATGATGCTGCTGATATCGAGCTCTGAGGTGTTGTAGTCCATCAGTCCAGGAGCGGGTTCCCTTCCTCCTCATCTTCCTCTGAGGCTGATGAAGAACCGGTGTCACTGCGGCTCGCCACGTCGAGATCGAGGTCCAGATCGAGATCCAGTTCCGGTCGAGAGGGTGCCGGCTCTTCTTCGCTTCGGAGCGAAACCTCCAGGCTGTAGGCGCTGTTCTCAATGCCCTGCCGCAGCCGGTTCACCAGAACCGGGCGCTGGCGCTCCTCAAAGTCTTCGAGATGGTCGAATTCCCGCGGCTCTGTCCCGGAGATGAAGACCTCCTCATAGGTCTCGCCGGTGTAGTCTTCCGTGGGAAGAAGGCCCGTTCTTCTGGTCACGGTTACCCGGGTCAACCCTTCGGTGGGCTCAATGAACTCCCGGGGCTCGAGCCCGTCATGAATAGCCTTCATGTAGCGCGCCCAGACGGGTCCGGTCGTAACCGCCCCGGTCTGATTCGTTCCCAGCGAGTTGGAGCCTCCCTTGTCGAAGCCGAACCAGATAGCCGTTGTATAGTACGGGGTGTAGCCGACGGTCCAGGCGTCCGCCCAGTTCTGGGTGGTGCCGGTCTTTCCCGCCGTAGGCATGTCGAAGCCGCCGACCAGGCTGCGGGGATAGCGGAGGGTTCCCGACTCAACCGTCGTCTGGAGCATGTCCGTCATGATGTAGGCGGTCTGGGGGCTGACGATCTGCGCCTCGTCGCCCTTGCGCTGTTGCTCCTGGCGCACCTGCTGCTCCGGCTCGAGAACAATTCGCCCGTCGCGGTCCTCGATGTAGCGCACCGCTATGGGAACCACCTCCCGCCCCTGATTGGCAAAGGTCCCGAACGCCTTGGCCATCTCAATGGGCGCAACCTCGACGATACCCAGCCCGACGGGGTAGCGGCGGACCAGGTTGCGGTCGACCATCTCGTCCCGGGGAATCCCCAGGAGCCGCCGCGCCGTCGTCAGCGCCGCATCGAAGCCGACGCGTTCAAGAATGCGCAGTGAAGGAACGTTCATGGAGTGGGAGAGGGCGTGCCGGGCGCGGACCCATCCCTCCCATTCGCCCTTGTAGTTCTGGGGCGTATACGGCGTGCCGTCGTCGTTCCAGAAGACGACGTGGGAGTCGTAGAGACTGGTCGCCGGCGTAATGACTTCGTTCTCGATCGCGGCGGCGTAGTAGAGCGGCTTGAAGGAGGACCCCGGCTCCACCGATGCGTCCACGGCGCGGTTGAACTGGCTGGCCGACTCGAATCCACTCCCGCCGATCATGGCGAGAATGTGTCCCGTGTCATTCTCGAGCGTGATGAGCGCTCCCTCTACCGTCGTGCGTTCCGCGCGCTGCCGTGCCAGTTGCTTGGACGCCTGGGTGACGCGCCGCAGCTCCGGAGCGTTCTCGCCGGCAAGCTGCATGGACATGATGTCCAGCAGCGGGTACATCTCATTGAGGAAGACGTCTTTTGCGCTCTGCTTCTGCTTGGCATCACCGACGCGGATGCCGGGCATGTCGAAGGAGAGCGACAGCAGGTCAATAAAGGGTACGAGCTCGTCTCCGTATGACGCGCGCTCCTCGGTATTCTGCCGATAGATGGCGTTGGCCGAGGTCAGGCCGTCGTCTACATAGCGCCGCGCCATCCGCTGGTAGTCCAGGTCCAGCGTCGTGTGGATGGTGTAGCCGTCCTTGTTGATATTGATGCTGCCGAGGAGGAGCTCATTCTCCAGTTTGTACCGTACGTACTCACTGAAATAGGGCGCCTTATCCTCCCGTTCGATCCACGCGCTCGATATGTTCGACCTGGTGAAGTCGTAGCTGCTCCAGTAGCGCTGGAAGGAGTCATCGACTTCCTGCCGCGTCACATACCCGAGCTCCGCCATCTGATTGAGGATGGTGCGCTGCATTTCCCGGGCGTTGTTGGGCCGCAGAATCGGTGAGTAGAGACTGGGGTTGGCCAGCTGGATCACCAGCATGGCCGACTCGGCAATCGTGAGCTCCCGGGCGGAGTGGCCGAAGTAGTACTGACTGGCGGCCTCCACGCCGTAGTTGCCGTGGCCGAAGAACATGGTGTTGAGATAGCGCTCCAGGATCTCCTGCTTCGTCCAGTGGCGCTCGAGCTGAAGTGCCCACCAGAGCTCTCGGAGCTTCCGGGCAATGGAGAAGTCACTTCGGTCGGCGAAAAGGGTACCGGCGAGCTGCTGGGTGAGGGTGCTGCCGCCCCCGGAGTACTGTCCCCGCAGGAGGTCGAAGGCCGCCTTGGAGGTTCGTACGAAGTCGAACCCCCCGTGCTCGAAGAACTTGCGGTCCTCCCGGGTGATGAGGGCGTAGAGAAGATGTCGCGGCAGCTCGTCGATTGCTACCAGCTCGCGCCGCTCATCCGAGAAGAACTCCGTTATGACCTCTCCGTCCCGGTCCAGGAGTTGCGAGGGCAGGGAGGATTCCTGCCGGCCGTATATGTCTATGTCGGGGGTGTTCCGGATCTGCGCAATGGCTACTCCTGTTGCAATCCCGATTGCAACGGCGAGCATTGCGGCGAGGCCGGAGAGAACGTACCACACGCTCCGCCGACGCGTTCTGTCTGTCATACGCGAACACTACGCATCACGGGTGCTCTTTGTCAAGGTTCCGGGATTGGTGCAACTCACAGTATTGTCACGAATTATCTGTGCAGGGCGAGACAAGCGGGGCACACACGGGTTGCAGTTGGGGACACGAGGCACACACGGTGGGGATGCGGCGGACACACCGGGGAGACGAAGGCGGCACAGTCAGAAGGCAAAAGGGGGAATGAAGCAGAATAACCAGGAACCAGGAAGGAGAACCAGGAAGGAAACAAAAAAGAGGGGCCGGTCCTGCAGAACCGGCCCCGAAGATCATCGGTCGCATATAGCAACTGGGAGGGGAACTATAGTGCGTGACCGACAATCTTATTATCGTCAATGTGTTCGAGGACCTTTAGTCCTCGCTTATTAGTATATCAAGAGTGAGCGAAATTTCGTAGTCCTGCTTGGGCTCGATTACGAGTTTTCGGCTCACTGTGTAGTCGCCCATGCGGAACAGCAGAGTATGCTCACCCGGCGGGAGCGTCAACGACCCGCGTCCCTCACCGATTCGTTCGCCGTCGACGAAGAGCTCGGCGACTTCCGGTGCCTCAACGCGCACCGTCGATCGCGGGCGCTGGAGCTCGATACGCAATTCAGTAACCCTGCCCCGTTCCACCCCGAAGGTCAGGCCCTCGTTCTCGAAGGTGTCCGAAGTGACCTGTACCCGGTGGAGGCCCGGGAGGAGGGTGAACTCCGAGTCCAGGCGCTCAACCGCATCCCCGTCGAGGGTTGTCGTAATCTCATATTCGGACAGATCGCTGATGAGAGTCCCGTCGGGATGGACCAGAAAGATCCGGACCGCACCGATGTTCCGGATAAGCGGCTTGGCAGCAATCTCAAAACGAGCCGTCGCAGCCCGCCCGGGAAGGCCCTTCATGACCGGCACGATCTGCGCGACCAGGGGAAAGCTGTCCTGGCCGGCCGGAGATGCTACGTAGACATCCGCGGTCTGGCGGAAATCGTGGTCTTCCGAGACGGGGACCTGGATCAGGACGCGACTCCGAGCGGGAAGGGGAAGGAAAAAGAGTCGCCGACCCTCCCGGGTCTCAGTGGTGCCGTCCAGAGACGCCGTCGGAGCGGCGTAGACATAGAGTCCCAACCCGCCGGCCACTTCCCGTGCCGCCTGGGGGATGGAGATCTCCAGCTGGACTCCCTCCAGAAATCGGAGGCCCGGGGAGAGGCGTACGCCCACCACCCCCTCGGGGCGAAACTCGACACTCTCCGTACCTTCCTCGTCTTCGACTTCGAGGACGCCTACCAGAGAGCCCCGCACGGTCTCTGCGTACACGGCACTTGCCACGAGAGCGAGGAAGAACACTATCAAGAGGCGGCTGAGATGCGGAATCCTCATTCCTCCAGACCGGGTAGATGCCGAACGGGGTCTCGAGACGTCCCGTTCAGGCGGATCTCGAAATGCAAATGGGGCCCTGTCGACAGCCCCGTATTCCCGACAGTGCCTAGCATCATACCGGATGATATCTGCTGATTCAACTCTACGTTGACGTCATCGAGATGGCCGTAGAAGGTTTCGTAGCCCCCTTCGTGGCGCAGGCGCACGTAGCGGCCGTACACGGCATGGTAGCCCACGGCAATGACGGCTCCTTCCCGCGCGGCGAGCACCGCAGTTCCGGTGGGGGCGACGAAGTCGACGCCGGAGTGGAAGCTCTGTCGACCCGTGAAGGGGCTTAGCCTGTACCCGTAGAATGAGCTGATGCGGGTGTCTCGCACCGGACGCCGAAAAAGGATGCCCAGATAGGAGAGCCGCTCCACCCGGTCGAAGTCCTGGCCCGGTAGAAACACGAACTGTGCCGCCCGACCCGCCACTTCAACCGTGACGGGTGTTCGACCGGTAATGGCCTCCGCCCGACGCGCTGCAACGAGCGCCTCGGTGTCGCTCCGCGGTTCCGTTGCAACGAAGAGGCCCGGCATGCTCGGCACCAGGATTTCGTCGGGGAGCGGATCGTTGTTGTCGAGACGATTCAGGGAAGCCAGGGCGCTGTATGGTAACCCGAACTGCGCCGCAATGCCGATCAGGCTTGCCCCCCGGCGCGGCGTGTATCGGTACACCATCAGGGAGGAGGCGTCGGCTCCGTCTCGGTAGAACTCCTCGATCCCCGCCTGTTGCTGCCGATAGATGGGATCTCCGTATCGTGCCGCCTCGATCCGCGGATACGCCGAGGCGTGGTGAGCGCTCAGGACGCATAGCAGGGAGACAAGAACAACAGTGGCGCAGCGCTTCGGTACCTTCATGGCCTCCTTCACCTATTATCGAACCGATGTGGACGGATCGTGAGCGTTCGTCCCCCGCTCCTGCCGGGCTCCTACCCGGCGATACCGGCCTCCGGACAACGACTCCGGTCTCCGGACAACGATTCCGGCCCCGGTGTGCCCTTCCTCCTCGGCACGGTCCGAGGCCTTATGCGGGTTTCCGGGCAAGGACACCCAGGAGGGAGCTCGGAATCTCCCGGCCGAAGACGTAGCCCAGGCTCCGCTGCGCGTCGTGGAAGTCGGAGCCACCCGAACACGCCAGGTCGAGCCGGTCCGCCAGGGCGATCAGCTTGTTGGTGGTGCGGCGAAAGGCGCCGGGATAGTAGGCCTCGATTGCCTGAAGCCCCAGGGGACGCCACTCCCGGAGCTGTTCCTCCAGTCTCGACCATGAGAGGTGGAGCGTCGTCGGGTGGGCGAGTACGGGAACGCCACCTGCCGCGTAAATGGCCCGAAGGCACCGGGCAACGCTGGGTGCGCTCCGGGCGGCGTATGTATCTGCGGTGGGCCCGAGAAAGCGCGTGAACGCCTCCTTCACGGTGGATACGATCCCACGGCGAATGAGCTCCTGGGCAAAGTGGAGGCGACCGGCCCGGGCAAGACCGCCGGGGAGCTCCCGGGAGTCAATGGAGATGCCGGAGCTCCGAAGCTGTGAGACCAGCACCATGTTGCGGTTCAGACGCTCCTGCTCCGCTTGGGCGACCAGCTCCACCAGCTCCGGGGAGTCGACATTTATATCCAGTCCCACGAGGTGGCAGGTCCCGAAACGGGGATAGGCCGCTTCCAGCTCAATGCCGGGTATGAAGCGCAACGGACCGCCGCCATCCGTGCGTTGCCGCTCCAGGGCAGCCTCCGCGGCCTCGGGGCAGCCTGCGGTGGTGTCGTGATCGGTAAGGGCTATAGCGTCCAGGCCGCCCGCTGCGGCCAACTGTACCAGGGCGGCGGGCTCCAGGGCCCCGTCGGAGGCGGTCGAGTGGGTATGAAGATCGATCACGGAGGGGCTTCTTTCATCATGGAACTACTTTCCAAGAAATTGCTCAGCTTGATTTTATAGGGGGTGTTGGTTAGAGTCTACGCGGGAGAATACACGGTGCCCAAAGCAATGCAGTATAAGACCAACTCCGTGATCTACTTCAAGGGCGACGTAGGGGACCGCGTATACATCCTCAAGACGGGCCGGGTCAGTCTGACCTCGACGGATGTAGAAACAGGTCAGGAGATCCACGACTACATCCAGACCGGCGAGTTCTTCGGCGTGAAGTCGGCTCTGGGCAAGTATCCCCGGGAAGAAAATGCCGTAGTCCTCTCGGACGCGTCGGTGATCATGTTTACCGTGCCGGAGTTCGAGCAGCTGGCGAGTCAGAACACCCGCATCATCATGAAGATGCTCAAGGTCTTCTCCAACCAGCTGCGGCGTCTTCACGCGAAGGTCCGCAACCTTCTGGCGGAAGAAGAGCAGGCGGATCCGGAGGTCGGCCTCTTCCAAAACGGCGAGTACTACCTCAAAAAGAAGCACTACGCGCACGCCCTGTACGCGTTCAACAAGTATCTGGAACACTATCCTTCCGGCCGGTTTGCAGAGAAAGCTCGCGAGCTCTCCCAGACGGCGGAGGTCTACGCGCAGAAGTACGGTCAGGGGAAGGGGCCCGCCGTGCCGGGGCTGGAATCATCCGGGGAGACGAAGCAGGCCACGAAGCCCCAGCAGGGACGACAACTCTCCGACGCCGCGAAGCAGTACTACGAGGCGGTCAGCGTCTACAGCCAGCAGGACTATGAGAAGGCCCTCGGGATGTTTCAGGAGATCGCCAAGACGTCGTCCGACCAGGAGTACACTCTCAAGGCGCTCTTCGAAATGGGTCGGTCTCTCTACGGCCTCGAGCGCTATGACTCGGCCATCAAGCACTTCACCAGCATGATTCAGAAGTATCCCAAGCTCAATGAGCTGCCGGAGGCGCTTTTCTACATCGGGCAGAGCTATCAGCAGAAAGAAGATGCCACTCGTGCAAGAAGCTTCTACAATAAGATCTTGTCGATGCCGCAGGTAGAGGAGGGGCTCAAGCGGAAGGTCAACAAAGCGTTGCGATCGCTAGAGGACTGATGCATGGAACTGAGCGGACAGGCTTTCGAACGTTTTGCAGTCACCTTTCAGAAGGGTGACATTATCTTCCTCGAGTATGAGCCGGGAGATTCTTTCTATCTCATCCAGCAGGGGCGGGTGCAGATCACCAAGATCATGGGAGACATCGAGAAGACAATCGACATTCTGCACCCGGGTGAGATCTTCGGTGAGATGGCCATTCTGGAAGAGGCTCCGCGCTCCGGGAGCGCCATTGCGATTGATCCGGTGAAGGCGCTGCAGTTCAATCGGGCAAACTTCGAGATTCTGCTCACCGGCCAGCCGCAGATTGCACTGAAGCTCCTGCGCCTCTTCACGAAGCGCATCTACGACCAGCGGCGACGCATCATGATTCTCACTCTCGAGGACGAGCAGGCGCGTGTCGCAGACGTGTTTCTCATGCTTAACGAGATGCAGGAACAGCCCGAAGACGAGAGCGACGAGCGCGTCTTCAACGTGAATCAGGACGACATTGCCCACTGGGCGGGGATCTCCTCGGAGAAGAGCCGTCAGGTCCTGAACCACCTTGCATCGCAGCGGCGACTCGAGATCTTTCCCGACCGCATTGTGGTGAAGAACATCAACGAGCTCTCCCGCCTCGTGAACTCCCGCCGATCGCAGTAGCCGATACCGGCTTTCCGCGCCGATAGTACGCAATCGTCTCCGCAACCGCACTCTCTTCGTCATACTTCGGGGTGAAGCCGAAGTCCGCGGCGGCGCGGTCCGCCCGGAAGGTGTAGGTCGTGCAGGTGTAGACGGCGGCGAATCGACTGACCCGGGGGGCACGCTTCAGGACGGGGCGGACCGGCAGCGTGACGAGCTCGACGAGGGCACCCATTGCGTAGAAGAGGGCGAAGGGGATCCGAAGGTTCCGCGGCCGGATCGTGTAGCCCGCCTCGCTCACCATGCGATCGAAGAACGTGAAGAAGTTTGCCGGCGGTCCGTCGGTAATGAAGTAGGAGCGCCCGCCGTGGTCGTTGCGGCCATCCAGAAAGGCGCGCGCCGCCTGCAGATGCGCCACCGCCACGTTCCCGACGTAGCAGTGCTGACTCAGGGCGCTGCCGTCGCCGATCCGAACGTAGAACCCGTTCTCGGCCATCTCGATCAGCGGCGGCATGTGGTAGGGATCGGCGGGCCCGTAGATGTCCGCGGGCCGCAGTGAGCAGGTCTGCAGGTCGTCCCCGTGGGCGGCGTTGACCACCAGCTCCGCCTCCATCTTGCTGCGGCAGTACATGTTGGGGTGGCGCGCAGGGTAGGAGAGCGACTCGTCGACATCGACCTGCTCTCTTCCTGAAAAGGTGGCATCCAGGGAGCTCGTGAGAATGAGCACCTTCACGCCGGCGTGGCGGGCCGCCTCCACCACCGCTTCCGTTCCCTCAACGTTCACGCCGCGAACCTCCGTGGGACTCCTGGTTCCCCAGTCGACAATGGCAGCCATGTGGAAGACGATGTCGACGCCCTCCAGCGCGCGGCCGAGCGCGGTGCGGTCACGGATGTCCCCGGAGACGTGACGGACCCTCCCGGCGATCGCTACCGGCGGAGGCGCCAGGTCGTACACGACGATCTCCGAAACGGAGATGGGTGAATCCTTGTCTGTGATCTCTCGGACCAGATGGGTTCCCAGAAATCCGGAACCGCCGGTAATACACACTCGTTGCTGTTTCATCATGCTGCGTCCTGCTGGTAGTGTAGGGTGCGCACTGTTTCGAGGGGAAGACCAATGGAGAAGTACATCGTCGTGTTGCGACCGGGGCGCTCCACCTCACAACCGGGCACCTCACATTCCGGCCTGTCGCATCCCGCGCCGTCGCATGAAGAGCTTGCATCCCACATGCGCCGCTTCGCACACGCCATTGCAGACCACGACGCCGTGACGGATGTCTGGTTCACTCACACGGTCGGGCCGGCGCCGCGATCCATGCTTCCCCTCCGGAACGGCCCGGCGGGGTGCGTCTCCGTGAAGGTTGGCTCCGGCGAAGCCGCCGCCGGGGGCGGCGCCGGCGCGCGAATCGCGGCAAACGACTACGTAGATGGCGGTGCCGCCGGCGCCATCGTTGCCCGTCGGCTCCTTCTGGAAGCGGGCGCCCCGGACCTGCCCGGCTTCTCCGGCATCTATCGCGCGGACGAAGCGCTGCCGGTACGGTACGACCGGGATTGGCCGGACGGCGCGCAGACTCCGGGCGTGTGTCTGCTCACGTTCTTCCATCGCCCTCCGCGCCTGGACTATGCAAAGTTCAATCACCGGTGGCACGTCGGCCACACCGGACTCTCTCTGCGCCTCCACCCCTTGTGGCACTACAATCGGAACGTCGTGGAACAGGTGGCGGATCCGGACGTCCGCAGGGCCGCCGGCGCCGCCGGCCCCGCCCGCGGCGCGGTGGGTTCGGGCGACGGCGACACTCCCTCCGGCGCCCGCCTCGGCCGCGGCGATTCCGCGCCCTTCGACGGCATTGTGGAGGAGCACTTCCGGCGCCGGGAGGATCTTCTGAACCCGTTCCGCTTCTACGGGAAGTTCCCGGCGATCGTCTGGAACATGCTCACCATTCTGGTGGACATACTGGGCTTCATTGACCTCAGGCGGATCGAGACCTATCTCACTCGGGAGACGATTGTGCAAAGTAGTGCCGAAGGAGCTGCGCACTCTGCCGCCACAGCCGCGCGCCCGTCTCGGGATCGAGTGCCCGCAGATCCTTTTCCTTCGGAGTCGTGAGGTGGAGGTAGACTCCCGTGCGACCCTCGATCTCCGGGGAGACCGCCAGGTAGACTACCGGCTCCGCCGCCGCCTCGGGTGACCGGAAGAAGAGGTTGAACACCCCTCTGAGGAGGGGCTGGAAGATCGCCGGCGCCTCCCGGGCAATGCCGGTGTTCATGGCCCCGGGGCAGAGGGTGAGGACGGAGGCAGCGGGCCCCACGCCGTCGGTGCGGTCGCCATCCCGGTGATTGAGGCGACGTTCGAGCTCCTCGGTGAAGGTGGTCAGGAGCAGCTTCGAGTAGCCGTAGTAACGCATGGACCCGCTCATGCCGTAGGGTTCTACCCCCACCGGATTCTCCGGATCGATATCCGGGCTGCTCCGGTGCGCTTCCGAAGAGACGAAGACCAGCCGCGGCCGGGCGTCACCCCGGGCGCCACCCCCGGCCCCGCTGCCGCCGGACTCGCCCAGTCCACGCGACTGTGCGCCTCCCCCCGGGTCGGCGTCTCCGGCGATCACTCCGCCTTCGAGGAGCTTCCGCACGAGGAGATACTTCCCCAGGAAGTTCACCTGCAGCATCTCATCGAAGCCGTCCGGTGTCTCTCGGGACTGCGCCGCGACGACGCCTGCGTTGAAAACGGCAATGTCCAGCCTGATCTCCTGCTCCTGCAGGCGGCCGACGAAGTCGACTACCGACTCGAATCTGCCGAGATCCAGAGGTTCCGCCTGGACACTGCCGGCACTCGCCGTGTGGGCTCCCGCAGGACCCGCAGCAGCCACCGCGCCGGTCGTCCTGCCGCCGCCCCCGACTCCAGCGCCGGTGTCTCCGACGGCCCCGCGGATCCGCTCGACGAGCTCCGTCCCCGCCGTCCGGGAGGCGACGATCACGCGCCCGCCGCGCCGAACCAGCTCGCAGGCGACGGCAAACCCCAGGCCCGAGCTTGCGCCGGTGACCAGGCAGCTCCTGCCGTCGATTCGGTCCTCCTTACGCAGCAGCGGCTCTGCACGTCGCGCTGTGAAGAGATCCCCTATTCCCGAGACCACTGAGGAGAACGCCCCGCCGTATCGGCCGCCGCGGCCTGCCGCCCCTCCTTCGCCGCTCATTCGTGATCCTCCCTCGGAATGTCGAAACGATCGCGATACTCCGCAAAGGCTGCGTCCAGCTCCTCCCGGGAGATGCCGAAGCTCTCCGGGTGGTAGCGGTGCACGCCGTACTTGTCTCGCCGGTGGTGGCGCAGCACCTCTTCCATCCGCGTACGCTTCTCCTCGGTGAAGGCAAGGCCGAAGCGCGCGTAGATGCGTTGCACCTGGCGAATGGGATCGGCAACCAGATCGTAGTAGGAGACGTCCAGGATCTCATGGGTCGATGCCGACGGACTCCGCTCGGCGGCCATCCCTCGGCGGTCTGCGTTCCCCGCGCGGCCGCCGCCGGCCGGCCGGCCGGCGGCGCCGTCACGAAAATCCATCATCTTGCGGATCATGCGCTGCTGCTTGGCGAACCAGTGCCGGGCGAGCGCCTGCGCTGAGGTCTCCGCCGAGAGCAGGCGGTTACTGTGCCACACCATGCTGTAGAAGGAGCTCGTGGCGACCACCGGGTCCCGGTGGAGCATGATGATACGCGGGTGTGGCAGGAACGAGGTCAGGTACTCAGGCCACTCCATATGATGCGGGCTCTTGAGGACCCAGTAGGGTCGCTCCTGCTGCCACTGCAGCAGCTTCAGAAGCATTCCCAGGCGCTCGTAGGCGGGGCTCTGGTCCTGCTGCTCCAGCCACCGGGAGAAGGAGGGTACGTGCATCAGCGCCTCCGGGACGGTGCTGATGAAGGAGCTGTCCAGGAGGAGCACCTCCTCCTCAGGCCCGTTGTACTCCACCGGATGGATAATGAAGAACTCCGGCGCCAGGAGTTTCAGGGCGCGCTGCGCCCGATGCGCCGCGCGCACCCGGGCATCATCGGCGGTGGCGATCCAGGAGTAGTCGTCCTGGCCTGGACGTGCGGTTGCGCCGCCGACCGGGTCCCCGTCGTCGCCGCTCGCCTCCCGGGGTGTCCGGGGCGCCGGGTTCAGGCCCTCCCAGGATGAAAGCGAGCGGATCTCGGGATCTGCCGCCAGCAATCGCTGCAGGAGCGTGGTGCCGGTGCGTTGCAGCCCGGTAATGACGATGGGCGTGTTGACATCGCTCTCTAAGATCTCCGGATGGCGATGCAGCCAGTACGCCGTGCGCAGGCGATTCTCCAGGACACCGAGGAGGCGCGACCGGATGACCAGGTAGCCGAGGGGGTGGAGCTTCGCTTCCCGATGGACCGAATCCAGGAGTATGGAGAGGGGCGTTTCAATGTCGCCGGGCCCGAAGTCGTCGAGGCCGGTGCGGCTGCGGGCGTCTGCCAGGAGGCGGTCGACGCTCAGGGTGCCCGCAATCGTGCCGTCGACCACGCCCAGGGCTGCGTTGACCGCGCGAATGGCCGGGGGAATGCGTCCCGACTCGGGGAAACTTGTTCGACGGCGACTCATCG
Organism: uncultured Spirochaetaceae bacterium; assembly: GCA_964654185.1. Classification (GTDB taxonomy): domain Bacteria; phylum Spirochaetota; class Spirochaetia; order DSM-27196; family PWMO01; genus CAYFQV01. The sequence continues at coordinate 57,447 of CAZZIE010000002.1, read as the reverse complement.
GGGCCGCCCGTTTTCCGCGCCGCTGCGCAACCCGGCAATTGTAGCGACCCGTGTCCGCGGCGGCGGCGGCTCTTCCTGCGCCCTGATCCAGCGGAAGCACATGGTTCCGGCGCGAAGGCCCGTGGTGGTGAGCCAGTTCGGGTGATCGGGATCCTCGGCGGCTACCACGATCGTCACGGTGCCGTCGTCGTTCAGGGTGGCCGTGTCCTGATTTGTGTGGATGCGGTGATATCGGTAGTCCAGGGACTCCATCCAGAAGTTGTTGAGCTGGAAGTTCCACATATCGCAGGCGGGGATCGGCGTGTCGATGACGAGAGCCTCGCCGGGTTTCAGGCGCCAGTAGCTGTGGTAGTAGGTGATGGTGGGATCGCCGCCGGCGTTGGTGGAGGTCCTCTCGTCGAACTCCGGCAGCTCGTTCGCGTGCTTCTTGAAGCCCAGGGCCCACCGGGTGAAGACCGTCGATGTGCCCGCGACGAAGGCTGCCACCTGGGTCAGAGCACTGTCCAGGCGCTCCGGCGTCAGCGGTTGCGGAGGCGGCGCCTCTCCGAGGCGCTCAATGTGCACCTCCGCCGGCGTTTCGGTGTCCCGGTCTCCGAAGGTCTGCCGCACCATGAAGAGGGTCGTGTCCG
>CAZZIE010000002.1:50565-56718 GCA_964654185.1 uncultured Spirochaetaceae bacterium | reverse complement strand
CGGCCTTCCTCGTCCAGGGTGAGCTCGTCGGCGGAGATCTTGCCGGCGGGCTGGAGCCCACCGGTGGTGCCGTAGCTGCCGCGCTGCGTGTGGAAGCTCAGCCGCCGCACGGTGCCGCGGGTGCCCCGGATACGGTAGGAGTGATCGCCGGAGATCGCGGCGTTGTAGTAGGCGTTGTCGGGATTGTCGGCACCGATCTTCACCGTCTCGTGGACGGTGCGGCGAAGCTCCGGATGCGCGGGATCGCCGAACTCGAGGAAGGCCTCCAGCCCGCCCCGGAGGAGCCGGGACAGATAGCGGTAGCCCTCCGCCTGGGAGCGCGGGTCCTTCGCCGTCCCGCTCATGCCAATGGCGGCGCCGGCCGCCTTCAGCTCGTCACAGAAGTCGTCCCAGGTGCGTCCGGAGACCACCCGCGCTGCATGATGTTCCCCGGGCGTGCGCCCGGAGGCGCGAATGAGCAACAGGGAAACTCGCCGGTACACTGCAAGCGCACGAAAGAAGAGTTTCTTCATGGTGCGAGAACTTTGTAGCGCAGAAGCGGCGCGGTTCGCAAGCGCGGGAGTCCGGGCGGCGGGCGAGGGGGACGGGGCTCGGACCCATGTTTAAGGGCCGTCCCGGCGGTTGCGCTCAGCCGGATGTGGTGTTGAGAATGGTGTGGAAAAGCCAGAAGTCGGATTCGAACCGACGACCTGCTCATTACGAGTGAGCTGCTCTACCACTGAGCTATCCTGGCACGGTTACAGTCGGGTACACGCGGGTACGCGGTGTCGGCGCGTCTGCGCCGTCGACCCTGCGGACCCTGTTGTGCCGCAGAGTATAGCGAAGGTGCTCCCCCGGCGGCAAGCCCCGCGCCTACGCGCAGCCCCGATCGTCCGCGTATCTCCCGTAAAGCTCCGGAACGCCGCACCGATAATTGACGTAGACACGAGGAGGAACCGTGATACGCGGGCTATATACCGGCGCGAGCGGCATGGCCGCACAGCAGCACAAGCTCAACGCAATCTCGAACAATCTGGCCAACGTGGATACCCACGGGTACAAGCGGGACCTGTCCGTTCAGAAGGCCTTCCCGGAGCTGCTCCTGCGCCGTTTCAACGACGACGGCGTAATGCGGATCCCCATTCGGGGTGAGGCGATCGGTTCAGTTGATACGGCCCCGGTGGTCGGGCGCCTGGGAACGGGCGTCGCCCAGAACGAGGTCTACACCGTCTTCGAGCAGGGTTCCATGGAGGAGACGTCCAATCCCTTCGATCTGGCCCTCGGCGGCGACGGCTTCTTTGCCGTGCAGACGCCCAACGGTGAGCGCTATACCCGGAACGGCAGTTTTCACCTCGGACCGGAGGGGATGCTCGTCACGAAAGACGGCTTTCCGGTGCTCGGCGAGAACGGGCCCATTCGGATCAAGGAGAACAACTTCCGCATCGACAAGGAAGGCAATGTTTTCCAGAACGATGTATACGCGGACCAGCCGGGTCGGCTGGTCGGCGAGAACGAGAACGAGTGGGAGGAGACCAGCCTGGTCGACCGGCTCCGGATCGTGAGTGTCCGCAATCCTCGCTATCTGGAGAAGCAGGGCTCCAGCTTCTGGCGAAGCACCTGGGAATCCGGGGAGGCACAGGCGCTCAACGGTCTGAACCGACCGCAGGTGGAGCAGGGCTTCCTGGAGGTCTCCAACGTGAACCCGGTGTCCGAAATGGTCGAGATGATCCAGGTCAACCGCGCCTACGAGGCGAACCAGCGGGTCATTCGCGCCGAGGACGAGAGCACCGGCCTGCTGCTGAATCGGGCGCTTCGGCTCTAGCGGCGGCCCAGGGCGCCGGCCGCCGCCGGCTAAGCGTGGGATGCCGACAGGCCGATGATTGGAAGAGGAGTTAGACCAGCATGATCAGGTCCTTGTACAGCGCTGCCTCCGGCATGAACGGGCAGCAGTTCAGCATCGATACGATATCCAACAACCTGTCCAACGTGAACACCGTCGGCTTCAAGAAGAACCGCCCGGATTTCGAGGATCTCCTCTACCAGACCCAGCGTACCGCCGGCACCCCCGCGACGGAGGAGACCCTCGTCCCCGTGGGCGAGCAGGTCGGTCATGGCACCCGGGTCGCGGCGACGCAGAAAATCTTCACCCAGGGATCGGTTCGGGAGACCGGCAAGGTCGGCGACCTGGCGATCAACGGGGAGGGCTTCTTTCGGGTGCTCCGTTACGACGGGCAGCTCGCCTACACCCGGGACGGAACCTTCAAGATCGATTCCAACGGACAGTTCGTCACCGCCAACGGCTACCGCCTCCTGCCGGAGGTCACCCTTCCGGACGGCTTCATTCGTGAGAGCGTGAACGTCTCCAACGACGGCCGCATTACGGTGCGGGTTCCCGAGCAGGATGAGCCCATCGAGGTGGGGCAGCTTCAGCTCTACCGCTTCGTGAACCCTGCCGGGCTCCGCGCGATCGGGGAGAACCTCTTCACCGTTACCGCCGCCTCCGGGGACGCCATTGGGGGACGCCCGGGCTTCGACGGCATGGGCGAGACTCTGCACAAGTTCGTCGAGGAGTCGAACGTGCAGGTCGTGGATGAAATGGTGAACATGATCGTGGCGCAGCGAGCCTACGAGATGAGCTCCAAGGCCATCCAGACCAGCGATACCATGCTCGGCATTGCCAACAACCTGAAGCGATAGTAGGGAGACGTCGTGGACCTGAGTAGCATCGGCAGCTTCAACCAGTTGAACCTCACCCAGGCGCGGGACGCTCTGAGCGCCTCCCGGCTCGAGGATGCGGCGGCCCGGGCGCAACGGGCGGCAGGGCGCGAAGGCGGTCCGTCGGCATCGTCAACAAATTCTGCAGCAGGTCTGGCCCGGAATCTGGAGGGCAGTGAGAATCTGGAGGAGCTGAAGGACGTCGCTTCCCAGTTCGAAGCGCTCTTCGTGGAGCAGATGCTTTCGTCCATGCGTGATACACTCAATAAGGAAGCGCGGCTCTTTGATGGGGGTATGGCGGAGGAGTACTTCGAGGACATGCTCTATCAGGAGTACGCCGCAACGATTGCAAAGCAGGGCGATCTGGGGATCGCCGACATGATTGTCGACCAATACCGTAGCGTTTTGTGAACGCGTATACCCGTCATTGTACAAAAAACAATACAGTTTTCGGGTCGCAGCAGACCCTACTCAAGAAGCCAATTCACAAGTCGTTACAAGATAACTAATTAGCTACGCGGGTTTCTGTCCGGCCGCTTGGCACGCCGATTGCTTAAGTATTAGCAGAGGAGTGGCGTATGGCTAAGCATGATGGACAGTATCACAACGAAACACTTCAAGCGTACTTCGATCAGATCAAGAAGACCCCGCTCTTGAGCTTTGAGGAGGAAATCGACCTCTCGAAGCGCATTCAGCGCGGCGATGAGGAGGCGAAGCGCCGCCTCATTGAGGCGAACCTCCGCCTGGTCGTGAAGATTGCCAAAGGCTTCCTGACCACCGATGTAGCGCTCCTCGATCTGGTGCAGGAGGGAAACCTGGGGCTCATCCGCGCGGCGTCCAAGTACGACTACCGGAAGAACGTGCGGTTCAGTACCTACGCCTCCTGGTGGATCAAGCAGGCCATCAGCCGCGCCCTCAGCAACAAGCGCCGTCCCATTCGGCTTCCGCATCGCAAGGAGAACGCCCTCCGCAAGATTCAGCGCGCCCAGACGGTGCTGAGTCAGACCCTCATGCGCGAGCCGACGACAAAGGAAATCGGCGCTGAAGTCGGGCTGGACGCCGGCGAGGTCGAGAAGATCTGCGGCCTGGCGAACACCATGGTATCTCTGGACAGTGAGATAAATGACGAGGACAGTGGCACCTTCCACGACGTCTTCGAGGACTACTCCTACTCCCCCGACGCGGTCCTGCTGAAGGACTCCATGCGGGAAGAGACCCTGCGCTTTCTCGAGCGCCTCAAGGACCGGGAGCGGCAGATCCTGCTCTATCGCTTCGCCTTCAAGGGCGGCAAGAAGCACACCCTGAAGAGCATCAGCGAGGAGATGGGCATCTCGCCGGAAACGGTGCGCCAGATTGAGATCCGCGCCCTCAAGAGATTGCGCCAGGAGGCCGATGTGCTTCGTGAGTACGTGATGGATTGAGAATCTGGGTCGATGCTCACGTCCCTCCGGTTGACGTGCGCCGGCCCCCTCGATAGCTTCGCGATACAACGGAGCACCAGTGGCGCAAAAGAGATCGCGATCCTCCACATCCTCTTCCAGGACCAGTCGTTCCTCCAGTAAAGGCGGGAAGTCCGGTGCGGGCAAACCGCGCGACGGTAAGTCCGGCGCCGCCGGCAAGTCCGGTGCGGGCAAGGGCGGCGGCGCGAAGGGCGGCCGGGCGACCGGCGGGCCATCCGCGCGAAAGCGCGCGGCGACGGGCAGGGGCGCCGGGAGCCGATCGGGCGGCGGATTGGGCTCGGGCGGAGACTCGGGACGCGGCGGCACGTCCGGCGGCGGTGCGCCCGGGCGCGGGTGGCTGCCCTTCGACGGGCGGGTCCTGCGCATTCTGGCGGTTGCGGTATCGATTACCTTCGTCGTCGGCGCGGTGGTCGGGCTGCTGATCGGGTTGAACGCGGCCGGCAGCGGCGCCGGGGAAGCGGTAACGCAGGAGGACTCGGCCGGGGACGGCCGTCGGGCGTCCGAGGCGGATGAGGGGCGTGAGCCCTCCGAGCGCTACCCTGAAGGGGAGGATGCCGACACGGTGGCCGCCGGCGGTGACCAGCGCGGCACGGGGGTGCGCGGGCTGCCGGGAGGTCGAGCGGCGGAGGATGCCGAGCCGGGCGGGGACAAGCCCCTGGATGGGGAGAAGCCCCCGAGAGGAGACAGACCTCTTGCAGGGGAGAAGGAACCGCCCCCGGACAAGCCGATCCCCCTCTACGTGGTCATTGACGATGTGGGCAACAGCCTCGAACAACTCGACGCTTTCCTGGAGCTTGGCGTGCCGATCACCTATGCCGTGCTCCCGCAGCGCCCCCATTCGACGGAGGCGGCTCGGCGCATTGCCCGGGCGGGGCACGAGATCATCCTGCACCAGCCCATGGAGGCGGAGAACGGGATGGACCCCGGAGCCGGCGCCATCCTCACCTCCTTCGATGGGACGGAAATCGAGAAGCGCCTGGCGGAAAACCTGCAGAGTCTTCCCGGCGTCATTGGCGTGAACAACCACATGGGATCGAAAGTCACCGCCGATGAGAAGACGATGGACACCGTGTTGCGTTATCTTGGCGGGAAGGATCTGTTCTTCCTCGACAGCCGCACCACCGCGCGGACTGTCGGGAAGGCGATTGCCGAGAAGCATTCAGTATCATTCGCGGAGCGACATGTGTTTTTGGACAACGAGCCCAACCGAGACTACATCCGACAGGCCGTCGAACAGGGCATGGACGTTGCCCGTCAGCGGGGCCACGCCGTGCTCATTGGTCACGTCATGGTGACCGAGGTCGCGGAGGTGCTCGAGGAGATGTACCCCTTCATCCGCGATGAGGGCTTCGACCTACACCATCTCTCTGATCTGGTTCTTGGACCGCAGGATGACGATTTGTGGGATTGAGAGCTCCTGCGACGAGTGCGCCGTAGCCGTCGTTCGTGACGGCTCCGAGATTCTCTCCAACACCGTAGCATCTCAGGTAAACGCCCACGCACCCTTCGACGGTGTGGTGCCGGAGCTCGCATCGCGCATGCACGTCGAGCTGGTGCTGCCGGTCTACCGGGAGAGTCTTGCGGAGGCAGGTATCTCCTCTTCACAGGTCGATGCTGTCGCGGTCACCAACCGGCCTGGTCTTGCCGGCTCACTGGTCGTGGGTCTCAGCTTCGCCAAGGGGCTGAGCATGTCCCTTGACGTCCCCTTCGCCGGGGTGGATCACATCCTCTCCCATCTCCATGCGGTGCAGCTCGAGGAGCCGGTAGCATACCCCTACCTCGGCCTCGTCGTCTCCGGCGGCCACACCCTCATTGCAGTGGTTCGCAGTCCTCTGGAGGCGGAGATCCTGGGCACCACGATCGACGACGCCTGCGGAGAGGCCTTCGACAAGGTGGCGAAGTTCCACGGCCTCGGCTATCCCGGGGGCGTGACCATTGACCGACTTGCCCGGAAGGGAGATCCTCGGGCGTTTCGCTTTCCCGCGGCGCGTCTTCACAA
>CAZZIE010000002.1:0-50555 GCA_964654185.1 uncultured Spirochaetaceae bacterium | reverse complement strand
GCGACCACCGATACGACGTCTCCTACTCCGGCCTCAAGACCGCGGTCGTCAACCAGCTCGACCAGTTCTGGAACCGCGACTACGAGAAGACCCCTGAGAATCTTGCCGCGAGCTTCGAGCGGGCGGCTATCGACATGATCGTGGATCGCCTGGTCCTGGCCTCGCGGGACACGGGGATTCGCCGCGTCGCCGTCGGCGGCGGGGTTGCGGCAAATACCTACCTTCGGGACGCCCTGGCCGACCATGAAGAGCTGGAGGTGTCCATTCCGTCGCGGGAGCTCTGCACGGACAACGCCGCAATGGTCGCGGGGCTCGGCTACCATGTGCTCCGCACCGAGGGAGCGGCCGAGCTGAATCTCGATGTGCTCCCCAGGGTCAGCGGGTTCCGGCGGCCGTATCCCTAAGCGCCGACTCTCCCTACTTCGTCACCATTTCCTCGGCTATCTCGGCGAGGTCCTCATCGTCCTCAAAGAGTTGCGGGGTTTGCGGCACCGGGGTGTTGATCAGCCGCTTTGCGGTACCGCCGAGGGTGCGTGCGAAGGGAGATTCCGGGGCCATGTCGGCGTAGGGGTGGCGCCGCGCGACTGAGAGGCCGACGTTGTCATCGTGTGCCACGAATCCAATGTACTCGATGTCGGTACCGAGGTTGCGCCGGACCACCCGTCGGAGCCGGGCGCCGAGCTCCAGGTCGTGTTGTTGTCTACCCATGTTGACGATCACCCGGGGCATGAAGCTGTCCAGCTTCTCCCGGGCGTGTGCGCCGGAGCCCCGGGAGATGGTACCGAGGCGTTCCACCAGATTTCCGATGCTCGTGTCGTCTCCCTCCAGCCGGCCGGCGCTGAACTCCTGAATGAGCTTGCGCTCGTCGCTCTTCGCGGGGAAGCTCCGATGGAGCATCCGGAAGAGGGCGGTCTTGATGAAGGAGTACGCGTTCAGGATGGATGTCGTCTCCGGCGTCACCACGACAATGCCCGTCAGCGAGGTCAGGAAGAAATCGACGGTGTTGTAGTTGGAGCCGGCACCCAGGTCGAGAATCACGAAGTCCGCCACGAGCTCCGAGAGCTCCTTCACGATTCGCCGCTTCCGAAAGAAGGGGAGGTTTGCCGTTCCGGGCAGCAACGAGTCCCCGGGAATCAGATAGAGTCTGCCGAAATCGGTCGGCACGAGAAGGGACTCGAGGCTCTCCGCCTGCTTGTACACGTAATTGCCGATCCCGAGGTTTGTGTTCTTGACGCCGAGACAGGTGTGAAGATTGGAGGCGCCCAGATCGAGATCGACCAGAACCACCGCCTTCCCGGCTTTCGCCAGCAATATCCCGAGGTTTGCGGAGATGATCGTTTTGCCGACTCCGCCTTTGCCGCTGGCGATGGGGATCACGGTTGTCATAGCTGCTGCATGGTAGATGATGGGTCGGGCATTTTCAAGATTGACACCTCCGGTGGAAGCCGGTAGCGTTGCCTCCATGAGTGAGTCAGTGGATCTCGATCTCGTAATCCGCAAGGTGCCGGACTTTCCGAAACCCGGGGTGCTCTTCTACGACATCACCGGCGTGCTCATGGATCCTGCTGCGTTCTCCTACTGCATTGATCAGGCGGAGCACCAGTATCGTGACCGGGAGATAGATGCGTTCGCCGCGATTGATGCGCGGGGTTTTGTCTTTGCCTCGCCCCTGGCGTACAAGCTCAAGCGTCCGTTGATTCTGGTGCGGAAGAACGGCAAGCTCCCGGGAGAGACCTACCAGAAGGAGTTTGAGCTCGAGTACGGAAAGGACATCGTCGAGGTCCACAAAGAGGACGTGCAGCCCGGGAACCGCATTGTCATTGTGGACGACCTGATTGCCACGGGGGGAACGCTCCGGGCCACGGCGGACATCATCACCGAGGCGGGCGCGGAAGTGGTCGGGATCTTCGCGGTCATCGGTCTTCCCTTTCTCAACTATGGGCGCCTCCTCGACGGATACGAGGTCCACACGCTGATCGATTACGCCGGCGAGTGACGGGCCGACGTCGCCTTCATGGAGTCATGACGCTCGCGTCGAGGCGGCCGTCAGAGTGTTGACAGGTGTGGGTAAACCTAGTAGCTTAACGGCTGCACAACGACGGTTCCCGGTGGTGTAATGGTAGCACAGCAGATTCTGGATCTGCTTGTGGGGGTTCAAGTCCTCCCCGGGAAGCTCACTGTGGCCCCTTCGTCTATCGGCTAGGACGGAAGATTCTCAGTCTTCAAAGAGGGGTTCGATTCCCCTAGGGGCTAACCGCAGGAAAGGGGCTGTTCAACACGGTTGGACAGCCCCTTTTTCTTTGTCGTTCATGCGTGTTCTCTGCCGGCGCGGCGGGCCGCCCGGAACGAGCCGCGGGCCGCCCGGAACGACGGGTCACGTCCGGGTTGCCGCAGGCTCGACCGACCCGGGGTGGGCGTCGGGTAGCGTGTCTCCCGTTTCCCCGTTGTCCAGATCCAGCACGTAGTTGTTGTAGTAGTACTCCATGCTCTCTACCAGCGCCTCCCAGGAGGCCTCCACGATGTTCTCATGTACGCCCACGGTGTCCCACGACCTGGTGTGGTCCGTCGAGGTAATGAAGACGCGCACCTTCGCCGCGGTGGCGCTCTCCGGGTTGAGAACCCGCACGCGGTAGTCCGTGAGAGAGATCCGGGAGATGAAGGGATAGTGCGGCTCCATGGCGTCGCGGAACGCGGCGTCCAGGGTCTCGACCGGCCCGACACCGACGGCAGCGCCCATCATGTCGTGTCCTTTCGACCGCATGAAGATTCGGGCAACCGTCTTGGAGGGCGCTTCCCAGGTCTTGTACGACTCGAGGTGGTAGTTCTTCAGGTCCATGAGCGGAACGTAACGTCCGATGGCGCGCCGCATGAGGAGGTCGAAGGACGCTTCCGCCGCCTCGTACTCGTATCCCAGGTTCTCACGCTCCTTGAGTTGCTCGATGAGCGCGGCAACCTCCGGGGAGTTCTTGGAGAACTCACCGTATCGCTGCAGATGGTTCACCACCGTGGACTTGCCGGCCAACTCCGAGAGCAGGATGCGTCTGGTGTTGCCGACCAGGGCGCTGTCGGTGTGCTCCATGAGATGTGCAGCCTTCGCTACGACATCGGCGTGCTGTCCCGCCTTGTGGCTGAAGGCTGCGTCGCCCACGTACGGCTGTCGACGGTCCGGGATGATGTTGGCCTTCTCTGCGACGAAGCGGGAGAGCTCCGTCAGACGGTGGAGGTGCTCCGCGACGGCGGGGCGGTAGCCTTTCTTGATCACCGCGTTGGGCACGAAGACGCAGAGGTTGGCGTTGCCGCAGCGCTCGCCCCAACCGTTGATCGTCCCCTGGATCTGAGCCGCGCCGTGGTCCACTGCGGTGAGGGAGTTCGCCACGGCGGTTCCACAGTCGTTGTGGAAGTGTCCGCCGAGAGGGGCAAGCTTGTTCTGCGGCAGGTCGTCCATGATCGTGGCAACCTCGGCGGGGAGGGTGCCGCCGTTGGTGTCGCAGAGCACCAGGAAGTCCGCTCCCGCGTCGGAGCCCACCTGGAGCACCTTCTTCGCGTAGTCCGGGTGATCCCGGTAGCCGTCGAAGAAGTGTTCGAGGTCGAAGTGGACCTCCAGTCCCTGTTTCTTGAGGTAGGAGATCGAATCCTCGATCATGCGGAGGTTCTCGTCTTCATCGGTCTGAAGCACATGAGCGACGTGCTCCTTCCAGGTCTTGCCGACAATGGTGGCCACCGGTGCTTCCGCGGCAATCAGGGCGCGAATGTACTCATCCTCTTCGACTCGGGTATTGGGCTTCCGGGTGGAGCCGAAGGAGGCGATCTTCGCGTGATGAAAGGTCTCCTTGCGGCAGCGGTCGAAGAAGGCGGCCTCCTTTTCGTTCGACCGCGGGAAGCCGCCTTCAATGTAGTCTACTCCCAGCTCGTCCAGCTTGTGGGCGATCTGGAGCTTGTCGTCGAGGGTGTAGTTGATCTCGATTCCCTGCATGCCGTCCCTGAGGGTGGTGTCATACACGTACAGCGGTTTCATCACTCTTGACCTCCCGTAGGGTGTTGTATCGGTTTATCGCATTGACGTAGGCGCGGGCGCTCGCCTCCAGAATGTCCGTGGAGGAGCCGCGTCCAGTCATTCGCTCGCCGAAGAAGGAGAGCACCACGGAAACCTCCCCCATGGCCTGCTTTCCCGGTGAGATCGCCTGAACGTTGTACTCCTCCAGCGTCGGTTTGACCTGCAGGGCGCGGTCGATGGCGCGGAAGATCGCGTCAACCGGGCCGTCGCCCGTGGAGGCTTCCTCGTGGACCTCTTCTTCGGTGCGGATGCGAACAGTCGCGGTGGGTACCGCGGTGTTGCCGGTAATGACGTTGATGTAGTCTAGGGTCAGTGAGGCGGCGGTGCGGCCCATCTCATCGCTCACGATGGCGTAGAGATCCTCATCGTAGACCTCTTTCTTCCGGTCGGCGACTTCGAGAAAGCGCTCGTAGACGCGCTTGGTCTCGTCCTCGGAGATCTCAATGCCCAGCTCGTTGAGGCGCTTCTTGAAGCCGTGCATCCCGGAGTGGCGGCCCAGTACCAGACGGGATTCCGAGCGTCCTACCGATTCGGGAGTCATGATCTCGTAGGTCTGGCGGTTTGCCAGAACCCCGTGCTGGTGGATACCCGCCTCGTGGGAGAAGGCGTTCTCCCCGACGACCGCCTTGTTCCGGGCAATTGGGAAGCCGATCATGGTCGAGAGCATTCGGGAGGTCTGATAGATATGCCTGGTGTTAATGCCGGTCTCAACACCCATGGCGTCGCGGCGGACGTTGAGTGCCATGACCACTTCTTCCAGGGCGGCGTTGCCGGCGCGCTCACCAATACCGTTGATGGTCACCTCCGCCTGGCGCGCTCCCGCTTCGATTGCGCTGATGGTGTTCGCAACGGCGAGACCGAGATCGTCGTGGCAGTGTGCGGACAGGACCGCCTTGTCCATGTTGGGCACACGCTCCCGGAGCATACGGAAGGTGTTGGCCATTTCCAGCGGCACCGTATAGCCGACGGTGTCGGGAATATTGATCACATTCGCGCCGGCCTTCACCGCGATCTCCACGATCTTGCAGAGGAAGTCCGGGTCGGTGCGTGTTGCATCCTCCGGGGAGAACTCCACATCGTCGGTGAAGTTGCGGGCCAGCTTCACCGCCTTCTCCGCCATCTCCAGGACCTCATGGGGCTCCTTCTGGAGCTTGTGCTTCATGTGGATGGGCGAGGTGGAAATGAAGGTGTGGATTCGCCCCCGCGCGGCCTTCTTGATCGACTCCGCCGCCGTGGTGATGTCCTTCTCGTTGGACCGTGCCAGCACCGCGACCGTCGAGTTGGTGACGCTTGCGGCAATGCGCTGGCACGCCTCGAACTGCTGGGGTGAAGAAACGGGGAAGCCCGCCTCCATGACGTCGACTCCCAATCGCTCGAGCTGGAGAGCTACCTCGAACTTCTGCTCCACGTCCATGGACGCGCCCGGGGACTGCTCACCATCGCGAAGGGTGGTATCGAAGATCGCAACCTTTTCCATTTCTTCCTCCTAAAAAAAAAGCCGTCCCTCGCAAGGAGGAACGGCTCTGATTCCGAATTCGCCATTCACGCTCCCCGCGCATTAGGGCCTACCAACCCGATAATAAGGAGACTAATCAGGAGATCGAGTAGGCTGAGTGCGGACAGCGCTCGCTTCATTACCCCCAACTATTGTCAGCCCCGGACCGACATGTCAAGTCTGATTGCGCAATCTCATGCGATTTTGAGGCCTTTTCGTATGTTTATGCGCCGCCTCGGCGGGGCGAGACGACTCCACCGCCCGTCCCCGCCCGGGGAGGGCGCGCTGCCGCCGCTTGTTCCGGGGTATGCCCCATGCTAAACTTTCGCGGACATGGCCGGGGACACGGTGTTTGACAAACTTGTCTCAGCGCTTTCGAAGGAAGAGCGTCGCGAAATGCTCGAGCGCATTCAGCGCAATGTGAGCGTTGAGGTGCCCGGCGGCGGGTTCGACGAGGCCGGGGAAGACGCACCGGTCGACTTCGACGACGTATACCGCTCCTTGCCGCTGTTTCGGAAGCTCATCATCTTCCTCCAGGTAGTAATCACCGGTAAGACCCGCGAAGAGCTCATCCACGCCCATCTCCTTCGTCAGCTCGCCATTGAGATCCGAGCGCGGTATCCGGGGCTGGTGGAGTTCCGCCTCGGACTCATGTTGACACCCATGTACGAGCATCTGCTGCAACTGCAGGAGAGCTCACAGTTCTTCGCCGGTCCCATTGGGCGAGCCGGCGGCAAGGATCGCCCCGTCTTTCTCTCCTTCCTGCTGGCGCTCGAGGCGCCGGAGGTGCAGAGCGCCCTGGAGCGGGCCGTAAACGCCGAAGAGGCCGATGAGGAAGGTGCCGACGAACCGGACACGCAGGTGCGCCACCGCATGGTGAACAATGTCCAACAGGCGCTGGACTCCGTTCCCGACTCGGTGCGGCTCCGCATGCGTCAGGGAAATCGGTTCCTCGACGTGATGGGACGTCTGAGCTTCTTTCCCTTCGAGAAGGTGCTGACCCCCTTTCGCCCGGTGATCGAGGGGGGAGATGTCCAGGCTTCGTTCCTGAACATGCGAGAGACCTTCCCGGAGTTGGCTCCAATTGCCCGCAGCCTGGACGTCACCCCGAGCGCCGCCTGCCTGGAGGGTCTCATCCTCTTTCATCAGGGCTATCACTTCGCGGACACCGTCGAGGACGAGGTGATGACCGAGCAGGTCCGGAAGGCGGCCAGGCACCTCAAGACCATCGGCGACACCTTTGCCGGTGTTCCCTTCGTGGACCTCACGCGCTACATCCTCGGGGACATCAACTTCTCGGCGCCGCCTCTTCAGGGCGGCGAGGAGTGGATTGCCATTGTGCGGCGGTTCTGGCGGGAGCGAGCCGATGAGGCGTATCGGGCCTACAAGTATCAGCGGCGACGGACCGTCCTGGTCCGGGATGCTGCGGAGCTCACGGGTGTCCACACCCTCGACCCCGTCGCGGAGTACCCAAAGCCGGAGGGACGGGAAGAGGGGCGTCACGCCATGTCCCTGGCACTCCTCCGGGCAATCCTCGACAGTGCGTGGCAACATGAGATCTTTCCGCCTCTGAAGGCGCTGTTCATTGAAGGGGAGTTCTACAAGGACGACAACCGTGCCGAGTTCACCGAGGCCTACACGACGCTCTCGAAACTCATCGACAAGATCGACGGCTTTCGCACGCGCGTCTCCATGCAGGGGGATCTGGGCCGCGCCCTCCACGATCTGGACCAGGAACCGGTCGGCCGGCCCGAGAAGCGGAGGCAGCGGCAGGAGATCATTGCTCAGGTCGATGAGCACGCCGAGTCCCTGATCAAGAGCGCCCTCAACTCCTTCTCATCGCTCACCAAGATCCTGAACGGGGTACTCTACGGGGAGGTGGGCGGCCGCTATGACACGTTGTCGAACATCCGCGACATCGGCGGGCGCCACAACCGGAGCTTCCTCGCGTCGCTGGAACGCGCCATGCAGCAATGCCAGTCCGCCCTTGACGTGGTGAGCCAGCTCTTCGACCTTGAGCGCGCCCAGACGCACGCCGGCACGTACAATCCCATATCCGGCAGAGCCTGACCCGTGATTCGTACCATCAGCAGCTCCCCCGACCGCTCCACCCGCACGCTCTCGCTGCCCTTCTCGATCCCCGCGGGCCTCTCCCTCGCGGCGGCGGGCGATCTCGGCGGTCGCGACTCTGCGGCCGAAGAGCGCCGACGAACCTTTCTCGATGAGGCGGGACGTCCGGGGCCCTACGTCCGGCTCGACCAGCAACACACCAGACTCGTCCGCACGGTGGCCCCCGGGGACGCACCCGGCGACGGAATCCTTGTCGGCGACGGCATGCTGACTGCCTCGGAGGTCACGCTCTGTGTGACCGTTGCCGACTGCATGCCCATCTACCTCTACGATCGGCGGACCCGGGTGAAGGGGCTGCTCCACTCCGGCTGGAAGGGAACCGGCATCCTTGCACACGCCCTGCGCATCCTGGAGGAGCGCTTCGGGGGCCGCCGCGCCGACCTGGAGGTGGTGCTGGGACCGTGTATCGGGAGCTGCTGCTACAACGTCGACCGGGAGCGGGCGCATCTCTTCGCCGCCCTCTGGGGACGAGACGCGGTAGTCGAGCGCAACACCGCACCGCACCTTGACCTCCGGGCGGCGAATGAGGCTATTTTGTCCGCCATGGGAGTAGATACGGCGACGGCCGTTACGGACTGTACCAGTTGCGGTGGTCCCTTCGGCTCATTCCGCCGGGACGGTCCCGGCCGGTACGCCCACATGCTCGCCTGGATATAGTAGATTCGGCCGGGGTCAGGGTGGCCCGCCCGGTCGCGCTCGCCGGGCGGGTCCGTCGTACGATTCAATGCGCTGTACACGCTGAGAGGACACAAACATCATGAAGGACATTCGCGAGACCTGGAAACACCGTATCCTGGGAGCCCTCAAGAACATGGCCGCCGAGCGGGAGCTCGAGCTTCCCGCGGACGCCGCGGAAAACCTCATTCCGGAGCGGCCGCCCCGGCCCGAACTCGGCGACATAGGGTTTCCGCTCTTTCCGTTTGCCCGGGTGTTTCGGGCCGCGCCGCCCAGGCTCGCCGCGGAGGTGGCGGAACGTCTGCAACGCGGCGGTGCCGCGGACGAAACCACGGCCGGCGAAGGAGCCGTGCGGGGCGAAGGAGCCGTGCGGGGCGAAGGCGCCGCTCCGGGCGATGGACCTCCCGCGCCCGGCGACCGCGTGGTCTCCGAAGGGCCCTACGTGAACATCTTCCTGGACAGGGCCGCCTACGCCGACACCGTCTTCGGTGAGCTTTTCGCCCGGCCCGAGGAATACGGTCGCGGTGACCGCCTTGCCGGGCGGCGGATCATGGTGGAGTTCTCGTCGCCGAACACCAACAAGCCTCTGCACCTGGGCCACCTCCGCAACGATGCGATCGGTGAGAGCATCGCCCGCATCATCAAGGCCAACGGCGCCGAGGTGCGCAAGGTCAACCTCATCAACGACCGCGGCGTTCACATCTGCCAGTCAATGCTCGCCTACGAGCGCTTCGGCAACGGTGAGACCCCGGAAAGCTCCGGGAAGAAGTCCGATCACTTCGTGGGGGACTACTACGTGAGGTTTCACGAGCTGGCCGCTGAGCAGCCTGCGGTCAAGCAGGAGGCGGCGGAGCTGTTGAAGAAGTGGCAGCAGGGCGATGAGGATGTCCTTGCCCTCTGGGAGCGCATGAACGGTTGGGCGATAGAGGGCATCAAGAAGACCTACGAGCGAACCGGAGTCTCCTTCGATCAGATCTACTTCGAAAGCCGGACCTACGGCGTCGGTCGCCAGGAGGTGCTCAAGGGGTTGGAGAAGGGCGTCTTCTACAAGGACGATGAGGGCGCCGTCTGGGTCGATCTCGAGAGCATCGATCTCGACAAGAAGGTGCTGCTGCGAAGCGACGGCACCTCACTGTACGTCACCCAGGACATCGGCACGGCCCTGGCGCGCTACCGTGACTGGCCCTTTGACGAGCTGATCTACGTGGTCGGCTCCGAACAGAAGTATCACTTCACGGT
Organism: uncultured Spirochaetaceae bacterium; assembly: GCA_964654185.1. Classification (GTDB taxonomy): domain Bacteria; phylum Spirochaetota; class Spirochaetia; order DSM-27196; family PWMO01; genus CAYFQV01. Next base: position 40,962 of record CAZZIE010000002.1, on the reverse strand, counting down.
GCTCTTTCACATCCTCAAGTTGCTCGACGCACCCTTCTCGGACGCGCTCTACCATCTCTCGTACGGCATGGTGAACCTGCCCGAGGGCAAGATGAAGTCCCGGGAGGGCACCGTCGTGGACGCGGACGATCTCATTGATCGACTCCGGGACATGGCGAAGCATGAGATCTACGAGAAGAAGCGCGAGGAGATCGTCGGAGATCTGGAGACGACGGCGGAACGCATTGCGATCGGGGCGCTTCACTACTATCTGCTCCAGGTCGGGCCGAACAAGGACATGATCTTCAACCCCGAGGAATCACTTTCCTTTCAGGGCAATACGGGACCCTATCTGCAATACATGGGCGCCAGGATCAGCAGCATGCTCGCCCGACTGCCGGAGGATCAGCTTCCCGAGCCGGAGCAGGTTGATCTTACGCTCCTCCAGGCGGCGGATGAGTGGGAGCTTATCCGCCTCATCGGCGAGTTCCCGGAACGGGTCTCTCAGGCCGCAGAGGGGCTCAATCCCTCGGTCATGACCGGCTACCTCTACGAGCTCTCGAAGACCTTCTCCCGGTACTACCACGATCACCCCATTGTCGTGAGTGATGACGAGAATCTGCGGAACGCGAGGGTAGTTCTGACCCGCGCCCTCCTTCAGGTGCTGCACAAAGCCTTCGAGTTTGTAGGAATTCCGTTCCTCGAAACGATGTGAGATTGTGCCTACGTATACGTAGGACTATCGGCGAAATATCCTACCTATGTGTAGGAATTCCTGTGACCGGGCGCCCGGATTGAGGGCGCCCGAAACAGGGACGTCCTGCCAAATCCTTTCTTCTGCGTGACTTACCGCGTCTCAATGCGTAGTGGTACGGATTTTGCATCCTTATTCTACTCCCTCCGGGAGCAAGGAGACAGGAATGCACAGACGACAACGGCCAACTCAACACGGCTTGTACTCTCCGCAATTCGAACACGAGAACTGCGGTGTTGGATTCGTTGCCCATATTAGAGGAGAGCAGAGTCACGCAATCATTGAGAACGCGAAGTCGGTTCTGCTGAACATGACCCACCGCGGCGCCGTGGGGAGCGACAAGAATACCGGCGACGGCGCCGGGGTGCTTACGACGCTGCCCCACGCCTTTCTCGAACGGGTCATGCGGGACGAGCTGGATGTGGCGCTTCCCGATCGAGGCCGCTACGCCGCCGGGCTCTTCTTCCTGCCGACCGAAACGGACAATCTCGAGGCGTGTCTCCACCACCTCGAAGGCGTGATCAATGAGGAGGGGCAACGCCTTCTCGGCATTCGCACTGTACCCCGCGACGACAGCATGATCGGTCCCACCGCCAAGGCGTGTGAGCCGGAGATGCGGCAGATCTTCATTGCCGCGGGTGAAGGTGTCGACCCGGACAGCTTCGAGCGCAAGCTCTACGTCATTCGAAAGCGCGTTTCCCGGGAGCTCCGCGGCGGGGATCACGATCCCAATCACTACTTCTACGTGTGCAGCCTGTCGACCAGAGTCATTGTCTACAAGGGCATGCTCATGCCGGAGCAGCTCTGGGAGTACTTCAAGGACCTGAGCGAGGAGGACTACGTCAGTCATCTGGCCATGGTGCACTCCCGCTTCTCGACAAACACCTTTCCGAGCTGGGATCGGGCGCAGCCCCTGCGCTTCATGAGCCACAACGGCGAGATCAACACGCTCCAGGGCAACATCAACAAGATGCGCGCCCGGGAAGGCACCCTGAAGAGCGACCTCTTCGGTGACGATCTCGAAAAGGCCTTTCCCATCATTGAACCCGACTCTTCGGACTCGGGGAACTTCGACAACGTCCTGGAGCTCCTCCTCATGGCCGGACGTGAGCTTCCCGAAGCCGTCATGATGATGGTTCCCGAGGCGTGGCAGAAGCACAAGCAGATGCCCGACATCGGTAGTGCCGTGTACGAGTACATGAGCACCCTCATGGAACCCTGGGACGGACCGGCGTCGATCTCCTTCACGGATGGGCACGTCATTGGCGCGCTCCTGGACCGCAACGGCCTGCGGCCGAGCCGGTACTACGTGACCCACGACGACATGGTCATCATGGCGAGCGAAGTCGGCGTCCTCGACGTTCCCCCCGAACGGGTGCGCCACAAAGGGCGCCTCAAGCCGGGCCGGATGTTCCTTGTCGACTTCGAGGAGGGGCGCATTGTCGACGATGTCGAGCTCAAGAACGGCATTGCCGCGCGCTATCCCTACCGGCAGTGGCTGAACGCGCAACGGATCACCCTGGACGATCTGCCGGCGCCGCAGCGGGTGGAGGGGCTGGACGCGGACACCCTCTCCGACCGGATGCGCATGTTCGGGTACACCATTGAGCACGTCAACGTTCTCTTGAAGCCAATGGCCATTGATGGCAAGGAGCCCCTCGGCTCAATGGGGAACGACGCGCCGCTCGCGGTGCTGTCGGAGAAGCCGCGTCTCATCTACGACTACTTCAAGCAGCTCTTCGCCCAGGTGACCAATCCTCCCATCGACTCGATTCGGGAGGACATTATCATGAGCATCTCCGCGTACATCGGGCCGGAACAGAACCTCCTGGACCACTCACCGGAGCACTGCCACCGCCTGCAGATCCACCATCCGGTCCTGCGGAACGCGGAGCTGGCAAAGCTCAGGGAAATGGACCATCGCGGGTGGAGGGCGAAGGTGATCGACATTACCTATCCGCGGGAGGAGGCGACGGACGCCTCTGCCGGTACGGGCGGTCCCGGAACCACCGGCAGTAACGGTGACGGCCGCAACGGTGACGGGCGCAACGGTGACGGCCGCAACGGCGACGGGGCCGGCCACCGCCGCCGCGGCGCGCCCGGCGCGCTCAAGGCGTGTCTGGAGCGGGTTTGCCGCGAGGCCGAAGAGGCGATTGCCCGGGGCTACAGTCTGGTCATTCTCTCCGACCGCGCCGCCGGGGCGGACCGGATTCCCGCCTCCGCCATGCTCGCAACCGGGGCGGTGCACCACCACCTGGTGCGCCGGCACAAGCGAACCCAGATCGGGATCATCCTGGAGACGGCGGAGCCCCGGGAGGTGCACCACTTCTGCGCCCTCATCGGTTACGGCGCCGACGCCATTAATCCGTACATGGCCTTTGAGGCGCTCGCCCGGCTCTACCTTGACGGCTCCCTGGAGGGCGTCGAGAGCGAAGAAGATGCGGTCGACCACATGCTGACGGCGCTCGCCAAGGGCATGCGGAAGGTCTTCGGCAAGATGGGCATTTCCACCCTCGACTCCTACAAGGGTGCGCAGATCTTCGAGATCGTCGGCCTGGACCAGGAAGTGGTTGACATGTGCTTTGCCGGTACGGCCTCCCGGATTGCCGGGGCCACCTTCGACGTCCTGCAGACCGAGGCGGAGATGCGCCACAAGTCGGGCTACCCCGGCCGTAGCCGGCAGATCGGAGCGGAGCTCCACAACCCCGGGGACTACCAGTGGCGTTTCGACGGGGAAAAGCACATGTGGGACCCCGAATCCATCGCGGAGCTCCAGAACGCCGTGCGCACCCGCGACGCCCAGGCGTACAAGCGCTTCTCCGCCCGGCAGGACGCCAGGACGAAGAGCCAGGCAACCATTCGCGGTCTCCTCCAGTTCAAGCAGGGCAATTCCATACCCCTGTCGGAGGTGGAGCCCGCTTCCAACATCGTGCGGCGCTTCGTCACCGGCGCCATGAGCTTCGGCTCGATTTCCAAGGAGGCACACGAGACGCTGGCCGTGGCCATGAACCGGCTGGGCGGCAAGTCCAACACCGGCGAGGGGGGTGAGCGCCGGGAGCGCTACATTCCCCTCCCGAACGGCGACTCCAGGCGCAGCGCCATCAAGCAGGTCGCCTCCGGGCGCTTCGGGGTAACCATTGAGTACCTCACCGAGGCGAACGAGCTCCAGATCAAGATGGCCCAGGGCGCCAAGCCCGGCGAGGGCGGGGAGCTCCCGGGCCGCAAGGTCTTCGACGTCATTGCGGATACCCGGTACTCCACGCCGGGAGTGGGGCTGATCAGTCCGCCGCCGCACCACGACATCTACTCCATTGAGGACCTGGCGCAGCTCATCTTCGACCTGAAGAACTCGAATCCCTCGGCCCGGGTGAGCGTGAAGCTGGTGAGCGAGGTCGGTGTCGGCACCATTGCCGCCGGCGTGGCGAAGGGGCACGCCGACCACATTCTGATATCCGGCCACGACGGCGGCACCGGGGCGAGCCCCCTGACGGGGATCAAGCATGCGGGATTGCCGTGGGAGCTCGGTCTCTCGGAAACCCACCAGACCCTGGTGATGAACGATCTCCGCAGCCGGGTGGTCCTGCAGACCGACGGCCAGATCAAGACGGGGCGTGACGTCGTCATTGCGGCGTTGCTCGGTGCCGAGGAGTGCGGCTTCTCGACGGGCGCCCTCATCGCCATGGGCTGCATCATGATGAGGGTCTGCCACAAGAACACCTGCCCTGTGGGCATCGCTACCCAGAATGAGGCATTGAGACGAAAGTTCGTCGGGACCCCCGCGGACGTTGAAGCGTTGTTCCACTTCATTGCCGAGGAGGTGCGGGAGATCATGGCGGAGCTCGGCTTCCGGCGCTTCGACGAGATGGTCGGGCGCGTCGACATGCTCGAGCCGGACGCGAGCGTGCTCAACTGGAAGTCGAAGCACGTCGACCTGTCGCGGGTGCTCGAGCGCGCCGAGCCCGGGGAGGGCAACACCGGCGTCATCTGCTGTATCCCGCAGGAGCACGGTATCGATACGGTGCTGGACCGCAGGCTCATCAAGCTGGCGGAGCGGGTCCTCCTGCACAAGGAGCCGCTGCGCCTCGACCTGCCGATCCGCAACACCGACCGGGCGACGGGGACCATGCTAAGCCACCACCTCACCAAACGGTGGGGTTTCCAGGGGCTCCCGCAGGATACCCTGCGCATCAAGCTCACCGGCTCGGCGGGGCAGAGCTTCGGCGCCTGGCTGGCGCAGGGAGTGACCCTGGAGCTCGAAGGCGACTCGAACGACTACGTGGGGAAGGGACTGTCCGGCGGCAAGGTCATTGTCTATCCGCCGAAGGATGCGAACTTCCGCCCGGAGGAGAACATCATCATTGGCAATGTGGCTCTCTACGGCGCCATCATGGGGAAGGCCTTCTTCCGGGGCACCGCGGCGGAGCGCTTCTGCGTCCGGAACTCCGGTGCCCACGTTGTCATTGAAGGCGTCGGCGATCACGGCTGCGAGTACATGACCGGCGGCCGCGCCGTCATCCTTGGCCCGACGGGGCGCAACTTCGCCGCAGGCATGTCCGGCGGCATTGCCTACGTCTGGGATCCGGATGGGCGCATGCCGGAGATGATCAACCCGGAGCTGGTGGATATTGAGGAATTGGATGAGGACGATGAGGACACGATCCTCGGTCTGGTGAAGGAGCACGTTGCATACACCGGCTCGACGGTGGGCGCGCATGTGCTCTCCACCTGGTCCGAACGCCGCGGTGAGTTCGTTCGGATCATCTCACCGGCCTTCAGGGAGGCCATGGGAAAGCTGCAGTACCGCGAGAAGGAGGTCGTCCATGGGTAAGCCTACCGGTTTCATGGAATACGAGCGGAAGACCCTTCAGAGCCGCGACCCGGCGACCCGGGTCAAGGACTTCGGGGAGTTTGCCAGACTCATTGACGAGGAGGAGCGCAAGCGCCAGGGCGCCCGCTGCATGGACTGTGGCGTCCCCTTCTGCCAGTCCAACTACGGTTGCCCGGTGGACAACCTCATCCCGGAGTGGAACGACCTCATCTACCGGGACAAGTGGGAGGAGGCCTTCCTCCGCCTCCGGAAGACCAACAACTTCCCGGAGTATACCGGCCGTGTCTGCCCGGCGCCCTGCGAGACTGCCTGCGTCCTGGGCATCAACGAGCCGGCTGTCACCATCAAGGACAACGAGCGCACCATCATAGACCGCGCCTACGACAGCGGCCTCATGGAGCCGCGCATCCCGGAGGTGCGTACCGGCAAACGCGTCGCCGTCGTGGGAAGCGGCCCGGCGGGCCTGGCCGCGGCGGACCAGCTCAACCAGGCGGGGCACTCCGTCACCGTCTTCGAGCGGGATGATCGCATCGGCGGCCTCCTCATGTACGGCATTCCCAACATGAAGCTCGACAAGGGCCTGGTGGAGCGGCGCAACGGCATCATGGTCGCCGAGGGCATTGAGTTCCGCCCCGGTGTGTGGGTGGGGAAGGACATACCTGCCTCATCCCTGGTCGATGAGTACGATGCGGTCCTCCTGACGACCGGCGCCACCCGGCCGCGTGACCTTCCGGCACCTGGACGGGAGCTGAAGGGGATCCACTTCGCCATGGACTTTCTCAAGGCGAACACGAAGAGCTTCCTGGACAGCGGTCACGCCGACGGAAACTACATCTCCGCGGAAGGGAAGAACGTGATCGTCATCGGCGGCGGTGATACCGGTGCCGACTGCATTGGTACGGCGCTCCGCCACGGCGCGAAGAGCATTGTGAATCTCGAGCTCCTCCCGCGGCCCGCATCCGGCCGGACCGTCGAGTTTCCCTGGCCGACGTACCCGCGCCTCTACAAACTCGACTACTCCCACAAGGAGACCGAGGCGGTCTTCGGCCGGGAGCCCCGGGAGTACAGCATTCTGACCAAGGAGTTCGTCGGAGACGGCAACGGCAACCTCAAGGCGCTTCGCACCGTCCGGGTGGAGTGGCATAAGGAGCCCGGCGAGCGGCCCGAGATGAAGGAGATCCCCGGCACCGAGCAGGAGTGGCCCTGCGAGATGGCGCTCCTGGCCCTGGGCTTCCTGGGCCCTGAGGCGGACATTGCCGAGGAGCTCGGCACGGAGCTCGACCCCCGTACCAACTACAAGGCGGAGTTCGACCGCTTCGAAACCTCCGTCCCCGGCGTCTTCGCCGCCGGCGACGCCCGCCGCGGCCAGTCCCTGGTCGTCTGGGCCATCAAGGAGGGCCGCGCCGCCGCGCGCGAGGTCGACCGCGCCCTCATGGGCGAGACCGTCCTGCCCTGACGCACCCGCGCCGCCGGGCTCACCCCCGCCGGCGGGGCGCAGGCGGAAACCCCGAGAGCCGGCCTGCCTTCGGGTGCCGGTCTGAGACCTTAGTGCGCAAGAGCGCAAGGGCGGTCTCAGCCCGTCCCCCGGTCCCGGCCGGCGTCTGCGCCGTCGCACCTGCCCCCCGCCGGCGCGAAGGGCCAACCACCGTCCGGCTGAGCGATGATTCGCCCGCCGCTGCGGTGGTCGTACATCGCCGGTCGGCAGGAGGCGGTGAAGATGCGCCGGCCGCGACCGCGTGGCGGAACAGAGCCGACCTCGCGTCTGCGCGTTGGAGACTCTGGACCGACGCGCGCAGGCAGGCCGGCCCGACGGCATGACCTCCTGCCGACCGGCGGGAAACGCCCGCCGCGGTACAGTTGACGGTGGAGTCCGAAGCGTGGTACCTATAGCGCTACGCATTCTCGCGCAACAGGAACATGGGTTATGTATGCACTCGTAGAAATTGGTGGCAAGCAGTATAAGGCGGAGCAGGGCAAGACCCTGAAAGTGGACAGGGTGGGGCAGGAGGCCGGTGAGGTCATGACCTTTGATTCGGTTCTCATGCTCCGTGACGGCGACAAGACCAATGTCGGGACTCCCTTCGTGAAGGGAGCTCAGGTGAAGGCTACCGTGCAGGAGCACGTGCGGGATCCGAAGGTCGTCGTCTATAAGTACAAGCGACGTAAGGGTTATGCCCGAAAGCGCGGTCACAAGCAGCAGTATTCTTTGCTCCGTGTAGAGGAGATCGCGAAAGGCTCGTGATCACCCTGCGCCTGGAGGTCGATCGACGAGGACGGCTTCGGAGCGTAGACGCCTCCGGTCACGCGGGGTTGGGGTCGCCTGGAAGCGATCCGGCCTGCGCGGCGATCACCGTGCTGGTACGAACGACCGCCCGGTTCCTTGCGGAGGATCGACGGTACGTCGTGTCCGGACGGGCGGATGAGCCCGGGAGGCTTACCTTCTCCGTCGCGGTCAAGGGCGTACGCGGGCGCCGGCGGCTCCGCACGATTGCGGAGTACCTGTCCCGGGGTGTTCGGGACGTTTCGCGCGACTACCCGGACGCTGTAACGGTTGAAGAAACAGTTGGAGGAGAATAGGAAATGGCACATAAGAAGGGTGGCGGCAGCTCCAAGAACGGTCGTGACTCCGAGGCGAAACGTCTCGGTATCAAGAGGTTCGGCGGCCAGCTGGTAAAGGCGGGGGAGATCCTGGTCCGCCAGCGCGGCACCAAGTTCCATCCGGGTATGCACGTCGGCCGGGGTCGCGACGACACGCTGTTTGCGAAGGAAGCGGGCACGGTTGTTTTCCAGGCGCGCAAGGGCCGGAAGTACATCGCCATCAACGTAGACGGTGTTGCTGCAGAGTAGCCCAGAGCAACCGTAATTGCAGAGCTTCGTAGATGAGGCCGTCATCACGCTGCGCTCCGGAAACGGCGGCGCCGGGGCGGTCTCCTTCCGCAGAGAAAAGTACGTACCAAGAGGCGGGCCCGACGGCGGCGACGGCGGGTCCGGCGGTGACGTGATATTCACCGTGCGCGAAAACCTGAAGACCCTGAGTCACCTTCAGAGCGGTCGCCACTTCAAGGCAAAAAACGGACAACCCGGCGGCGGCGCCAACAAGCACGGCGCCGACGGCGCGGACGTCGAAATAGAGGTTCCCCCGGGAACGGTAGTTCGCGACGCGGAGAGTGGCGACATTGTGGCCGATCTGCTGGAACCCGGCTCCACCTGTGTCGTGCTCCGCGGGGGGCAGGGCGGCAAGGGGAACAGCCACTTCAAGAGCTCCCGTCAGCGGTCGCCGCGGTTTGCTCAGCCCGGCGGAGATGGAGAGTCCCTGCGCGTGCGGGTGGAGCTCAATCTCATTGCCGATGTCGGCTTTCTGGGCCTGCCGAACGCCGGGAAATCGAGCCTCCTGGGCGCGCTCACTGCGGCACACCCGCAGGTTGCCGACTATCCCTTCACTACGAAGGTCCCTTCTCTCGGTGTGATCCGCCGGCATTACGCGGACGTGATCCTGGCCGATATCCCCGGCATCATTGAAGGAGCCTCCGGAGGCGCCGGCCTTGGGCATCGCTTTCTGAAGCACATTTCTCGAACGACGGTGATCGCCTTTCTCATTGATACGGCGCAGGCGGAGGTGGAAGAGACGTATCGCACCCTGGAGGCGGAGCTTGCCGGATACGATCGCAGGCTTGCGGTTCGGCGGCGCGTGATCGTCGGAACCAAGACGGACCTGCCCGGGAGCGGTGAGGGCCTTGAGGAGTTGCGGCGCGTTGCCGGTGACGTGCCGGTCTACGGCGTGTCCGTCTACGATCAGGAGAGCCTGGACACGCTGGCGGAGGCCTTTTTCGAGACGGTGCTTCCGGGGAGAAGCGATTCATGAGAGTGGCCATGCTCGGCGGCTCCTTCGACCCTGTCCACATTGGTCACCTCTTCATTGCCGAGGAGGCGCGGGTGAATCTCGGGTACGATCGGATCGTCTTCGTGCCGGCGTATCAACCGCCGCACAAGGAGAAGCCTTCCGGCGGTGACCTGTCCCGGGTCGAGATGCTGCGCCTGGCCATCAACGGCCGCGACGCCTTCGAGGTCGAGACCTACGAAATCGATCGGAAAGGCGTCTCCTACACCTACGACACCGTGCAGTACCTCGAGGAGCGGTTGCCGGTGGACGGCCGGCTCGGGCTCATCATAGGAGAAGACCTTGTCGAGGACTTTCATACCTGGAAGAATGTTGATGAGCTGATTGAGCGGGTAGACCTCATTGTCGCCACTAGAGAGGTCGATGGTGACGGTCCGGCCGGGAAGGACCCCTGCAACATTCTTGCTCAGTGTCAGCGGATCGACAACTCCCCGCTGCCGGTTGCATCGTCGGAGATCCGTAAGCGTGTTGCTCAGGGAAGGGCGTTTCGCTACCTCGTCCCGGAATTGGTGTATGGCTATATCGTTCAACACGGCTTGTACACACATTGAGATCGTAATCGACCGGGTGCGGAACCGCGTGCTCCGGGAGCTCTCCGCCGGGAGGGTGCGGCATGTGCACGGCGTGGTCGCCACCGCCGACCGGATTGCCCGCAGCGCCGGGGTTGATCCGCTCCGCGCGCGCCTTGCCGGGTGGGCGCACGACCTCTGTCGCGAATGGGACGGAGACGGATTGTGCTCTTACGTCGATCGGGGGCACTATCCCCTGACCGGGACGGAACAGCAGAACCCCGTCCTCTGTCACGGCCCTGCCGCGGCAACGGTCCTCGAGAAGGAGTACAACCTCGCCGAACCGGACATCCTCGAAGCGGTACGCTGGCACAGTACCGGCAACGCCGGTCTTGGCCCTCTGGCCAGGGTGCTCTACGCCGCGGACTATCTGGAGCCGGGGCGGCGCTACACGACTGAAGCGTTTCGGGAGTACGCTCTCGGTCAGTCGCTTTCCGGTATGGTGAAGGCGGTCCTGGACCACGTCCTCGAACGCAACCTGCCGATGAGTCCCGAGACCGAAGCGCTGGTTCAAGAGGTGTCACAGCATGTCGAATGAGTCACGACGGATCGACTACGGCGTTTTCATCGTCATTGCCGTCGTCGCGATCCTCGCAACGGTGGGGGTCATCATCTACCTTCAGGTGCGCACCGATACCATCACCGAGTATACCCAGTCCAACGACCGGGTTGCGGTTCTCTTTGTCCAGGAGGAGGGCGGCGAGGCGGAATTCGCACAGGTCGTCGTTCTCGATATCCGCACCGGCAAGATGGCACTCTTCGATGTTCCGGGTCATTTAGGTACCGTCGTGGAAAACCTCGACCGAATCGATCGTATCGACACGCTCTACAATCAGGGCGATGTTGATGCCTTTCGCGCCAAGGTGGCGGAGATCTTCGGCATTGAGATTCCCTTCGTGATGGCGCTGGACCGGGAAGGCCTGGTCGAAGTCGTCGACTTTGCCGAGGGCATTGACCTCTTCATTACCGAGTCCTTTCAGACTGAAAACTCGGCACATCTCGTGCGGCTGCCCGGGGGCAGTGTGACCCTGGACGGCGCCAAGGCTGCGGACTACGCAGGCGCGGAGTTGCCCGGGGAGTCCTACGAGGAGCGCGCGACCCGGTCCCAGAAGATCGCCCAGGCCCTCTTCCGCGCCATTGGGACGAAGTCCGACCTGCTCACCGAAGAAGAGGTGCTTCCCTACGTCTACCGCGCCGTGGAGACCAACCTCGATCAGCGCGGCGTTGCAGCCCTCGTGTCCCTCTACGAGCGCGTGGATGCAGATCAGATCGTGACGCGGCGGGTGCAGGGGAACGTCCGGCAGGTCGAGACCGGCGGAGAGACGAAGGAGTTGCTCTTTCCACACTTCGACGGGCGATGGTTGCGCCAGACGGTGGCGCAGGTCATCGATACCCTGGCGCAGGAAGGGGAGGTGGCCCAGAACCCGTCTACCATCTCCGTTGAGATCCTGAACGGCACGGGCGTCACCGGGCTGGCGCGAAGAACGAAAGACCTCTATGAGCGATACGGCTTCGACGTCGTCTCCTTCGACAACGCCGATCGGGACGATCACGAGACCACCCGCGTCATTGACCGGCAGGGCGACCCGGCAGCGGCACAGCGCGCTGCCGAAATCATACGGGCGCCCCGCGTCGAGAGTGAGCCGGTTGACTCACCGATCGACGTCACCATCATATTGGGAAGAGATTTCGATGGCACATACGTCAGACAGTAACACGTCGCAAAGCAACAACGCAGTTGAACCCCTGTACAAGGAACACGTTGATCGGATTGCCGGTCTTCTGGACGAACACCGCGGCAGGGACACTGTTGCCCTCTACGTGGGTGAGGCGGCGTCCTTCACGGACTACTTCGTCATTACCACGGCGACCAGCATGGGCCATCTGCGGGGACTGCACAGGCAGCTCGAGGAATACCTCCATGAGGCGGGAATTCCGCCGCTGAACCGGCACAAGCGCAGTAATGAAAACGCCTGGACTCTGCTCGATTGCGGTTTCGTCGTGATCCACCTCATGACCGAGGAGATGCGGGAGTTCTACGACCTGGAGCGTCTCTGGTTCGGCGGCGAGGTCGTGTATCGCGCCGCCGGAGAGCATGTCTCGGATGATGGGGATCACGCCTCGAACGATCAATCGTCGAAGAGATCGTAATCTCCCTCATCTTCTTCCAGGTGATCCGAGTACCACTCGTCGAAGTCCTCGTCGACCTCATAGCTCCCGCCGTCGGGTTCCACGACGTCGTCGTACTCCTCGTCGGTGTTCTCCTCGTAGTCCTCGTCAATCATGCTGGGACGATAGGCCCAAGAGTCCGCGCTGTCAATTATGCGGACCGGGAAAAGCTGTTTGACATGGTCCTTCGATCCACTATAATCGACGTGTACAATAACGAGGCCGGATCTAGTACATCTTCAGCTGTGCAACGGGCGCACGACTGGTTACGAAAGGGCTACACCGATACTCCTCGGAGTATCGAAGGAGCGACCGCATGGAGATCACAGATATCCGGATCCGACACGTCAGCTCGGAGGGCAAGCTGAAGGCGTACGTAACCGTCACCTTCGACGACTGCTTCGTAGTGCACAACGTGAAGGTCATCCAGGGAAAGGGCGGTACATTCATCGCCATGCCCAGCCGTCGAACCAAGACCGGGGAGTACAAGGACGTCGCTCACCCGATCAACTCCGAGTTCAGGAACTCACTTCAGTCGAAGATCCTCGACGCCTTCGAGCAAGGTGAGGACTTCCCCGGGGCGGAACGGCTCGACGAGGAGGAGGGGATCGGCGACATCGGGGCCGCCCGGGAGCAGGCTGGACGAGAGGCGTCGCCCGGATTCTAGAAACGTACCATTTCCTCCATCTTCCCGGCTTGGCCGCGCCAAGCCGCTCCCTTGACAGAAGCCAGGTTTTTGGCCACTTTACTCTCTACGCATCAGCACAGTTGGGACGTAGGCAAGCGGTCAAGCCACCGGGTTTTGATCCCGGCATTCGCAGGTTCGAATCCTGCCGTCCCAGCCTCGATGAAAACCAGGAGTCTGAGTACATGGCAAAGCATATTGTGAACGCAGAAACCCGCACGGAGTTCGGCAAAGGTCCTGTCGGCCGCCTGCGACGTCAGGGAAAGATACCCGCCATCATCTATGGCGCCACCGAACCGGCGCCGGTCACTCTGGACGCCGTCGAGTTTGGTCGCACCTTTCGCCACGTGACCGAGAGTACCCTGCTTACGCTCAAGCGCGACGGCAAGGACCACGAGGTGCTCATCAAGGCGTGGGATGAGGACTACCGAACCGGCGACTTGTTGCACGTCGATTTCTACGAGGTCTCCGCCGGCAAAACGCTGCACACGCGTATTCCGGTCCACATTACCGGAAGTTCTCCCGGCGAGCGCGAAGGCGGAGTTCTCCAGACAACGCTTCACGAAATCGAGATTGAGTGTCTGCCGAAGGACATTCCTGATGACGGTGTTACCGTTGATGTCAGCGAGTTGCAGATCGGCGACGCCGTTCATCTCTCGGACATTGAGGCGCCCGAAGGGGTTACCTTCCTGACCAGCGGGGATCAGGTCGTCGTGCAGGTCACCGCCATCCGTGAGCCCGTCCTCGAAGAGGAAGAAGAGGAAGAAATCGAAGAGGGCGAGCTTGGCGAAGAGGGCGAAGTCGCCGAGGGCGAGGAGACCGAGGAATCCGAGGAGGAGTAGTAGCCTGGACGTCGTCGTCCTTGGCCTTGGGAACCCCGGTCCTCGCTATGCCGCGACACGGCACAACGTCGGGTTTCACGTCATTGACAAACGGGTGGAATCGCATCGCTTGAAGTTCCGTCGGCCGATGCTGCGGAGCTATGGCTTCGCCCTGGAACGGGTGGAGTCCTCGCAGGTCGCCCTGGTCAAGCCGTTGACCTATATGAACCGCTCCGGTCTGGTCCTGCCGAACATCCGGCGCCGGTTCCGTCCGGAGCGACTCGTCGTTGTGTGCGACAACCTCGATCTGCCGCCGGGGGCTCTGCGACTGAAGCGCGGTGGAAGCGGCGGCGGTCATCGCGGCCTTGTCTCCATTGCGCACTACCTGGCTCCGGACGAGTACCTGCGCCTGTACGTGGGCATTGGGCGGCCCGACGCGGGCAATGAAGCCACGGGCCGCGAAGAGATCGTAGACTACGTCCTTGGGGAACCCGGCGAAGCCGATCGACAGCGCCTGGAAGAGGCAACGTCCAGGGCTGCAGAGTTCATCGACCTGTTTCCCACTCTTTCAACAGATGAACTCATCCAACGAATCAACAGCACCAACTGATCGCATTCTCAAGGCGGTTCGCGCGGCCGTGGATGCTTCGTTGTCGGACGATGCCGGGGCGGCTTCCCCCGGCGACGCGGCGCATCCAGGCGGTGTCCCTGCGGCACGTCCGGGCGGCGCCGGTAGGGAGTCGCAAGTGGTGCTGGTCGGCGTTTCCGGCGGCGTCGACAGCGCCGTGGCGTTGTGGGCGGCGGCGAAGGCGGCGCCGGAACTCCGGGTCGTCGCCTGTCATCTTGATCACGGTATCCGCTCCGCCGAGGAGGCGCAGCGCGACCGGGAGGCGGTTGAGGCGCTCGCCGCGGATCTGGGTGTTACGGTGGAGACCGACGCTGTTCCCCGCGGTCTGGTGGAGAAGCGTGCTCCCCTCGAAGGCGGCACCGAAGCGACGGCGCGGCGGTTTCGGTACACCTTCTATGAGCGTCTTGCAGATGCCTACGACGCCTGCGCTTTGATCCTGGGCCACCACCGGGACGACCAGGTGGAGACGGTCCTCGTCCGTCTTCTGTCGGGTAATGACCCGGCGGCGCTGGCGGGGATCCCTTCCATGCGGCCGTTGGCATCTTCCTCAAGATGCATGATTCTCAGGCCTCTGCTCGACTTCGGCAAGGCGGAGATCCGGGATGCCGCCGCCGCGCTCGCTCTTCCTCTCACTGAGGATGCGACCAATCGGGACATGATGTTTCTCCGCAATCGGGTTCGGGGGCAACTCATGCCGGAGTTGTCGGCGATTGCCCCGGATGCGCCGCGGCGTATCCTTGCGACGCAGCGCCGGGGAGACCTGCTGCGCGACATGATCGAGAGCGAGATTCGCGACTTTCCCTGGAGGCGTCGACCCGCCTCCAACGCCGATGCCCGAGAGGCTGATGCTCCGAACGCCGATGACCGGGACGCGGATGTCCGGGCGGATGACCGGGACGCGGGTGCCCCGGAACCGCCGGCGCGTTCGGAAGAGACGGCGGAGAGGCGTTCAGGGCAGGTGCGCGGCGACGAACCGGCGATCCTCTCGGCGCCCCTGTCCGCGGTTGCGGCGGTGCACCCCTACCTGCGACTCCATCTCCTCGTGCGAGCTTTCGGTGAGGTCTCGCGGGAGGAGGGTGTCCGGATATCGGAGCGCTTTCTCGCGCCGCTTCTGAGGCGCGATCTCGCCGACATGGCGGGTTTCACGGCGACGGCGTTCGGGGTGACGGTCACAGTGTCCGGCGAGGAGATCTCGCTCAGGCCGGAGGAGCCGGCCGAGGAAGGGGAGGGGTATCTCTTTGCGCTCCCCCCTCTTCGCACAGCCGACGGAAGCGTTCCGGAGTCGTTGGTGCTGGAGGGCCGGTGCGGGCACCGTCGGTACCGGCTGGCCCTCGCCGGGGAAGACGTCGCCGAGCCGGTGGTGGTTCGAAGCCGGCGCCCCGGTGACGTCCTGGTCCGTGCCGGGGGATCCCGCAGGGTGAAGCGTATCCTCATCGACATAGGGGTTCCGAAGGGTGAACGCCAGGCGGTGCCGATAGTAGAAGACAGGGAGGGTGTCGTTGCCGTGATCGGATCGGCGGTGGGACGTGAAGACGTCCTTCGGCGGGGCGTCCGGCATGGTCAGTTGTCACGGGATCATGTTATTTTTCAGATGGAATCAGGAATAAGGTAGCGTCTTCAATGGATCAGAACGATCGCAATGATAACAACGGAGGCGGTCAGGGCGGGCCGGGAGGCCCGCGGTTCAACTTCCGGAACAACCGCTTTGCGCTGATCTTTCTTGTTGGGATTCTCGGGCTCTTTGCCATGCTCCTGCTCTCGGACAACTCACCGTCGGGACGTGAGATACCCTACTCTCAGTTCCTCGGCTACCTGTCGGAGGGAGAGGTGGAGTCGGTTCAGATCTTCGATCAATATGAGATTCAGGGCTCCCTGAAGAACCGGACCGGGGAAACCCGGCTTTTCACGACGAACATCCCCTACTTCGACGAGGCTCTTGTCAGATTGCTCAGCGAGCAGGGTGTTCGGTTCTCAGGACAGCCGCGACCGGTCTCGCCCTTCCAGGTTTTCGTGCAACTGCTGCCGTGGGTCATCGGCTTCCTATTCATTTGGTTCATGTTTCGCCAGATTCAGGGGAGCGGTAGCAAAGCCTTCTCGTTCGGGAAGAGTCGCGCCAAGAAATTTGTAGACGATGGGAAGAAGGTGACCTTCGCGGAGGTGGCCGGCCAGGTCGAGGCGAAGTACGAACTGCAGGAGGTCGTCGAGTACCTGAAGAGTCCCGCGCGCTTCGCCAAGATCGGGGCCCGGATTCCGAAGGGAGTTCTCCTGGTAGGCATGCCCGGGACCGGAAAAACCCTCCTTGCCAAGGCGTGCGCCGGCGAGGCGGGGGTGAACTTCTTCCACATGTCCGGATCCGACTTCGTCGAGATGTTCGTCGGCGTCGGGGCCAGCCGCGTCCGGGACCTCTTTGAACAGGGGCGCAAGAATGCGCCGTGCATTCTGTTTATCGATGAGCTCGATGCGGTCGGGCGCACCCGTGGTGCCGGTTACGGCGGCGGACACGACGAGCGGGAGCAGACCCTCAACCAGATGCTCGTCGAGATGGACGGCTTCGATACCAAGGACGGTGTCATTATTCTCGCAGCAACCAACCGGCCCGACGTTCTCGATCCGGCACTGCTTCGGCCGGGCCGATTTGATCGCCAGGTTGTCGTCGACATGCCGGACATGGAGGAGCGCGAGGCCATTCTGAAGATCCACGCCGGCAAGGTACCGGTGAATCCGGCGGTCGACTTGCGTCGCCTGGCCCGGGCCACGCCGGGGAGCTCCGGGGCCGATCTGGCCAACCTGGTCAACGAGGCGGCCCTCTACGCCGCGCGGAAGAACAAGGACTTCGTCGAAATGGAGGACTTCGAGGAGGCCCGGGACAAGCTGCTCATGGGGGTTGCACGAAAGTCCAAGGTTCTCTCCCTGGAGGACAAGCGCAAGACCGCGTACCATGAAGCCGGCCACGCCCTTCTTCACTACTATCTCAAAGACGCGGACCCCCTCCACAAGGTGACCATTGTTCCACGAGGCCGGGCGCTGGGGCTGGCTGTTTCCCTTCCCGAGAAGGACGCCTACAGCCGGGGCCGCGGGTGGCTCCTGGACCGGATCAAGATTGCCTACGGCGGCTACGTTGCGGAGGACATGTTCTTCGAGGAAACCACGACGGGCACGCAGAACGACCTCCAGCAGGCAACCGATCTTGCCCGCCGCATGGTGACCGATTGGGGCATGAGCGACATGGGCCCCGTTGCGTATGCACAGGAGGACGAACCCATCTTCCTGGGCAAGGAGATCGCACGGCACAAGGACTACTCCGAGCACACAGCGCAGGCCATCGATCGGGAGGTGACGCGCATTCTCACCGAGTGCCTGAATGAGGCCCGAGGGATTCTGCAGGAGCACAAGAACCAGCTCGAACGTCTCACCACGACGCTGGTCGAGAAAGAAACCCTCACCGACGCGGAGGTGCGCGAGCTGCTCGGCTTCCCGGAGTCCGGCCCGGTACCCAAGGACGGCCTGGCCCCGAGGGACGACCCGGCCCCGACGGACGGCCCCGCCCTCACGGTCGACCCGGCCCCGACGGTCGACCCGGCCCCGACGGACGGCCCCGCCCTCACGGACGGGCCGGCCCCGAGGGACGACCCTGCCCCGACGGACGGCCCCGCCCTCACGGACGGGCCGGCCCCGACGGTCGACCCGGCCCCCACGGACGGTCCCGCCTCAACCGAGGGCGATTCCCCGGGCGAGGACGCCGCCGACGATACGCCATGACCAAACGGATCGCACGCAGCCCCACACGCTTTGCCGGAGTCATTCTGGCGACGGCGTTGCTCCTTACAGCAAACGTCGCGCTCTCTGCGCAGACGGAGGTCGCCGCGCTCTACCGCGACGCGGCGCAGGAGCTGCTTCGGAACGGAAACCCCGCGGCCGCGGAGACGCTCATTGACCGTGGCATGGAGTTCGACCCCGAGAGTGCCGATCTTTTGGCGCTCAAGGCGCGGATTGCACACCGGGACCAGGCGCGAACCCGTGAAGCGCTGAATCTGTACGCTGAAGCCCTGGCGACGTCTCCATTCGACGCGCTGAACGCCGGGGATGTCGCCCTGGACTACGCGGAGGTGCTCCTCCGGGTCGGCCGGGGTGCCGACGCGGCAGAGTTGCTATCACGCAACCTCGGTGCCCCTCCGTACACCTCCGACCGGGCGTACGCGGTACGAAGCCGCGCCCTTCGCGCCGCCGGAAATACTGCTGGAGCGAACGAGTTCCTGCGTCGCGGGCTGGAGCGCTTTCCCGACAGCATTCCCCTCTTCTCCCTGCGGGTTGAAACGGAAGAGACTCCGGACCCTCTCACGGTCCGCCGTATGAGGGCGCTCCAGGAGGACTCGGAGGCGTACCGGGCACTCCTGCTGGCATATGCCGAGACGCTGGAGAATCCCGCCCTTCGCCGGGAGGAGATTGACCGCTACTTCGCGGCCGGCGGAGAGGATCCGCTGGCGGCGGTGTTGCTCCTCGAGGTCACCGAAAGCCCCATGGAGGCGGTCGACCGTTTCGACGCGCTGGGCGGCTTCGGGGACAAGGGGTTGATCGAACGCGCCTTTCAGGCACTCCCCGAGGGCGAAGCGCGGCAGGAGCTTCGCACTCGTGCCGCCTCCCTCACAGGCAGCATTGTTCGAGATGAGAACCGCGACGGCTTCTTCGAAGCGCGCTATGAGCTGGCGAATGGAGAACTGCTTCGCTGGACTGTCGACGGGGATACCGACGGCCTGCCGGAGCTTGATGTCACGCTGCAGGACCGCGTTCCCGCGGCCGCGACGATCACTCAGGGCTCCGGCTACGCCACCCTGCAATACGGCGACTATCCGGACGTTGAGTCCATAGCTCTTGTCAGGGACGATGCCGACGCGCCGGCGCTGACGACCGACCCGTCCGTGGTGTCGCCCACTCTCCGCCCGATCGACGTGGCCACCTTCGGCGCATACTACGAGGCGCGCCCCGGCGCGATTGCGGCGCCGATCCTCTCGGAGTCGACAAACTGGGGCGCCGACGTTCCGGATGCGGTCCTCGCCATGCGACGCGCCGAAGCGTTCCCGCTCTTCACGATGGAGGATCTCGTCCGTGGAAGCCATCGGCGGCACCGCCTCGAAGGGGGTGCGCGTGTTACCGAGTGGCTGCGGGAAGGTCGCGTGCAGCTCCTGGCGGCGGATCGAAACGGCGACGGGCGGGTGGACCACCGCATGGTCTATCGCTCAGGGACGCCCGTCAGCGGCATCCGGGATGCCGACGGGGATGGCCACTTCGAGGTGAGCGAGCAGTACCTTGAGGGTGAGCTGCGATACATTGCAGTGGATGATGATGACGACGGCGTTGTGGAGTACTCCGAGACCCACGGAAGCGGGCCCGATGAGCCTTCGCGCTTTGCCTGGGACCTCAACCAGGACGGGAACATCGACGTGGAAGAGCTGCGCCGGGGCCGCGAGAGAATCGAGCAACGTTTCATCCCGAATGAGGGGTAATTCTTGAGGGTAATGCGACTGAAGCACCGGCCGGGCGCTTTCGGCGCGGTCGTGCTGCTCATACTCGCCGTGCTGCTCTCGGCGGCCGGCTGCGCCACCACCGCGAACCCGTCGGCTGAGATCCCCGAGCGTGCCGAGGTTGTCCGGGAGGATCTCCGGGAGATGATCGATGGCGGGGAACCGGAGCGGGCGGTCGAGCGCATCGGCACGCTGCGCAGCGAAGAGGTTCTCAGCGACCGCGAGCTGGATGCCTTCTACGAGACCGCCGCGTCGGAAATGCGGGAGCGCTACCGCGCTGCTCGCTCCGGCGGTGACTACGTGGAAGCGGAGCGGCGGCTTCGGTCTCTCCACGCCCTCGGCGGAGACGTTGACCCGCCCGGATTCGATCCGCTCTATCTCACCTGGGCCCTTGATCGGGAGAAAGACGAAAACGACGTCGCGGCTCTGCATCTGCTCATGCAGATGGAGGACCTCAGCCTTCTCGAGACGAGTCTGCTCGAACGGTTCGGCAACCACGCGAAGGCCCTCAACGACCGGGAAGCCCTTCAGCGCATCACCGAGGAGCTGCGCCGTCGTGAGGCGGATGTACAGGAGTCCCTGGCGGGCACCGGGAACGGTTCACTGGATGCACGCGAGGCCATACCGGGAACCGCCACCATCTGGGTGAACCGGGGCATTCGCATGGAGCAGGGCGCCGGCGTTCCGGATCGCGTCATAGGGAGCGGGTTCTTCATTGATCCGCGCGGGTATCTCATTACCAACTATCACGTAATCCGAAGCGAGGTGGATCCCGAGTACGAGGGTTACTCCCGCCTTTTCGTCCGGTTGCCCGGCAGCCCCGATACGCGTATCCCCGCACAGGTGGTCGGGTATGACCGGCTGTTTGACATTGCCCTTCTCAAAGTCGAGATCACCCCCCCGTACGTCTTCTCTTTCACCGGCATACGACGCCTCGATCCTGGAACGGAGGTGCGTGCGATCGGTTCGCCCGGCGGGCTGGATAACAGCATCACCTCGGGAATCGTATCGGCAACGGGGCGGCGCTTCCTGCAACTCGGGGATGCGCTGCAGGTCGACGTACCCATCAACCCAGGGAGCTCCGGCGGACCTCTTCTAACGACCTCCGGTGATCTGGTCGGAGTTATCTTCGCCGGAGTGCCCCAGTTCCAGGGTGTGAACTTCGCCATTCCGTCTTTCTGGCTGTCGCAACTGGTACCTCGTTTGTACGAGGGCGGAGAGATTATCCACGCCTGGATCGGGGTATCTCTGCGCGAAGCAGCGGACGGGCTGGCGGTGAATTACGTCGCGCCAAGCTCTCCGGCGGCGCGGATCGGACTGCAACGAGACGACGTCATCACCACGGTCGGCGGTACGCGCGTCTCCACGCTGGCGGAGGCGCAGGACGAGCTCATGGACTACCGCCCGGGGACTCTGATTCGCCTGGGCTTCCGCAGGGACGACGCCATCCGCGCCCGCAACTTGGTGGTTGCCGAACGCCCCTTCAGCCCCATTGAGTACGCCCTTGAGTATCAGGACGCCGGCGAGGTCTTCGCGCCGCTCTTCGGCATGGAGATCAACGATGTCAGTACCCTGCCATGGCAGCGCAACTTCGTGGTTACCGAGGTCTATCCGGGCAGCGTCGCGGACGAAACCGGCCTGTCGCCGCAGGATCCCTTTTCCCTCCACCGGTGGGAGGTCGACTATGAGCGCCGCATCGCCCTCGCGCAGATCATCATTCGCAAGCGCAAGGCCGGCTTCATTGAAAGCGGGGTGCAGTTAGCATCTTACCTCGAACAAGATAATTTTCTCTAATAGAACTATAGAAAGCATTCTATGCAAAGCTCGATGATTCATGTATACTGGGGACATGGAAGCTCTAAAAGTCGTTACCGCTCCCAGTCAGGCAACCGTGCAGTCCGCAACATCTCTCGCAGAAAGCATTACTGCAGCGTTCGCCGAAGCTGAGCAGGTACTGCTCAATCTTTCCCGTCTCGAGCGAATCGACGCCAGCTTCGTGCACGTTCTCTACGCGGCGAAGTGCATGGCGGATCGGGACGGCAGGGAATTCCACCTTTCCGGAACCGTTCACCAGGATGTGTGCGCGCTGCTGATGACCGGCGGATTCTGTTCTTCCATGGTGACCGATGCCAGGGAGCTGGAACGGGATCTCGTTGACTTCGACGCCTCGGAGGATGGAAGCCATGAGTGATCGTTTCCGCGAGAGCTTCAAGGAGGAGGCCTACGAGCTGCTGAATGAGCTCGAAGGGGATCTGCTGGAGCTCGAAGAGAATCCGGACAGCGTGGAGCAGGTTTCCTCAATCTTCCGGTCCATGCACACCATCAAGGGCTCCGCCGCCATGTTCGGTTTCCAGCACATCTCGGAGTTCGCTCACGACATCGAGAATCGCCTGGATGAGGTGAGAGAGGGCAACCTGGCGGTATCACAGGAGCTGATCGACCTCATTCTCAAGGCGCGCGACCACATTCGGCTCCTCCTCGAAGAGGATGATCCGCCGCCGAAGGACCTGCAGGATGCTTCCGCCGCGATTCTCGAGGAGGTCCACCATCTTGGTGGCGCACGCCCGGATCAGGGGATCACCGTCCCGACGGAGGAGCCGGGGGATCTGGGCCGAATCGGTGCCGAAGAGGCTGCCGGCGCGGTGGGCGGCGAAGCCGGCGAGGCGGGACCGGATGAGCTCGATCATCGCGTGACCTATCGCGTTGAGTTCCGTCCCAGGCCGGAAATCTACCTGAGCGGCAGCCGACCGCTTCTGTTGCTGCAGGAGCTCTCGGAGCTTGGTGACTACAGCGCCGTGCCGTACACCGAGGGGATCCCACCTCTCGACGAGGTCGACCCGGAAAGCTGCCTCATCTCATGGGACGCCTTTGTCACGACGACGAAGCCCCGGAACGCGCTGGAGGATATCTTTCTCTTTGTCCAGGACACCGCGGACGTACGCATCTCAGTCGCAGATGAGTTTGCGGATGAGGAAGATGCGCCGAGCCCGCGGATCGGAGAGATTCTCCGCAGCCGCGGCGCCGCGGATGAAATTGTCATTGAGCAGGTAGCCCGGGGACAGCGCAGGCTCGGGGAGTTGCTGGTTGAGAAAGGGGTCGATCCCCACGCCGTGGAAGGGGCCCTCAAGGAGCAGCAACACGTGTCCCGGGCGCGGGAACGGGCGCATGAGGATCTGGCGTCGTCGAGCATCCGGGTCAATGCCGAGAAGCTCGACAATCTGGTTGATCTGGTCGGAGAGCTTGTCACGCTTCAGGCGCGACTCTCTCAAACCGCGACGGAGCTCAAACGGGCCGACCTGACGTCGGTCGCCGAGGGCGTGGAGCGGCTGACAAACGAGCTTCGGGACAGCACCATGAGCATCCGCATGGTGCCGATCGGGACGACCTTCTCCAGGTTCCGACGGGTCGTCCGCGACCTCGGTCAGGAGCTCGGCAAGGAGGTCGAGATGGTGACCTCCGGTGGCGAGACGGAGCTGGACAAGACCGTGATCGATCGGCTCAATGAGCCGCTGGTTCACATTATCCGCAACGCCATTGACCACGGGGTGGAGAGTCCGGACGAGCGGGAGCGCGCCGGAAAGCCACGGAAGGGGACACTGACTCTCTCGGCGGAGCATGTGGGAGCTTCGGTGGTGATCCGCATTGCCGACGACGGGAAGGGTTTCGACCCCAGGGGCATCATTGACCACGCGCGAGCCCGGGGAGTGGTGGATGCCGGTACCGAGATCAGCGAGGAGGAGGCGTATCAGCTGGTCTTCCAGCCCGGGTTCTCCACCGTTGATTCGGTGACGTCCGTCTCCGGCCGGGGCGTCGGTATGGACGTGGTGAAGCGCGAGATCGAGGGCTTCGGCGGCTCCGTCTCGGTGGAAAGCGAGCGAGGTGCCGGAAGCGCCATCGTACTGACGATTCCGCTGACCCTCGCGATCATCGACGGTCTGTTGGTGGAGGTCGCCGATGAGAGCTATGTCTTTCCCCTCGGTGCCGTGGAGGAGTGTATTGAGCTCGGTGCGGAGGAGCAACGCTGCAACGGCCAGGACATCATCAACAATCGCGGAGAGGTCTTGCCGTACGTGAGGTTGCGCAGCATCTTCGACTTTGCCGAATCCGAAAAGACCATTGAGCAGGTCGTCGTCGTGAACAGTCCCGCCGGAAAGGTGGGCTTCGTGGTAGACGAGATAGTGGGAGACTTCCAGACGGTCATCAAGAACCTGGGGAAGCTCTACCGGGACATTGAAGGTATTTCCGGCGCCACCATCCTCGGTGACGGATCGGTGGCGTTCATTCTCGATATCCGGCGACTGAGTGAGATCGTCGCTCGCAGTCAACACAACACAGTGGGGTAGTGGCAGATGGCCGAAGGGACGGGAAGAAGCGCGACCTGGGGATATCGAACCGCCGCGCTTACGGATGAGCAGTTCACGCGTCTGAGTCGTTTCATCGAAAGCGAGCTGGGCATTCGGATGCCTCCCGCCAAGAAGATCATGCTCGAATCACGCCTCCAGAAGCGGGTCCGGGCTCTCCGGCTCAACAGCTTCGAAGAGTACCTGGATTTCGTCTTTCATGAGGATCAGCAGGACGCCGAGCTCATCCACATGATCGACGCGGTCACCACGAACAAGACGGACTTCTTCCGCGAATCCGACCACTTCGACGTCCTTCTGCAGCGGCTCCTGCCGACGCACTACCAGGAAGGGTGGGGTCGCCGTTCTCCGTTGCGGGCGTGGTCGACGGCGTGCTCGAGCGGCGAAGAGCCCTACACCATGGCCATGGTTTTCTCGGAGTTCGCCGCGGAGAACCCCGACTTCTCCTTCAACATTCTTGCGACGGATATCTCGTCGAACGCTCTCGATCGTGGTCGCCGCGGAGTGTACCCGGAGGAGCGCATCAGTCCGGTGCCCCAGGAGTACCGGAAGCGCTACCTCCTGCGCAGCAAGGACCGCGCCGCGGGGCTCGTCCGGGTGAAGCCCGAGCTTCGCCAGGCGGTCACCTTTCATCGCCTGAACCTCATGCATCAGGAGTACGGCATTCGTGAGCGTTTCGAGATCATCTTCTGCCGGAACGTCATCATCTACTTCGAGCGCCCGACTCAGTACCGGCTTCTCCGGCACCTGTACGACTATCTAGCCCCGGGAGGATATCTCTTTCTCGGGCATTCGGAGACCCTGACCGGCATGGACCTGCCCCTCCAGGGGGTGGCGCCGACGATCTACCGGAAGGCGTCGACGTAAAGCGGCGCCGGCAACACGAGGAGCAGCACCGGAATGAGTGAGAAGATACGGGTTATGGTCGTGGACGACTCCGCAGTCGTCCGAGAGACACTGACATCAATTCTGAACGAGGATCCCCGGATCGAGGTGGTGGCGACCGCCTCGGACCCGTTGATTGCCGTGAAGAAGCTCGAGAAGGTCGTGCCGGATGTCATAACCCTCGATATCGAAATGCCGCGAATGGACGGACTCAGCTTCCTGCAGCGGCTCATGTCGCAGCATCCGCTCCCGGTCGTGATCTGCTCGTCTCAGGCGGGGGCAGGGTCTACGAACGCTCTGCGCGCCCTGGAGTACGGCGCCGTCGAGATCGTCGAGAAGCCGAAGATGGGGACCAAGACCTTCCTGGAAGAGTCGAAGACCCGGCTGATCGACGTGGTCAAGGCGGCACACGCATCGAAGCTTCGCAAGGCGCGCCCACAGCAACCGCCCCGGACGGATGTCGAGCCGAAGCACACCGCGGATGTCATGCTCAGCGTCGGCAAGGGGCGCGAATCCGTCATCGAAACCACGGAGCGGATCGTCGTGGTGGGCGCTTCAACCGGCGGTACCGAGGCTCTCCGGGAGTTCCTGGTGCAGTTGCCGTTGGACGCCCCACCGGTCGTGATCGTGCAGCACATGCCGGAGAAGTTCACCGCAGCCTTCGCCACGCGTCTGGATACGCTCTGCAAGGTATCCGTGAAGGAGGCCGCCAACAACGACTCGGTCATTCGCGGCCGCGCGCTGATTGCGCCGGGGAACCGCCACACCCTGCTCAAGCGCAGCGGCGCCCGGTACTACGTGGAGGTGAAGGACGGGCCGTTGGTGAGCCGACACCGTCCCAGTGTGGACGTCCTCTTCCGCTCTGCCGCGCGGTACGCAGGAAAGAACGCCGTGGGGGTCATCATGACCGGGATGGGCGACGACGGTGCCCGGGGCATGGAGGAGCTGCATCAGGCCGGCGCCTACACCATTGCCCAGGACGAGAAGACAAGTGTTGTCTTCGGCATGCCCAACGAGGCAATCAAGCGAAACGCCGTCGACAAGGTGTCGCCGCTCGGGGACATTGCCGGCCACGTACTGCGCGTCGCCGTGGAGGAACGCAAGAGATAGCATGGCCGCGCGCATTCTGGTCGTTGAAGACGAAGTCATTGTCGCCATGGACATCCAACGCCGCCTGGAGAAGCTCGGCTACTCCGTGGTGGGGAACGAGGTGCGCGGCGAGGATGCTATCGAGACGGCGCAGGAGGAGCGTCCCGACCTCATCCTGATGGACATCAAGCTCAAGGGCGACATGGACGGTATCACCGCGGCGTCGGCGATCCGGGGGGCTCTGTCCATACCGGTCGTCTTCCTGACCGCCTATTCCGATCGGCCGAGCCTGGAGCGGGCAAAGATCACCGAGCCCTTCGGCTACGTCCTCAAGCCCTTCGAAGAGCGGGAGCTGAGCATTGCCGTCGAAATGGCCCTCTACAAGAGCGCCATGGATCGGCAGATCAGAGAGAGCCGTGAATGGCTTCAGGCCACCCTGTCCAGTCTCCACGAGGCGGTCGTCACAACGGATCCTGCCGGAACCATTCACTCCGTGAATCCCGCCGCGGAGCGGTTGTTGCGATGTACGGCCGGAGAAGCCGTCGGGGTGCCCCTGAGCGATCTCTGCAGTTTCACGCCGAGTCAGGAACAGAACGAGTTGGCATCGTTCCCTAATGCGGGCTTGCTGGAGTGCCGGGACGGACACCGCGTGAACGTAGAGCGGCGGGAAGAGACCATTCACGACCGCTACGGAGAGATCATCGGGCGCGCGGTGGTTCTGAGGGATATTTCGGATATCCTCAGCTACGAACGGAAGCTTCAGTCGGCCAAGGAGGCCGCCGAGCAGGCGGCGCGGGCAAAGAGCGAGTTCCTGGCCAACATGAGCCACGAGTTGCGCACACCCCTGAACAGCATCATCGGCATGGCGGACCTGGCCGCCGGCATGGCGACAACGCACGAGCAGGCGGAGTACCTCGGTATCCTCAAGAGCTCGGCGGACTCGCTCCTCTTTCTGATCAGCAGCATCCTCGACTTCTCCAAGATAGATGCCGGCCGCATGGACGTGTACGTGGAGCCCTTCAACGTGCTCGACGCCACCTGCAGCGTCGTGGACAACATGGTCGTCCAGGCGCACAAGAAGGGGATCGACGTCCACGTAGCTCTCGAGGAGACCGCCTCGGGGTGCGTCCGCGGTGATGAGGGCAAGATCCGACAGATCCTTCTCAATCTACTCGGCAACGCGATCAAGTTCACCTCCGCCGGCGAGGTCGTGGTTACCGTCCGCCACGCTGCGGCACCCGGTACCCGCGCCTCCGTGCATGAGTCTCCCGCAGTCTGGTACCAGATCGAGGTTCGCGACACCGGTCCGGGCATTCCGGTGGAGAAGCGCAAGGAGATATTCGACCCCTTCACCCAGCTCGATACCTCGAACACCCGCGATCACGGCGGCACCGGCATCGGTCTCGCCATAACGGCGCGCCTGGTTGACCTCCTCGGAGGCCACCTGGAGATGCATACGGAGGAGGGAGCCGGGACAACCTTCACCGTGTGGCTTCCCTTCGACGGGGCGGAGCCGACCGGCTTCGGGCTGCAGGTCCCCACCAATCGAGACGCGCTGCCGTCGCAACTCCTTCTTTTCAGTGATGTCGATGCCCAGGGGCGGACCCTTTCGAGCATCGCTCACGCCTGGGGTGTGGAGTCGCGGGTGACGGCGGAGGTAGAGGAGCTGGATGCGTGGGTCCGGGAGTTCCCCGGCGCCGGCGTGTTGATTCGCGCCGCCTGCCCGGACGCCCGGGACGCCGCCGCCCGCGTGATCTCCCGCGACGGTGCAGGTGGCGACGACGCGCGGGCAACGGGCACGGACGGCGACGTTGCGCGGCCAGCCGGTGCAGGTGGCGACGCGCGGGCAACCGGTGCAGGCGGCGCCGAAGCGGGCGCCCCGCGGAACGACGAATCGCCCGCCTTTGTTGCCGTACTGGATTACGTGACGGTTCGCCGCAGCTCGAGGTGGGAGCTGCCCGACGACTCGCTGCGGTACATCAACGAGCCGCTTACGCCTCACCGTCTGCTCGAGCTTCTGGAGCCGCGGGGCGGCGCGGGTCGGCGCGACGAGGCGGCGGACCGTGCCGCCGGCGGTGCCGGCGCGCCCGGGGGTACCGGTGGGCCTGAGGCCGGCGGTAGTCCCGATGACACCGTGGCGGCCGGACCGGCCGGCGGAGAAGTCGGCGCCTCAGCGGGCGGTGGCCCGGCTGGTGGCGCTTCAGGGGCCGGTGGCCCGGCGGGGGGTGCCTCAGGGGCCGGTGCTTCTCCCGGGACCGGACGCGCTCTCAGGATCCTCCTTGTCGAGGACGACCGGATAAACCGGCTCGTGAACGGTCGGATGGTTGCGAAGTACGGACACGATGTGGTGGTCTCGGAAACCGGTGAGGAGGCGCTCCGTATTCTGCGGGAAGAGGACATCGATCTGGTGCTCCTGGATCTTGCGCTGCCGGACATGCACGGGACCGAAGTGACTCGAGCCATCCGGGATGGAGAGGCGGGAGATGCGGTTCGAAACATCGGTATCGTGGCGATTACCGCGTACGCTACCGAGGACGAGCGCAGCCGCGCCAGGGAAGCGGGAATGAGCGGATTTATCTCCAAGCCCTTCGCCCCGGACTCGCTGAACCGCGCCATTGATGCGGCCTACAGGGGGGAGTCCTTTCAGGCGGCGTCCTTCGGCGCGGGCACCCCTGCGGAAGGAGCCGCCCCGTCGCACCGGAGCCCGGTCGGTGAGGCCGCCGCCGAAGGCGAAGGGGGCGCGGAGCCTCCCGGCACGGACGCCGTAGCCGCGCTCGTGCGGCGGCTCCGCGCAGCGGTTGCGGACAGGCAGCATCTGGAAAAGGTGTCGGCCATTGCCCAGGAGGGCCGCGCCGCGGCGAAACAGCGCGGCGATTCCACCACAGGGGAACTCGCCTTCCGCCTGGTGCTGGCCGCGCGACGCCGGGACGAAGAGCGGGTTCACCAGCTCATAGACAGTATCGAGGAGCTCCTTCAGGGCAATCCTTGAGCCTGAGGGAAGCGATCCGTCGTTTCGCGGTACACAAGTCGTCGCGGTTCCTACTACAATGCGCCGTGACGCCGTCGCGATAGAGACGAACATCTGGAGTATGTATGCGATTCTTGGTTGTTGAAGATGATTTCGGGAGCCGGCGGCTTCTTCAGGCGCTTCTCAAGCCGTACGGTGCCGTTGACGTCGTGGTGGACGGTGAAGAAGCAGTCGAAGCGTTTCGCCTGGCATGGGAGGAAAACGATCCATACCACGCCTTGTTCATAGACATCATGATGCCGAACGTGGACGGGCAGGAGGCGCTTCGCCGGATCCGGGAGATGGAGTCATCCATTGGTGTGGATGAGCGCGACCAGGTGCGGGTGGTCATGACGACCGCACTCGAGGATCCGAAGAACGTGGTGGAGGCCTACTACCGGGGCGGCGCGACGAGCTATCTCGTGAAACCGATTGACCGGGAGTCTCTCCGCGCCGAGATGGAGAAGCTCGGGTTCACCCCGGCCGAGCAGGAACGCCACGGGTGATCCTGAGCAGACGATCCTGAAGACGCGATCCGGCCGACTCCTGCGCTGCAGGCGGCCGGACGCCGTGGGGAGCGTAGATAAATGGCGGACGGAGGCGCCGGTCTGTGGTAAACGAGGGATTCTGGACCGGAAACGATACGGCGTACTCGGGTAATGAGCCCGACTGCATTCTCGTGGTCGAGGACGAGAGCATTGTCGCCCTCGATATCAAGATGCACCTCGAGCGGTACGGCTATCGTGTCCCCGAGCCACTTGCTACCGGGGAGGAAGCACTGGTCGCCGCAGGGGATCTCCACCCCTCCCTCATAATCATGGATATCAAGCTCCAGGGGAATCTCGACGGGTTGGAGACGGCCCAGGAGATTCGCCGACGCTTCGCGACACCCGTGGTCATGCTCACTGCGCACGCCGATGAGGCAACCATTGAGCGGGCGATCGGGTCGCATCCGTTTGCGTACATCATCAAGCCCTTCGAGGAGCGGGAGCTCCGAACCACCGTGGCCGTCGCACTGGCCCGTCACCGAATGGAACGCGCCATTGCCGACCGGGAGAAGCTTCTCGAGACGACGCTGAACAGCATTGGTGAAGGTGTCGTTGTCACCGATACGGAGGGTCGGATCACCTTCGCGAATCCCGTTGCGCTGGCCGTGGTTGGGGCGCCCCCCAACGCAATTGTCGACCGGGACTTCGCCTCGACGGTGCGGTTCCGGCAGCGTGAGCAGCACACCCGTAACGGCGGCTCCCTTGCACAGGTGCGCGACGAGCTCGTGACCCTGGACGGGCGGGCAATCCCGGTGGAGAAGACGGTGACACCGCTTCTCGACGACAGCGATATCCGGGTGGGTACCGTATGGGTGTTCCGCGATGTGTCTCAGCGTGTCGCCTCGGAGTCCGCTCTGGAGGAGAGCCGCGAGCAGTTACGCCAGGCGCAGAAGATGGAGGCGATCGGGCGGCTCTCAGGAGGCATTGCCCACGACTTCAACAACCTGCTCACGGCGATCCTTGGCTACACCAAGCTGGTGGATCAGATGCTGGACCACGATGACGAGATCGACCGGGAAGCGGTGCGCAAGGACATTACCGGGATCGAGTCGGTGGCACAGCGTTCGGTCTCCCTGACGCGGCAGCTCCTTACCTTCAGCCGTCGGCAGTACGCCGAGCCGGAGGTGCTGGACGTCAACGCGGTCGTGGGGAATCTGGACGGGATGATTCGCCGCCTCCTGTCGGAGGACATTCAGCTGCGTGTATCCCTCACAGCGGAACCCGCGGCGGTATGGGCGGATCGCGGCCAGCTCGAGCAGGTCGTGCTGAACCTGACGGTGAACGCCAGGGATGCCATGCCCGAGGGCGGCGTGCTGGGTATTGTCACGGCCACCGAGCACATCGACGCTCCGCGCAAGCTTCATGCCGGCGAGGTGAATCGGGGAACCTACGTTCGCCTGGAGGTGTCGGACACCGGGGTCGGCATGTCACCGGAAATCATCGACAGAATGTTCGAGCCCTTCTTCACCACAAAGGAGCTCGATACGGGAACGGGGCTTGGCCTCTCGACGGTGTATGGCATCGTGCAGCAGGCCAACGGTGCGCTGGACGTTCAGTCCGACGGGAAGAGCGGCTCCGTCTTCAAAGTGTTCTTTCCCGTCAGCTCCGGCGAACCCCTTGACGGCGGTATTCGCCCGGAAACGAACGAAGAGTACGCGGGCAGCGAGACCATCCTGCTGGTGGAACGGGACAGCCACGTGTTGAGCGTGTTGGGCCGTGCACTCCGCAGTGCGGGGTACCAGGTTGTCGGTGTCTCCAATCCCGGCGAGGCGATCCTCGTCGTGGAAGAAGCTCAGACGGCGATCGACATGCTCGTAACGGACGCGGTCATGCCACATATCGACGGATTGCGCCTTGCAGAACGGGTGAATCGCTCGCAGCCGGGATTGAAGGTTGTGCTCCTGTCGGGATATCCTGAGCAACTACCGGATTCGCCTCCGGATGGGTTGAGCGTTGAGTTTCTCCAGAAGCCCTTTGAGCCCGGCGATTTCCTGCGGCGAGTCCGTACGCTTCTGGACGCCTAGCGCCGCCCGCTCTCTCATAACCCAGTAACAGCCGAAGGTAGTACACGCAATAGAATGGAGCCGATGATAGACCAGTCACTCATTCGCAACTTCTGCATAATCGCCCACATTGATCACGGGAAGTCGACCCTCGCGGACCGCCTCATTGAGGTCGCGAAGGTCGTCGACGAGCGTGACTTCAAGGATCAGCTCCTCGACTCCATGGACATTGAGCGGGAGCGGGGCATCTCGATCAAGTCCCACGCCATTACGATTCCCCATCGGAGCACCGACGGGGAGGTGTATCGGCTCAACCTGGTGGACACGCCGGGTCACGTGGACTTCGCGTACGAGGTATCCCGGGCCATCGCATCCTCTGAGGGAGCGCTCCTCATCATCGACGCAAGTCAGGGTGTCGAGGCTCAGACCCTCTCCAACTTCTACATGGCCCTGGACCATGAGTTGGAGATCATTCCGGTGATCAACAAGATCGACCTCCCGGGGGCGCGGATCGCCGAGGTGAGAGAGCAGATCCAGCATGACCTAGGCCTCGACCCGGGCACGGCAATCGAGATCTCCGCGAAGGAAGGGACCGGTATTGAGGAGCTCCTCGACGCCATTGTCATTCTCATTCCGCCGCCGGCGGGGAACTCGAAGCAGCCGCTGAAGGCGCGCATATTCGACTCCCACTACGATCCGTACCGCGGGGTGATTGTGCACATTCGCGTTGTCGACGGGACCCTCAAGGCGGGAGAAGAGATTCTCATCTGGAACACTCAGGATACCTACAAGGTGGAAGAGGTCGGCCACTTCCGGATTGCCCTGGACCCGCAGGAGCAGCTCTCAGCCGGCGACGTGGGCTACTTCATTGCCGGGATCAAGAACATTGCCAGCGTCGGCGTCGGTGACACCGTCACCTCCGCGAAGAATCCCGCGGACAAGTCCCTCGGCGGTTTCCGTGAGGTCAAACCGGTAGTCTTCTCGTCCATCTTTCCCTCCGACTCGGACGAGTACGAGGAGCTCGGGAAGGCCCTCGAGAAGCTGCGGCTGAATGATGCATCCCTGGTCTTCGAGAAGGACTCATCCGCCGCTCTCGGCTTCGGCTACCGCTGTGGCTTTCTGGGTCTTCTGCACCTGGAAGTCGTGCAGGAACGCCTGGAGCGGGAGTTCGACCTGGGTATCATTCTGACGGCACCGTCGGTGCAGTACCATGTCAAGCTCAACGATGGACGCGCCATCAACGTCGAGACCCCGCAGGAGCTCCCGCCGCAGCACGACATCGCCGAGAGTCTGGAGCCCTTCATCAAGGCCTCGATCATCACACCGAGCGAATATCTGGGGCCCGTCATCAATCTCTGCCTGGAGAAACGCGGCAACCAGGAGGACCTTCGGTATCTCGACGAGGTGCGGGTCGAGCTCATCTACACCATGCCCCTGGCGGACGTGCTCTTCGACTTCTACGATCGCTTGAAGTCGGTGAGCCGAGGCTACGCATCACTCGACTACGACATCATTGACTACCGTCCGGTCGATCTGGTTCGACTGGACATCCTCATCAACGGTAAGCCCGTGGACGCCCTGGCTCAGCTGGTCTTTCGCGGCCAGGCGGAGGCGCGGGCGCGACAGATCTGCAGGCGCCTCAGGGACGAGATTCCCCGCCACCAGTTCAAGATCCCCATTCAGGGTGCAGTCAACGGCAACGTCATTGCCCGGGAGACGATTTCGGCTTTGCGCAAGGATGTCACCGCCAAGTGTTACGGCGGCGACATTTCCCGGAAGCGGAAGCTCCTGGAAAAGCAGAAAGAAGGCAAGAAGCGCATGCGCGTCGCCGGCAACGTCGAGCTGCCGCAGACCGCCTTCCTGTCGGTGCTCCGGACGACGGAAGAGGACTGATCCGGGACCTCGGCCCCCTGTGCTTCGCGGGCCCTATCCGCGGACGCCGGGCGCTTTCATTGATCCCCGCACCGCCTCGATCAACTGCCGATACTCTCCAATGGCCGGCAGGAGCCGGCCGATGAAGTGCGGCTCCGACGACGCCTCGTCGGGGAAGTGGAGCCACGCGTAGTCGCACTCGTCGAGGAGTGTCCGGTACTCGGCCTCGCGTTCGGCAGTCTTCGGGGACCCATCCAGGAGGGCGCGGGCCGCGGTTTTGAGCCGCGCCAGGAGCTCCAGTTCGCGGGCAAGAAAGCGGCTGAGGTCTTCAAGCGACGCGCCGCGGGTGCTTCCGGTCGGATCACAATCGCCTGCCGTAGCGACGGCGGGTTCACCGCCGGCTGCCGGGAGCAACTCCTCCACCTGTTCCGGTGATACCCGACGGACCCCGAGGGGAATGCCCCGCGGTGAAATATCGAGCAGTCGCGCATCCCCCTTCGCGAGCTCTCCGAGCTGCGCGGCGTATGAGAGGAGCACTGCGGTCGTTCCGGTATGGTGGGCGTTCTTGTCCTCCCGATGCAGCAGGTTGTGCCGAAAGGCAAGGCGCCAGGCGGGGAGGGGATCGAGCCGGTTGGATGTGCGCAGGTGCCACCGGTGGATGGTGCTGTCCCGCGCATGGGTGTGCACCGGATCAAAGGCGAGGTCGAGGCCGCAGATGAGCACTTCGCTCTCTGTCATGCGCAGTGCCAGCTCCACCGCCGTAATGCCGACGGAGCCGCGCGGCGGCATGGAGCACGGCCGCAGGCCGTGTTTGGCCATCCGGTCGAAGATCCGCAACGGAGCGAAATCGGTGGAGAAGAGCCAGCGCCGAGGTGCGCCATGGCCGGCTACCCGAAGTGCCGTCGGATAGGTTGCCAGCTCACCGAGGACGGCCGGCCCGGGGCTTGGCCCAGCGCCCGATGTGGCCACGCGGTCCCCGCCCGGGGTGCCCGCACTCTCCGCCCCGGCGGCGCAATCCGTTCCGCCGTCCACTGCCCCGCCGCCCACCGCTCCGCCGTCTACCGCCGGCAACCCGACGAAGTCCTGGAGGTTGGCCCACTGGCCGTCCAGGGTCACCACCAGATCCGGCCGGACGCCGGCGGCAACGAGCGGGGCCGCCGCGGTATCGACGGCCACGACGCAGACGCGGTCGCGGACGCGCCGCAGCAGCGGAATGGACTCTTCGAGGGACGGACCTGCCGCGGCCACCACGACCGGGCGGTCGGTGCGCAGGGCGGCGGCGTCCCGGGCCTCAAGAATGAGGGGAAGGTTTCGCAGGAGGTTGCGCATCCATCGCCGGCCGAGCTGCACCTCCGTGAGGACGTTCTGCCACTGCCGCTGGATCTCCTGCGTGGCGTAGTCGACGACGCTTCGGTATGCGCGTGCATTGAGGGAGTAGCCGCCGGAGAGGGTTACCAGCCGGACGCGCCGGAACCGGCGCGGCCTCAGGGCCGCCAGCGCCTCCTCGACACCGCGCTGCCAGGTCGGGGCCGCGGCCCCCCTCCGGGGGCCCGTCGCGGGCCTCTCACCCTCGCCTGGTGCCCCAACGTCCGCTCCCGGGGCCCCCGCCTCCGTCCCCCGGCCCGGCGAGGGGCCTGAGTCCGCCCCCGGTACAAAGGTTGCCCGCTCATCCGCCCACAGCGACGAAGAAGCACGCTCCCGGGTGAGGCGGGCCAGGTTGGCATCGATCTCAATGGCAAGAATGTGTGAGTCCGCAGGGATGGCCTGGAGAAGGGTGTCGATGCCGTAGCCGAGGAGCGGCGACGGGACAATGTAGAGGGTTCGGTGCTCCGGAGTGACGGCGGCGGCGCGACGGTCGGCGGCGGCGACAGGGTCGCGGCCGGCGTAGAGCGGCCGGCCGCGGTAGGCGACCTGGTAGCCGCCTCCGCAGGGTGTCAGGGTTGGCTCGTCGTGGTCCCGACTCGTGCCGCCCAAATCCGGTTGGTACCGCCGGCGCTAGCGCTCGCCGATGATGTAGCGCGAGAAGGTCTGGGAGAAGTTGTCTTCCAGCTTGTCCTGGTCAATGAGGCTGCGCTCGAGCTGACTCGCCTGGAACTGCTGCACCAGGGAGCCGTAGAAGTCGTCCAGGAAGCTCAGGGCGTCTTCCGCGGGTTCCCGCTCCTCGGCGAGCTCCATGAGCACGACGGAGTCGCGCAGCACGTAGGGCTCGGTTACTTCGCCCTGGTCGACGGAGAAGGCGCTGATCAGGAGGTCCTGCCGGAACGCCGCATTCTCGAGCTCGCCCCCCTGGGAGGAGACCCGCGTGAAGAAGGGCAGGTTGCCGTAGTTGATCGGGAAGAAGGGCGTCTCCGACACTTCCACCCCGGCAACGTCCGCAGCCGACGCGAAGCCCGTCTCGGCGGCGGTTGCGCGGAACTCCTCGGCCCGGGTCATGAGGTAGTCCTCAATGCGGCCGCGCTCGAAGGATTCCATGTAGCTGCGAACCACCTGGCGGCCCTCTTCGGTCTCGAGGTCGGTCGGGATTGCCGGCTCATTGACCCGGAAAATCACCCAGGCGTTCCGCGTCTCCAGGACGTCCGTGACCGTGTCCGCCTCTGCGTTGAAGAGCTCATCGAGGGGCGCATTGTCCTCGAACTCGCGCTCGAGCTCGTAGAAGTAGGCCGAGCCGACCTCGCCGCCGTCCTCGGCGTAGCGGTCCACCGAGTGCGTCCGGGCGAGCTCCTCGAAGCTGGCAGTGCGGTCGGCAATCTGCTCACGGATCCGCTCCGCCTCCTGCCGCCCGGAGTCGATGGTGATCCGGGAAATGTTGATCTCCTGGAAGAGCTGTGCGTTCTCTTCTCCGTATGCGCGCACCTCTTCAGCGGGATAGTCGTCGAAGGTGAAGCTCACCACGTTGAACCTGCGCTCCGGGCTCGCCATGCCCTTGACGAAGTTGATCTCCTCCTGGGCGGTGCGCATGCCGTTGAGCTTGTCGTCAATGAACTGCTCGTGAATCAGACTCTCCCGGAGGAACTGGCGGAGGGCGAACTTCTCCTGACTGGATGCGTTACGATACGCTTCCGGGCTGAAGCTGCCCGCCTCCTGGAACTGCGGATGCTGGGCGATCTGCCGGTCCACCTGGCTGTCGGCAATGGTGATACCACTCTCCTCGGCCTCCTGCATGATGGCCGTGTGGAAGACCGTCTGATTGTATGCGCGCCGCCAGATCCGCCGCAGCTGCGACCGGATATCGTCGGATTCGCCGGAGGCCTGCTCCTGCTGCGCAATGGACTGGTACTGCCGGGCAAAGTAGTTGCCCTGGGCGTAGGCGATCTCCTCACCCGCATAGGTGCCGAAGACGATCTTGCCGCGCTGCGTCGCCGTGCCCGACGCAATGGGTCCGCCCACAAAGGTCACAACGATAACGATCAGGATGAGAAGGCTGAAGATGTACAGCAGGGGACGCTGCGTAAACGGTTTTCGCTCACGCCGCGATTTCTCGGGCGCCCCACCTTTGCCTTGATTCGATGCCATATAAAGGGATCCTCTCTGAGTTCAGCGTGTCAGGTCGAGTTCTGAACGTTACCATCCGCCCACACTAAAGTCAATTCAGTGCACACCTTGCGGCAAGCAGCCCGGAGGCCGGAGGGGACGGAGCTCGTCCATGACCGAGGGCGAGGGCTCGGCCGGGGTGCCGGCTCCTCCACACTTTCACTTCAGGGTCGATGTCTACAGCGTCCGCCCCCGCCGCCACGCCGGACCGCTCGTCGGGGCGTCTGCCCGGTTGCGACGCGGGGAACCGCGGGGCCGGACGGCGGTGGGGCGGGATTCGCCGGGCTGTCAGGGGCCGCACCGCGCACATGCGGGGAACCGCGTCTGGGCATCACCTACCCCGAGGTCTACGACGGCCGCACCGCGCACATGCGGGGAGCCGCGGGGCCGGCCGTTCGCGGGACGGCTCTTCGGGTGGAGTCGCGGTCGGGCGCGGCGGGGCGGGGTGGCCGTGAGCATCGATCCAGAAGGGGGAGCTCCGGGCGCTCGGCCTGCTGTGGTGCTTGACAGCTTTGGCGAGTTTCTCTATATTGCCCACCTGATCACGGGGGCGTGGCGAAGTTGGTTATCGCGCCGGCCTGTCAAGCCGGAGGTCGCGGGTTCAATCCCCGTCGCTCCCGCTCTTCCCACCGATGCAAAGACGGTGTCAATTCGGGCTGTAGCGCAGGGGTAGCGCGCACGGTTCGGGACCGTGAGGTCGGCGGTTCAAATCCGCCCAGCCCGAGAATCCCCTGCCATGAGCCCTTAGTCCTACGCTGCAACGAACGCTCCCAGACCACCGACCCACGGGGATCGGCGGTTCACCCCCGCCCTTCACACTCCGCCCGACTGTGCCGCCTCATCGGGGCTGCGAGTACGCTCGTCTCCCGGAAGAAAGCCCAGCTCCATCTCCTGCAGGGCCGCCGGCCCGGGCAGGCCCGTCTCAACGTCCCAGCCGAGTGCGGCGTAGTAGGCGTCGAGTTCGCGGTTGACGAGGTCGCGGTCGAGGTGGGCGCCGGCATATGGGCCGCTGCCGACGGGGACGTCGTAGAAGCGGTCGGGCAGGACGTCGTCATTGCGGGTGTGGCCGGCGAGCCGGTAGCTGAGGTAGCGTTCGAGGGTGTGGATGCGCAGGCCGAGGTGGTGAAGCTCGTCGCCGGTCATGGCCTTTCCGGTTGCCAGGTGGAGGAGCTCCGCGAGCTCGGCGGGGTTCCCGAAGCTCAGGTCGTACCAGCCGTAGATGAAGTAGCAGAGGCCCAGGCTGTCGACAACGGCCTTGGTCTTCTCGCTCCAGGCCACCAGCTTGCCCTTGCCGTGATAGGACCCGGGAATGCCTGCCTCGGGGTTTTCGAAGAGTCGTTGGCCGAGCTCCGGGGTGACCCGGCGGTTCTCGGTCTGGGCGGAGCCGCCGAGGTGGCCGCCGCCGCGGGTTGAGACCATGACGCCGAGGGCCCAGGCGCGGTGGGAGCGCAGGCCCTGTTCATTGATCCCGACGTTCTTGATGGTGACGGCGTGCCGGCGGCTCTCCGGACCGATCTGCCTGCTTGCTTCGTGCACTCCCTTGCTGAGGAGGAGGCCCAGGCCGGTACCTTCGCCGATGTGGCGCACCAGTCTTACCATTGACGGACCGTTTCCCCACTCCAGCCGGACACTGCCGGGGTGTTCCCTCGGCAGGATGCCCGCGTCGGCACACTCCAGCGCAAAGCCGGCGGCCGCGGATACTTCGTCGACGTTCATGCCGTACTCGTTACAGAGCTTGTGCATCATCAGGAGGTCGTCCGGGGTGTTCACCAGGAGGTTGTTGCCGAGCCCGCGAACGGAGTTGGCGTGCATGCCTTCCGCGCAGATCTCGCCGTGGGTTTCAGAAGGGATCCTGTATCGATGCAGACAGCGGATGATGCAGTCCATGCAGCCGGCCCTGCCGGTCTCCCACTGCCTGAAGGCCTCTTCCCGGATCGGAGCATTCTCCTCCGGGGAGAGGTACTCGTCCTGTAGATTCTTGACTCCGGTTGGAACGAGGCCGTTGAAGCCGCCCGCTCCCGCCGACGCGTGGGTGCCGCCGCGGACGAGAGTTCCCCCGATATCGGAGGTATTGACGCGCCAGACGAGCTGTCGGCACTTGCGGTCCAGCCCGTCGGCATCGAATACAGAGACAGGGTGATCTCCGATTGCAACGATTCCCTTCAGCTTCTTGGCGCCGAAGATGAGACCGCAGCCGCCCCAGCCGGTGGTGTGGGCGTGATCCACCATGAGGCAGGAAACAGCCGCGCGGCGCTCCCCGGCCGGGCCAATGCAGATGTAACTGAGGTCGTCCCGGCCGTGCTTGCGGAGGATTGCGTCCCTGAAGTCGGAGAGCAGGAGTCCCCAGAGCTCTTCCGCAGGGAGGATCTCCGCCCGGGATTCCCTGACGACCAGATGGACCGGTGTGGGGCTGTGTCCTTCAATGACGACGGCGTCGAAGCCGGCCATCTTCAGACGCGTGCCGAAGTCGCCGCCGACGTTCGAGTAGCACATGCCGCCGGAGAGCTGGTTGCGCATGGTGAGTGCCGTGCGCACACCGAGGGGCACCCCGGTGGCAACGAGGGGCCCCGTGGCAATGACCACGGGCTGCTCCGCCGGGTCGTCGCTGAAGAGCGTCGGCATCTGTGAAATCAGGTAGGCGCCGAGCCCCCGGCCGCCGATCCACTCGGGGTAGTGCTGTGTCGGTTCGTGGCGGATTGTGCGGCGAGACAGGTCGACCCACAGAATCCGTCCTGTGTATGCGTCAGGC
Source organism: uncultured Spirochaetaceae bacterium (assembly GCA_964654185.1). Taxonomy (GTDB): domain Bacteria; phylum Spirochaetota; class Spirochaetia; order DSM-27196; family PWMO01; genus CAYFQV01. The sequence continues at coordinate 1,067 of CAZZIE010000002.1, read as the reverse complement.
ATGGTTGTACTCCGTGAGTTGACTATAGCGTGTTTTCCGGTACTCCGGGAGTGCCTGGACCGTCCCGGGCTGTTGCGCCGCCCCACGGCGCTTGGCCCGTCGGCCGCCGGCCCGCCGACCCACAGCGTCCGGCCCGTCGGCCGCCGCCCGGCCGTCTCACAAGCCGGCCGGGCTGTCACCGGTGCCGACGCTCGCCTGGATCTCCTCGATCTCCTGGTCGCTCGTCTCTTTCAGGGCGGCGACGGCGTCGGGGTCGAAGTGGGAGCCCGAGGCGGTGGCAATGATGCGGCGCGCCTCCAGGATCGGCTGGGCCTCCCGGTAGGGGCGGTCGGTGGTTATGGCGTCCAGGGCGTCGGCCACCGCGAAGGCGCGCGCCTCCTGGGGGATGTCTCTGGCGATCAGCCCGTCGGGATAGCCCTTTCCGTCCCAGCGCTCGTGGTGGCTGCGGACAATGGTCAGGGCGCTTGCGAGAAACTCGATGCGGCGGAGGAGAGTCGTGCCGATGACCGGGTGCTGTTTCATGATTGCCCACTCATCCTTCGAGAGCGGGCCGGGCTTCCGGAGAATCTGATCGGGCACCCCGATCTTGCCGATGTCGTGGAGGTAGGCGCCCCGCTCAATTGCGCGGAGACGGCCCGGATCCTCAATGCCGAGTTGCCGGCAGAGTGAGATGGTGTAGCGCGCCACCCGGAGGGAGTGCGCCTGCGTCTCGACGTCGCGCATCTCAAGGGCGGAGCCCAGGGCAAGGATGGTCTGGGTGTAGGTGCTTTCGATCCGCTCAAGGGCACTCTCGAGCTCCTGAGTGCGCTCGAAGACGAGGGTCTCCAGATCGCGGCGATACTGCTCGAGCTCGATCTTCAACGCCCGCTTCTCCGCGGCACGGGAAATGGTCTCTATCACCACCGGAATGTCCAGCGGTTTCAGGAGGTAGTCATACGCACCGGTTTTCAAGGCTTTCCGCACCGTATCGATCTCATCAACGGAAGAGATCATTACCGCTGCAGTGTTTGGCACCGCCTCCAGGATCCGGTTCAACGCGGTCAATCCGTCCATGCCGGGCATGTTGA
>CAZZIE010000001.1:67302-96292 GCA_964654185.1 uncultured Spirochaetaceae bacterium | reverse complement strand
CGGTAGAAGCGGGAGTGATTGCGGAGCTGGGAGTGATTGCATGGTGGATACCTCCGCCTATGCTCACTCCCGGAGTGTCCCTATTGCTTCAACGCTTCAACCCAATCAACAATTCTGGCACCAGTTTAGATGCCTTGCGGGGAGGCGATACCAGGGATATCCTGCGACTGGCCATGAAGAGACGTCCCATGTGGCGCATCCGTCCGGGCGGAGCGCCAGAAACGCCGACCATCTTCACCGACCGGCTCGAGCTCACCATCCTGGATCGCTCCCATGCCGGAGAGGTTGTGGACTACTACCAGCGGAACCGGCGCTTTCTGGCACCGTGGGTGCCGAAGCGCGACGAGGAGTTCTTCACCAAACGATACCAGCAGCAGATGCTCTCGCGGGATTTCTCCGAGGCACTCAGCAAGACGAAACTCCCCTTCTGGCTACGCCGGCGGGATGAAGGGAAGATCATCGGGGCAGCCATCTTCTCAAATATCATCTACGGCTCATTCCGCTCGTGCTTCCTCGGATACAACCTGGACGAAGAGGAGACCGGCAGGGGCTACATGACCGAAGCTCTACAGGCGACGATCGGCTACGTCTTCCACACGGTTCGCCTCCACCGGGTCGAAGCAAACGTCATGCCCCGAAACGAGGCATCTCTGCGCGTTCTCGACAGACTCGGCTTTCGGCGGGAGGGCTACTCACCACGGTACCTCGAGATCGCGGGGCGATGGGAGGACCACATCCGCATGGCCATCCTCAGCGATGAATACACTGCTTAGGAGACTCAGTCGCCGAAGACGATTCGGTGCATCTCGTACACCTGACGGCCCTCGAAAGTACCGCGGTCACTGAAATAGCGCTGCAGCCCCTCCGGCACGAAGGAGAGGGCGGTCGCTGTTGCGGTCATGGCTCCCGCTTCCGTGAACTTGCTGCCGAGATGGAAGATGAAGTTCACATCTTCCGACACCACCCCGCCGGTGTCGCCAACCTCCTGATAGGGTGTGTTCCCCAGGTGGAGAGCCATCCGGTATGAGACCGGGTTCTTCAGCTGGTAGTGCTCGACGTTCGCGATGACCCGGTTCATGAACATGCGGAAGACCGGAATGATCGGCATGCAGCGCTCTCCGTCGTACGGAAAGAGCAGGAGCCCGCCGAAGCGCTTCCACATCCAGACGTGCCCACCGAAACGCTCCATCTCATCAAGGAGATGCTCACGGAAGCGCCCAGCGACCTGAGACGCGTAGGCATCACTGGTATGGGCGGTGTAGCGCTTCGTGTTGTCCAGCTGCGCGTAGAGCAGCCAGAAGGTGTAGTCCTCCCCGACTTCGACCTCATCCCATCCGTTGCCGGAAAGCGCTTCATTGGGCGGCCGGATCGCCTCGGCAAGGTGCACAACGGGCTCGTCGGTGTGGCCGTCCACGCTCTGCGCAACCAGCATCGAGTCGGCGGCGGCCTCGGGGCGCGCCGCAGACGCCGGGATTCCGGCGGACCCGGTCCCGGCGCCTTCGACGAAGGCGCGCGCTTCCTCGAACCGCGCCAACGAGACGCCCTTTGATACAATCCGCTTCGGAAGGTAGTCGACACCCCCGAGAAAGAAGACTCTGGCCGGGTCGGTGACTTTGCCGTCCGGGTCGAAGACACCGACGCATCCCGGGCGGGCGCGTCCGGCATCGGCGAGAGCTTCCCAAAGATCCTCCGGGGAGAAGGCGGAGGCATCCAGATAGAAGAAGGAGTCCCCTGGCGCCTCCTGCAGGGCGTTGGCGAGCTTCCCGGGTGCAACCTTCACCAGCGTGTGCGTGCCCCCCTTCTTCAGCTCGGCGAAGAGGGTGGCCCGTCCCTTGGTCGACACCAGATGGATGGTCATGTTGCGGCCACCTGCTGCCGGAAGGCGAGTTGATACCCCCGGTACGCACTTTCGCCGGAACCATCGATGATCCGGAAGCAGCTCTGCAGAAGGGGATCGAGTGCCAGGAAGACCGTGGAGCTCACGGTGAGAGTGTTGCCGGCGGTATGGTTCGCTTCGATCTCCTGTACCTTTTTGATGGCCGGTGCACTGTCCAACTCGCTGAAGTCGTCGTTGTACTGCACATGCCCCGTGTTCACGGCGAAGCGTAACCGTACGGGCGTGTCGAGGGGATTCCACATGGCGTTGTACAGCAGGAGTTCGTGAATGATCTCCATGCCGCTCTTCACCGCCATGGTGGCGACGTCGCCGGTGTAGAAGGCGGCAAGCCCACCGTCTCCCTCCCAGAACCAGAGCCGCCCGTTTCGTTTGTCGATCACCCGCAGCACAATGCGGCGCAACTCCGAGTAGACCCGATCCATGACATCATTGCCGTGACGTCTCACGAGCTCCGAGTTGCCCTCGACGTCCATGGCCAGCAGGCCGAGGTGATAGTCGACACCGTTCTGAAGCACCCCCCAGTTCTGGGTCTTCCGCTGAGACGCATCCTCGACGAAGGTACCCGTGGACGCGTCGAAGCGGTACCCATCCTCAAGAAGGTCGTCGACAATGCCTTGCAGGCGAGGTATACGGATCTTCCGCCCGACGAAACCGTTTCGGTGGATTGATACGAGGAGCTCAATGAAATTGAGGAGCTGTCCCGCCGCCGCCACATCCTCGACGATCTGCCGGGCGGCGTCGTTGTTCGGAACCGACAGGCTCTTCGGGATGCCGGTCCGCTCGTGAATATCGTAGGTGTCGACAACCCGTCGCGCCACGTGAACCATGGTGTGGACGTCCATGGACTGGCTGAGCGAACGGACCAGCATGTTGCGAAGACGAATCCGCAGCCGCATGTACGTCGAGATTATCAAATCTCGTTAGTCGTGTGTAGCGTCTGATGAGGGTGGCGCAGGGTTTGCACCGAGGCGGCTGTCACCCCCGGCGCGGAGCGCCTCCCGGTGTCGGCCGCACCCGACACAACTCACCCGCCGCGCGCTTCCGGCACCACGACCTCACCGCGCAGATAGAGCGCCGCGGTCCCGGCAATGTGTACGCGCTCTCCCCGGACCTCACAGATGAGGGTCCCTCCCCGCGCCGAGAGCTGTCGCGCCGACAGGCGATGACGGCCGAGCTCCGCCGCCCAAAAGGGCGCCAGCGTCGTGTGGGCCGAGCCGGTCACCGGGTCTTCCGGAATACCCGACTGCGGCGCGAAGAACCGAGAGACGAAGTCGACGCCCGCACCCCCGCTCGCACCTGCAGCGGCCCCCGCGACTGCGTCGACCCCGTTGTCGGCCCCAGGAACGGTCCGATCGTCACCCGTCGAGGTGGCTGCCGCAGTGACAATCACACCGCGCGCGGGCAGCCCGGCAATGCGCGCCAGGTCGGGCTTCAACTCCGCGACGGTTCGCGCCTCCGCGACGACGAACATGAGGTCGGTCCGTCCGCAATACGCCGCCACCGGCTCCACCCCGAGAGCCGCCTCCGTCCCCGCGGGGACCTCAACACGCTCCACCGGGTCCGCCGGAAAGTCCAGGACGAAGCGCGGCGGCTCGCCCGGTTCCACCGCGACCGGCAGCCGGCCGCTCAGAGGCGAGTCGAAGATCACGAGCTCCGTCCCCTCACCTTTCGTCCCCTCACCTTTGCCCGTCCCCTCACCCCTGCGCATGGCCACAACGAAGGCGCTCGCCAGAGTGGCGTGGCCGCAGAGATCCACCTCCGTCGTCGGGGTGAACCAGCGAATGCCAATGGGCTCATCCGGCGGTTGGTCGGCACCGAGCAGAAAGGCGGTCTCCGCCAAGTTGTTCTCCGCCGCGATCTGCTGCATGAGCCGGTCCGGAAGCCAGTCGTCTTGCAGGAGCACCACCGCGGCGGGATTCCCCGCGAAGAGCGCGTCGGCAAAGGCATCTACCTGGAAGATGGGTACGGTATGCACAGGACCTCCTTCTCCGCATGGCGCCGCCGCGCCCGGCGGCCCGTGACCCATGACCAGCGGCCGGGACCGCGGCCCCGCACGCGATCGTCCCTGACCATCTGTAACGTGTCAAGAAGCGTGTTGACGCGAAGCCCGCAAGTCGCGCTGCGATGGAAAGTTAAGTTGCCTCCGGGCCAAATGCCGACGCTGCGGAGTCTCGAAAGACTCAACTCTTTGCGCCATCGCCGTTTGTCCGGAGCAGTATCAACAGGGTTGTGGGTACGTTCCAAGAAGTTACGAGATTCTATTGACCACCCGGTCAACCCGTGATACCTTCCGCATTGACCACCTGGTCAAACCCCGTCGTGGAGCGGGGTTGAATTGTGAAAGCGGCCCCGGCCTGAGCGCCCGGGCCGCGAAAGAGGAGGAGCGCTATGCCGTGGTGGGCATGGGTTCTGATCGGGATCGGAGTCGTCGGGATTGGCTATCTGAAGCTGAAGGTGTGGAACAGCATCGTGGCAAAGCGGCGCGCTGCCGCAGCACAGGAACCGGAGGAGTAGGCCATGCCGAAAGAGGCGTTCTTCGCACTGGATGAGGGGAAACAGCAGCACATCCTTGCCGTCGCGGCTGAGGAGTTCGCACAGCACGGATTTCAGAACGCATCCACGAACCGGATCGTGAAGCGCCTCGAGATCTCCAAGGGGAGCCTGTTCTACTACTTCAAGGACAAGGGGGACCTCTACCTCTATCTGATCGAGCGGAGCACCAACAACTACATGGAGGTGCTCCGCGCTCGGATGGTGGAGCCCCCGACGGACATCCTGGACAGGCTCCACGCCATTGCGGAGGCGGCCTTCGACTTCCTGGAGGAGGACCCGCACCTGTTCCGCCTCATGATGACCTTTCTCGACGCCGGGACCACGGAGCTCCGGGAGCGCTTCCTCCGGGAGAACGCCTCGCAGTCGCTGCAGGAGTTCCAGACCTGGTTCATCGACATTGATACGTCCCGCCTGGTCTTCGACCGGGAGACAACATTGCAGCTGGTGACATGGCTCTTTGCCGGCATGAAGCTCGAGCTCCTCTACTGGGCAGATCTGCGGAACGATGTGCCCGGCTTCCGACGCCAGTTCATGGAGCGTCTGGAGCTCGTCTTCGCCGTGCTGCGCCGCGCCATCTACACAACCGAGGAGGATGAGAATGATTGAAGTAAGCGATCTCTTTCACGACTACGAGGGACACGGCGCCTTCGCCGTGCAGGATCTGTCCTTCGCCATTCCGGACGGACAGATATTCGGATTCCTGGGGCCGAGCGGCTCCGGGAAGAGCACCGTGCAGAATCTCATGACGAAGCTTCTGCGCATCCAGAAGGGGGACATCCGCTACGACGGCGTGTCGGTCCGGGACATCCGTCCGCGCTTCTTCAACCAGGTCGGCTACTCCTTTGAGCTGCCGAACCTCTACCTCAAGCTCACGGGCTTCGAGAACCTGAAGTTCTTTGCAGGGCTCTTCGAAGGCGAAACCGAGGATCCCATGCGCGTCCTCGACATGGTGGGGCTCCGCGACGCCGCGCACAAGCGCGTCTCCAACTACTCGAAGGGCATGAAGCAGCGGCTGCTCTTTGCCCGCTCCATCATCAACCGGCCGCGCATTCTCTTTCTGGATGAGCCCATGTCGGGACTCGACCCCACGACTGCCGGGCGCATCAAGGAGATCATCCGGCAGAAGACCGCCGAAGGCGTGACCATCTTTCTTACTACCCACAACATGTACGCCGCCGACGAGCTCTGCGACGAGGTCGCATTTCTCCACGAGGGCGAGATCATTGCCAGGGACACCCCCCGCAACCTCAAGCTCGCCTACGGCGAGAAGTCGGTGAAGGTGGAATACCGGGTGAACGGTGACGGCGCGTCGGCGGCGGACGCCCGTGACGCGGCGGCGGCCGCCCGCGTCGAAGAGCTCATTCTCTTTCCGGAGCGGGAGGAGGATGCCCGGAAGCTCCACGACCTGCTGGTGAGCGGCCGCACCGAGACCGTGCACTCCCAGGAAGCGACCCTGGAGCAGATCTTCGTGCAGATGACCGGGAGGGCACTGGTATGATCAAGCGCCTGTTCGTACTCATGAAGCAGGATCTGATCGTTGCGTGGCGGAGCCACTTCGTCACCTTCCTGCTCATCCTGCTCGCCGTCTTCGTCGCCATCTTCTACGCCCTGCCCGACCAGGTACAGCTCGGCCCGTCGCTCTACGTCTACGACCGGACCGGCGCCTTTGCGGAAGCCGCCCTCGAGGGGGCAGGCGACGAGGTGGTCTTCGTGTCGTCACGACCGGAGCTGGAAGAAGCCCTGCGCAATGCAAGGGGCGCGACCGGCATGATCATTGAACGCCCGGGTAACCCGCCGGAGATCACCATGATCTCGAAGGGGTCCATGCCGGAGGAAATGCTCAACATCGTTCGGGCGGGCCTCTCCGGATCGGCTCCGCAGGAGCCCGAGGGTGCCGTGCCCTTCGCGGTCACCCACCTCGAGCCGGAGCGGCCGCCCCTGGGCATGGCGGACCTGATGATCCCCATCGGCCTGGTATTCGAGGTTCTCCTCCTCGGCTTTCTCTTCGTGGCGGTCATGGTCTTCCAGGAGCGCCAGGAGGGAAGCATTGCCGCGTACCGCACGACTCCCGCCGGCGTCTGGGCATACGTCCTGGGCAAGGTCGGCGTCTGGACCCTCCTGACCACGGCCTACGGCATCGTCTTCGGCCTGCTCACGACACGCTTCTCCATGGGCGGCACGCAGTGGCTGCAGCTGTTCCTGGTCGTCGTCACGGGAGGCGCCTTCATGACCGCCCTGGGCTACCTGATCAGTCTCTTCTTCCGGAGCATCTCCGACTGGTTCTTCCTGGGCGTTGCGGTCCTCGTACTGAACATGCTGCCCCAGATCTCCTTCGCCATGCCGGCCTTCAGCCCGCGCTGGCTCTCCTACATCCCGTCGCACCCGGCGCTCTTTGCGACGCGGGACATCGTCTTCGGATACGGCGGATGGGAGAGCGTCACCCAAACCGTCGTCCTCTACGCCGCCCTCGCCGTCGCCCTGACCCTCGTGTCGGTCGGCGTCACCAGGGCACGACTCTTCCGGGAGGGCTAACCATGCTCAAGCGAATACTCAACCTCTTTCGACAGGACCTCACCCTCATCACCCGGGACAGCATTGTCCTCTACGTCTTCGCTGCGCCGGTGCTCCTGGCGGTCCTCGGCCGCCTCCTGCTGCCGGCCTTCCAGGACACCGTCCCCACGATTGCCGTGGACCCCGCGCTTCCCCCCGCAATCCAGGAGCGCCTGGAGGATTACGCCGACGTGGTGGCGCTCGATTCCACGGCGGAGATGGAGCGTCGCGTCCTGCAGAATGACGATGTGGCCGGCCTCCGGCCGGCCGATGCCGACGGCCTCACTGCCGGGGCCGGCGCTGCCGATGGTGCGGAGAACTCCGGTGCCGCGGTCGGGACCGGCGCCGCAGCGTACGAGCTCGTTCTCCAGGGCAACGAGAGCCCCGAAAGCCGGGAGCTCTTTCAGACAATCGCGGCGGCGGTCTTCGGACACATTGAGCCGGTGCCGGTCACCTTCGAAGTGCTCGCGGATTCGGAGGACAACTTCACCGCCTACGCCACGCTGATCATGGTCCTCGTGGCGACCCTCCTCGGCGGCATGATCGCCGGCTTCAACATTGTGGATGATCGCAACACCGGCGCGGTAAACGCCCTTGCGGTCTCCCCACTCAGACTCCGGGACTACCTGACCTCCCGCGCCGTCTTCTGCATGCTCTTCGCCGTGGCGGCGGGCCTGGTCGTGACGCTCATCGTGCTCGGCGGCGGTGTGCCCCTCGGCAGCCTGGTGGTCGCCCTGATCCTCGGCACTCCACTGGTCGTGATCATTGGGTACGCCATGGGACTCATTGCGAAGGACCAGATCGCCGCAATCGGCCTGGGGAAGATCCTGATACCTGTCTACATGATCCCGGCCACGATTCCGATCTTCATTCCGCAGTCGTGGCACCCCATCTTCTACCCCTTCCCCAACTACTGGTACTTCGTCGCCTTCGAGAACATCTTCATCGGCAACTCCACCCTTCCCTACTGGCCGGCACTCGGCATTGCCGCAGTGGGCGGGTTGATCCTGGTGGGTGTTCTCACGTCGCCGATGCGGCGGGTCATGAAGCTGCGGTAAGAAAAGGTCCAGGGCTTGCGCGCGGGGCACCGCGCGCAAGCGGGCCGTCGCGTGCCCGGGTCACCCGCCGCGTGCCGGGGTCGCCCGCAACGATCGCGCCGGGCTGCGCCACCCCGCGGTGGGCTATCTGCATCCGAGGGCAATTCCGATTGCCCGGCACACCTCGGCCATCCGGGATGCGTTCAGCTGCCCGACGTACGAGTAAAGTTCACTGCGCGCGACCGTCTGAATGTGGTCCAGATTGGCCGCGGAGTCGTGCTTGAGCCCTTCTGCCGGACCGAGCACCACCTCGCTCGGCGCGCCGTGGATGGTGGATGTAATCGGCGCAACCGTGACGGTGTGAAGTAATCCAATGACATCGTTCCGGCTGAGTATGACAACGGGGCGCCGCTTGTCGGGCTTTTTGACGGTATAGAGCCATACGTCGCCACGCTTCACGTCTCCGGCCATACGCCCTCCCGCGCCCAGCCGTTCAGCTCTTCGTCCAGTTCGTCGGTGTTTCCGTAGGCGCGCCGATACTGCTGTGCAATCTCTTCCGCTTCTCGGCGCCGGAGATATTCATCCAGGGCGCGACGTACCACTTCGGATCGGCCCCGCTCCTGGACTTCCGGGCTCTCCGCGAGCCGCCGGAGAAGCCCCTCGTCCAGTGTAACCTGTATAGCTTTCATGTTGATAATCTATGTTGATGACTAATAGGTGTTCAACGCCACGCATCCGACCCTCGTTTGCCCAATGCGGCGGACTCTCCCTATTGTTTATCTAAAGGGTTCAACGCAATCCGAAGGGCGACTCTCATGAACACACTCTCGGACTTCTACAATCTCATGGCATCAACGGTCACCATTCGGCGTGATCTTGTGAGTTACTACCTCATTGATGTGGCCAAGCCGACCCGGCTGGAGGCACTGCGGGAGGTTCACAAGCGCCTCGCAGGAACCCCTACCGATAACAGTGGCCGCCTCCGTCTCACGGATGACGAGGGTCGCGAGATCCCGGTTCAGGCGGATTACGAGGTGCTGGAGCTCGAGAAGGACCTGCACTTCTTCGAGAACGGAGAGGCCTCCTTTGCATCCTTCCTGAACGGAATGCATCCGCGCTTCGGGGAAGAGACGAAGGAGCTCGTCGACTTCCTTCGGGACGCCGCACCGCGTGAGGGGGCATCACCGGCCGACTCAGGCGGCACGGAGACACTGCGGCCCCACAGTTTCGACGTCTTCATTACCGACCGGGACGGTACGGTCAACAACTACTGCGCCCGGTACCGCTCCTCGGTCCAGTCCGCCTACAATGCGGTCTTCCTCAGCCGCTTCGGGAGCACCCTCCCGGAGCGGCCCATCATCCTGACGTCCGCACCGCTGCAGGATCTCGGCATTGTCGATCTCACCGTCATGCCCGACAACACCTATGTGCTGGCGGGCTCGAAGGGGCGAGAGTACCGCGAGCTCAGCGGCGCCCGGATTGCCCTGCCCGTCTCCGAGCTGGAGGAGCGGAAAATCGCAGAGCTCAACTCCCGGCTGGAGGAGCTCCTTGAACAGCCGAACAATCGCGTTTTCGGCCTCATCGGCTCCAGCCTGCAGAAGAAGCACGGCGAGACCACCGTAGCCCGGCAGGACGTGAACGCCTCGGTACCGGAGGCGGAGTCGGAACGCTTCAAGGGGGAGGTTCAGACCGTCATTGACGACCTGAACGACGAGGCCGAGTACTTCCGGCTGGACGACACCGGGAAGGACCTCGAGATAATCCTTGCGGTCTCCGGTGGCGCCGAGACCGGTGAACCACGACACTTCGACAAGGGGGACGGGATCGCCTTCCTGACCGAGAGCCTGAACCGTGACCTCGAAGGCAAGCAGGTGCTGGTCTGCGGCGATACCTCATCCGACGTACCAATGGTGCGGAAGGCTCTCGAGCTCGGCGCGCAGGTTACGACGGTCTTCGTGACCACCGACACCGAGCTCCAATCGGCGGTTCGCGAAACCGGGGCGAAGGCACACTTCGTATCGACGCCGGACGTCCTGGTATCGGGACTCGACCTTGTGACGAAAGGGGATGAAGAATGAGCGAGTTTTCGGTGAAGGGCGCGATCTTCGATCTGGACGGGGTGATCACCGCAACGGCGCGGTCGCACTTTCGGGCGTGGAAGGCCACCTTCGAGGGCTTCCTGAAAGAGACCGGCCACGATGATGACCCCAACTTCACCTATGAGGACGACTACATACCCTACGTCGACGGGCGCCCACGGTACGACGGTGTCAACGGCTTTCTGAAGTCCCGCGGTATCGAGCTGCCCTGGGGCGACCCGAGCGACGAGCCGGGAACCGACACGGTCTGCGCCGTCGGAAACAGGAAGAACGACGCCTTCCGTCGGACCGTGGAACAGGACGGTGTCGACCTTTACGACTCCACCCTGCGTCTGGTCCACGAGCTCAAGGATCGGGGCATCAAGGTCGGCGTCGCCTCATCGAGCAAGAACACCGGCTTCGTGCTGAAGACGGTCGGCCTGAGTGAGCTCTTCGAGACCGTCGTGGACGGCCTGGTTTCCGCGGAGCTGGGACTGAAGGGCAAGCCGGCTCCGGACATCTTCGTCGTTGCCGCCGAGCGCATGGGCCTGAAGCCCAAAGAGTGCATCATGGTGGAAGATGCCTACGCTGGCGTGGAGGCGGGACGCAACGGCAACTTCGCCCTGATCCTCGGGGTGAACCGGGAGGGCGGGCCGCAAGGACTCTACGCGCGGGGCGCCGACATTGTCGTACCGGACCTCGAAGAGCTCGACTGGACGCGCATTCAGGACTGGTTCAAACAGGGTATTGAGGAAAGCGCCTGGCGCCTTGAGTACTACGGCTTCGACGAAGAGCAGGAACGTCTCCGGGAGGCGCTCACCACCGTCGGCAACGGCTACCACGGTAGCCGCGGCGCCTACGTCGGCACCGGCATCGACGGGGACGCCCACTACCCCGGCACCTACTTCGCCGGACTCTTCAACAATCTCGGCACCAGAGTCCAGGACCGCACCGTCTACAACAACGACTTCGTGAACGTTCCCAACTGGGCGCGGGCGGACATCCGCCTCGACGGCGAAGAGCCGCTCCGCCCCCGTACCCACACGGTCGTGAGCTGGCGCCACTGGCTCGACTTTCGGGAGGCGGCCACCCACCATGACGTAACCCTCCGCGACGACAAGGAGCGGGAGACCCGCATCGAAACGGTGCGATTCGTGAGCATGGACGCCCCGCACCTTGCCGCCGTGCGGTACACCGTTACGCCCCTCAACTACAGCGGGTCAGTAAGCATCGACTCTAGTCTCGACGGCAGTGTCATCAACTACGGTGTGGAGCGCTACCGGAAGCTGGAAGGTACGCACCTGGAAAAGGCGCGGACAAGCGCAGTCGGTGAGGACATCCACCTGGAGACGCGAACCAACCAGAGCAACGTCACGATCTCCATGCGCGCGCACCACAAGATCGCTCGCGGCGACGCTGCGGGTGCGGACGACGGCGGCGGCACACCCCCGGCGCAACGCCAGGTGACCGAAGGCACGTCACGAATCGGTGAGCGCTTCACCGCGGAGCTGAAGCAGGGCACCCCCTTCCGCCTGGAGAAGGTGGTCTGGGTCGCAACGGACCGGGACTGGCCGATCGAGAAGGACGATATGCCGACCCTTGCCGAGCTGAGCTTCGACGAGCTCATGGCGGCCCACCGGAAGCGCTGGGACGACCTCTGGCAGATCGCGGACATGAAGATCGAGGGCGACCGCTTCGCCCAGCGCGCAGTGCGTCTCCACATCTACCATCTCCTGGTCACGGCGAGCCCGGAGCACTACGGGCGTATGGACATTGGCCTGCCGGCGCGGGGCATTCATGGAGAGGCGTACCGCGGCCACATCTTCTGGGACGAGCTCTTCGTGGCGCCCTTCTTCAATCGCAACTTCCCCGACGTCACCCGGGCACACCTGATGTACCGGTACCGACGCCTCGACCAGGCGCGACGCATTGCCTGGGAGGAGGGCTACGAGGGCGCCCTCTACCCCTGGCAGAGTGCCGACACCGGCGAGCGGGAATCGCAACAACTGCACTACAACCCCGTCTCCGGCGACTGGGATCCCGACCTCAGCAAGCTGCAGCGACACATATCCATTGCCATTGCTCATAACATCTGGGAGTACCACTACAGCTCCGGCGACCATGAGTTCATGGACGAGTACGGCATGGAGATGCTCCTGGAGATCGCCCGCTTCTGGGCGAGCATTGCCGAGTATGACGACAAAGACGGCCGCTACCACATCTCCCACGTCATGGGGCCGGATGAGTTTCACGAGAAGTACCCGGACGCAGAAGCCACGCCCGAGGAGGGCGGCTTCCGGGACAACGCCTACAACAACGTCATGGTCGCCTGGCTCCTGGACCGGGTCGTCACGGAGCACGGCAACATGCAGGCGGAACAGCGCGACCGCATGGTCGAGCGGATCGGCCTGAAGCAGGAGGAGCTCGACCGGTGGCGGGACATCGTCGGCAAGCTCGCCGTCGTCATGGACGAGGACGGCGTGATCAGCCAGTTCGATGGCTACCGCTCACTGAAGGAGCTCGACTGGGACGCCTATCGCGAAAAGTACGGTGACATTCGGCGGATGGACCGCATTCTCAAAGCCGAAGACGACTCACCGGACAACTATCAGGTGGCAAAGCAGGCGGACGTGCTCATGATGTGGTACCTCCTGACGCCGGCCGAGGTAGCGGAGGTCCTGGGCAAGATGGGCTACCCCGCGGATGATCCCTACGAGCTCGTGGAGCGCAACTACGAGTACTACATCCGCCGGACCAGCCACGGTTCGACCCTGAGCTACGTGGTCCACGCCGGCCTCATGGCATACCTGAACAACCGCGAGAAGGAAGGCTGGTGCTGGTTCATGGAGTCACTCAAGAGCGATATCTACGACACCCAGGGAGGCACGACCCTGGAAGGCATCCACTGCGGTGTCATGGCGGGCACCCTGAGCATCATTGTGGACGACTTCACCGGTGTCGAGATCGAACCGAACACCATGTACATCCGGCCCAATCTGCCGAAACACTGGGATCGCGTCGCCTTCACCATGCGCTTCCGCCACGCGGCCTACACCGTCTCGGCGAGCCCGAAGACGATCACCCTCTCCTGTGAGGGAAGTTGCCCGCAACCGGTCGAGGTGCACCTGAACGGCGAGACCCGGAGCCTGGAGCCCGGACAGACCGTCGAAGTGAAGCGGTCGGCGAGGTAGCGCCTCGACGGCCGCAGCGCGCCGCGACCGCCTGAGCGACGCAACCGCCTCAGCGTCGCGACCGCCCGAGCGCGGCGACGCGCCCAGGCTCCCGACAGGACGCGCCGGCGTCGGCCTCTTAGTGGTCCCGCCGCCGTCGATAGTGCATCTGCACGACGCCGGTGTCGTAGGTGCGTGTATCCAGGAGGCTGAAAAGCGACTCCAGATCGGGAACATCCACACCCTGCGTGTTGAAGAGCTGAATTCCGTTTCCCAGAATGACTGGAATGACCGTGAGGATGAGCTCATCCAGGTACCCCGCCGCCAGGAAGCTCCCGGCAGCGGTGCCGCCGCCGACCAACCAGACCCGGCGATACCCGGCTTCAGAGAGCGTCCGGTACGTTGTCGCCGCGCCCTCCTGGAGCGATTCCGTCTCGGTTCGGATGGCCTTTCCATTGTGGGGAAGAATGTCGGGCGGATGCCCGGTCATGACGAAGGAGGGTCTGTCCTCGTACGGCCAGTGCCCCATCCGCGCAACCAGATCGTAGGTCCGGCGGCCCATGACCAGCGCATCAACTCGGCGGTAGAACTCGCTGTACCCGTACTCCGTCGTAGAGGACTCGACGTTCTCGAGCCAGTCGACACTGCCGTCACGCCGGGCGATGTAGCCGTCGATGCTAGCCGCAACGTAATAGACGACATCCATTTCGTTTGCCCCCGAACAACTACATTACGCCAGGAATCGGGAGTGCGTACAGCACAATTTGCCGCGGCCGGAGCGAGGGGCGGACGGGATCAGCGCCGCGCATGCGCGCCGCGCCACCAACCGCTCCGGCGCAGGCTACCGCCGCTATCCCTCTATCCCGAACTCCTGCTCCAGGCGCTCGTAGTAGTTGATGACCTCGCGAACGTACTCTCTCTTCGGACCGTACGGTCGATAGGAGAATGAGCGCTTGAAACCGTAGATGATGATGTTCTTCAGCTGCGCCGGCGGAATATCGAAGTTGTCGACGGCAAGCCGGATCTCATCCGTCACGGTGGTATGAGACACGAGGCGGTTGTCCGTGCAGAAGGAGACCGAGAGCTTCTCGTCGAGCATTCGCCCAAGAGAGTGGTCCTTCGGCGAGTTCAGATCCGGCGCCGTCTGCAGGTTGCTCGTAATGCACACCTCAATGGTGGTGCGATTCTCCGCAATGTAGTTCGCCAGCCGCCGAATGTAGGCTTCCTTGTCCTCGATCGATTCATCCCGGATGTGATCGGGACTGAAGAGCCGCATCCCATGGCCGATTCGGTCGGCGTGGAGCTTGGTGATCGCCTGGAAGATCGACTCGGGACCGTAGGCCTCTCCGGCGTGGACGGTCTTTCTCAGGAAGTGCTTGTGCACATAGTCGAAGGCCTCCTGATGGTCTCCCGCCGGGTTGCCGTACTCACTTCCCGCCAGATCGAAGGCCACGACCTGCACATCACTCTCGTCCCGGAGTTGCACCGTTGCCCGGGCGAGCTCGCTGGATGCCATCTGAATGATCTCCCGCTGGCTGGAGTAGCGATGGATCGCCGAGAAGTCACGATAGTACTCGGAGAAGTTGGGCGCAAAGAAGCGCATGGCAATGACAATGATGCCGTAGTCGAACTCCGGCTCGCTAGACGGCATACGGTCGTTGATTTCGTCACGCGCATTCTTGAGCCCGCGGTCCACGGCGTGCATGACCTGCGAAAAATCGAGCTCCTTGCTCATGTGGAGCTGCGGGGCAAAGCGCACCTCCAGGTGGCGCACCCCTTCAGCGAAGTTGTCCATGGCAAGCTCGTAGGAGACCCTCTCCAGATGCTCCGCCCGCTGAAGCACCTTATTGGTGAGACCGAAGCCGCGCAGGTACTCATCCAGATTGGCGTAACTATCCTTGAAGACCTGCTCGTTCAGTCCCTCCGGCGTGTACGAGGGCAACTCGACTCCCTCCGCCTTCGCAACGTCGATGAGCGTCTGCTCACGAAGACTGCCGTCCAGGTGAACGTGCAGGTCGGTCTTGGGAATCCTCTTGATGAACTCTTCCGGGTATCGTGTCATATCCCCATCATAGTAGTGCATCCCGGTGCGCGGCCACCACACCTTCGACGGCGCCGGCACATTCCCACGTGCCGAAGCGGATGGCCAATGACATGGTCATTCTTCTATACTGCCGCGAAACAACTGCACATGTGAGGCACCGTGGAACGACTCAATCCGACGGACCATCCCGACGTCCTTGCGGCAATCGCAGACGCCGGGATCAACACGCTCTTCGCCCAGGCCGTGCTCAACGGCCATGTCTCGGGAGAGCTCTACGGGAACGACCCGACGGCACCTGAGGTGACTCTGACGCGCCACCCCTACGGCATGGTGCTGCTGAACGGGGATCTCGGGAGCGTACGCCGCCGGAGCGGCGCCCGGGACCGGGAGTTCCTGGAGGAGCTGGCGGGATTCCTCCTGAACCGCGCCGGCGTCCGAGGCAGACCCGAGTCGCTGCTGGTATATCCCACCCGGACGTACGCGGAGCTGGAGGGACTGATTCCCGACAACCTGCGCGTGGCGCAGCGCGACGAGAGTCCCGGCGGCGCACCCGGCGAGGACGGCAACCGGGTCGTGCGGTACGAGCGGATCAACTTCACCTTCCGCCCCGATCGCTATGCGGCATACCGCAGCGGCCGCGGATCGGCGGCGGAGACGCCGGGCGGCCGGGTCGTTGCCACGACACCGTCCATCTTCGAGAGCTTCTCCGGCCACGTTGTTCCCTCCCACTTCTGGGATGCGGCGGAAGACTTCGCCCGGCGCGGCGCCGGCTTCACGGTCCTCGTCGATCCGGCCGCCGCTCGCGGCGAAGGCGCCCCGGGGGCGGACGGAGAGAACGTGCCCGCGGCCACCGCCTTCTCATCCTTCGTCATTAAGGACAGGCTCGAGATCGGTATTGAGACACGGGAGGAGTTTCGCGGCCGCGGCTACGCCGAGGCGGCGTGTCGAGCACTCATAGACTACTGCCTGGAGCAGGGGTACGAGCCGGTGTGGTCGTGTCATGCGGGAAACGCCGGCTCCCGGAGGCTGGCGGCGCGGCTGGGCTTCGAGGAGACGCTGCGCATTCCGTACTACCGGCTGCCCGAATGATTACGAGTCGCCCACCAGGATCACGAATCGCTGAAGGTTACCCGCCCCGGCTGATAGCGATACACGAGCACAACTGCGTGGTCGTTGGCGCCCGCCTTCTGACGCACCTCCACCAGGCGGACCAGCCCTGAGATTTCGGTACCGCTCTTCGGTAGCGGAACCGCGCTCTCATCGGTAATGGGGATGACGGGGCTGCGAAGCACCGGATGAACCTCCCAGGGCCCGACAGTGACGGGGCTCAACTCAATGTGGTCAATGAAACTGTCTCCAAAGAGATCCACCGAGACGGTACCGACGTATCCGCTCCGGGCGCGACGTTCGGCCGAACCGATCGGGGCATCCATCCAGAAGTGCCGGCCGTCGAGCTCTCTGAGCGCATCGAGGTCCGGAGGCAGGTCTCCCTCCCGCAACTGGAGGATCCGCGGGATCTCGTTGACCCGGCGCAACGCAACGGGGCGTTGCTGCCCGGACTCGACCAGGCGCGCCTCAATGTCACCGTCGAAGTACTCGTGAAGCACGAACTGCGGATAGCTCCCGGTATCCGGCGCGTACCTATACACCCATGTGGGTTGAAACGTCCCGTAGTTGTCCGAGTAGTGGTCTTCCAGCTGGAAGTACCCGAGGAGGTGTTGTGCCCTGGTGATCGTGCCGTCGGGACTGTACCCCCACTCGACGAGCCGCCGCTGCTCTCCGGCGTCATGCACGGTACAGCCGAAGCCGAGGGGGCCGGTGTCGTCGTAGGCAACGTAGGTACCGGTCCACCGGTGCAGAATGTCTCGATCGGGGCCGCACCCGGCAAGAACAACGACGGCACCTGCTGCAAAGGCCGTGACAAGAAAGGCTTTGATGTTCATAGTATGGCTCACACTACCATGAATCGGAATGGACTCACTACTGTTGCCCGCACCATTGTCGGGATGGTTGCCGTCCTGTGCGGCCTGCTTCTCATCGGATTCCTCGTCGCGCTGCTCCCGGAGCTCTTCAGCATTCGGCTGCAGCACATCGTCGTGCGGCTGGGCCAACCGCTGGCCAAGCTGACGGACTACCTCCGGAGCGCCGCCGAGAGTGAGCTCTTCGCCTACCAGGCCGGGACCATGTCCCGGAGCTTCCTGACGGATGTCGGCCCGTACTGGCTGAACAGCTTCCTCTACCTCTTCGGCGGACTGGGTCTGGGCCTGGTTGCAGGCGTCGCCACCGGCATGACTGTTGCCAGATATGATCTGAAGCGCCTGGAGGGTTTCCTGGGAAGCCTGGGCCTGGTGCCGGATTTCCTCCTGGCGCTCCTTCTGCAGTTCGCGGTGATCGGCATCACCGTGGCGACGGGCGTACGCATTGCCAGGGTTGCATCCGTCGGCTCGCAGACCGCCCTGCTCCTTCCCTTCATTGTCATGACCCTCTACCCGGCGGTGGCGACCATGCTCATTGCGGCGGACCGGGTGCACCACTTCCGGGGCGAGCAGTTCGTCGGCAACCTGGTGGCCCGGGGCATCTCCCGGCGGCGCATCTACCGGCGCCACCTCCTGCCGGGGGTGCTGGATGGGGTGAAGCGCGACCTGCCGCGCATTCTGGGAACCCACGCGGCGACGCTCTTCATTGTGGAACGCGTCTTTCAGTCCCGGGGCCTGGTGAAATGGATGTTCGCCTACGCCTTCACGGACCAGGGCCCGCTTCAGCTCGGGGGATACCAGTTCGCCTTCATGGTCCACTGCCTGGTCGCCCTGATCACGGTGGTCATTGCGAGCTACATCCTGGCTCGCCTCGGCATGGCGCTCACATTGGCGGTAAGTCAACATGCCTAGAGCCGTCGCCGTAATCATCGTTCTCTATCTGGCATTCTTCTCCCTCCTGGGCCCTGCAGTCGCACCGTACGCTCTCGACCACTCGGAGACCATTTCCGAGTACCGCGGGGAGAAGCTCTACAGCCCCTTCGGGCCGAACCGGGCGCACCTGCTGGGAACGGACATCTGGGGCTACGACATGCTGACGCGGATCCTCCACGGTTTCCGCTTCACCGTCGCCGCCGTGCTGGTGCTGGCCGGCGGCCGCGTGCTCCTGGGCTTCCTGGCGGGAACGGCGCTCGCCTTCCGCCGGTCGAGCCGTCCCATTCCGCGCGCGCCGATCGTCATCCCGGCGTTCATCCTGGTCTACTTCACGGTCTTCCGGGTCAGCATTGGATCGTCCCTCCCGGTGCCGCGGCTGATGGCGCTGCAGGGTGCGCTCATCGTGCTGGTGGGGCTGCCGGGGCTGGTTGCCAGCTTCTCCGAGGATGTCCGCAGCCTCCTGGGACAGGAGTTCAGCCAGGCCGCCGTCTCAGTCGGCGCCGGGCCGCTGCGCCTCCTCTTGCACCACATCCTCCCGCACATGACCGGACCGGCGCTCCGGCGCTTCGTGGCCGAGGCGGTTTCGGTTCTGGTCCTCCTGGGACAGCTCGCCATGTTCAACGTCTTTCTGGGCGGCACCGACGTGAGCTTTGACCCGATCATCTACCACAGCCGCACCAACGAGCTCGCCGGCATGGTCGGTGAGTTCCGCGGCTACATCACCAACAACCACTGGCTCCTCCTGGGCCCCCTCGGCGCCTACCTCTCGGTGCTCGTAAGCTTCTTCGCTCTCAGCCGCATTGTCCGCCGCATGACCACGGTGAATCGCGGGAAGTACCTGTAGCCGGGTCGATGGTGACGGCCGGCGTCGCGAGGGTACGCCGACGCGCGGCGGAGTAGCGGCCCGGCGGCGACGGTTCCGGCGGGAGCCCTCCCGAAGGGCGCGGCCGCCCGGCGTGACCGGCGCGGCGACTCGGGACCGGAGGGGGGACGCCGGGAGCGCTTCCTGACAATCCGGCCGATCTTCCGTATAATCGCTCCTACCCCATGAGCTCCCGATCCGATCAATACAGCATTGTCGCGACCTGCGCCGGCGGCCTGGAGCCGGTTCTCGAATCCGAGGTCCGAGCCCTCGCTGCAGGTACATCGGCGGCCCCGGACGTGGAGGGAACCGAGCCGGGTGTCGTGCGCTTCCGCGGAACCGCCGAGACCGTGGCTGCAGCAAATCACTCCCTCCGGACGGCCTCACGCGTTCTCGTATCCCTCATCCAGGGCCCAGCCTCCACCTACGACCACGTCTACGCTCTGGCCTCCCGGATTCCCTGGGAGAAGCACATTGTGCCGGACGCGACCCTGGCAGTGACCGCCCTGGCCCGCTCCCGGACGCTCTCGAACCACAAGTTCCTGGCCATGCGGGTGAAGGACGCCATTGTCGACCGGCAGCGGGAGAAGCGGGGGCGGCGTTCTAACATCGACCGGCGCAGTCCGGACTACCCCGTGGTGGTTCACGCCTCCGACGCGGGCGTCGAGATCTCCCTGGACACCAGCGGCCGGAGCCTCCACGAGCGGGGCTACCGTCGCGAGGCCGGAGACGCGCCCCTCCGGGAGAGCCTGGCCGCCGGCCTGGTTCTTCTCTCCGACTGGGACGGCACCGTGCCCCTCTTCGATTCGTTCTGTGGCTCCGGCACGATCGTGATCGAGGCCGCCCTCATCCAGGCCGGCCGCGTCCCCGGTGACCTGGGCCGCCGCTACGCCTTCGAGCGGTGGCCGGCGTTTCGAGGCGTGAAGGCACCCGGACCGGCACCCGGAACGACCCCCGGACCGGCACCCCGCGGTGCCGGACAGATCATTGCCGCGGACGCGGACCCCACCGTTCTGGCAATCGCGAAGCGTAACGCCGAGCGCGCCGGGGTGGACCACCTCATTCGCTTCGTCCCCGGCGCCTTCGAAGAGCTCGCCCTCCACGACGTCCTCGGACCCGGCGCAGCGCTGAACGACGCTCCGGAGGATGGCCCCGACGACGCCATGGAGGGCGGCCCGGATGGCGGCCGAGGCGGGGGCCCCGCCGGCGTCATCGTCACCAATCCGCCCTACGGCGAGCGCGTCCCGGAAGCGGACGTCGCGGCGCTCTACCAGATGATCGGGGACAACCTGAAGGCGCGCTACGCCGGCTGGAGCGCCTGGATCATTACCGCGAACCTCCAGGCGGCAAAGCGGATCGGCCTGCGCTCATCGTCGAAGACCATCCTCTACAACGGCGCCCTGGAGACGCGGCTGTACGAGTTTCGGGTGTATTAACCTACTCACAAGCCTGTTGATGGCACTGCCCGTAATCCGTTACCGAGCCGTAGGTTGCCGGCGCTCGGCCTGCGAGAATCCTCTTGTGGGCGCCAAAGCCGAGCAAACTACGTCTGCACCGTGACTTGCCGGAATCCTATCAACAGGGTTGCGGGTAGGTTAGGGTGTATTGATCGCGTCTTCTCTCACGAAGCGTTGTATGCACACAACTCATTATTGACTCATACGCATGAGTCAAATATCATAAACGTATGAGTAAGCGGTTACAGGTGCTCCTGGATGAACGGGAGTACGAAGAGATCCAGACCCTGGCCCGAGAGAATGGCATGACTACAGCCGAGTGGGTTCGTGAAGCGCTCAGAAAGGCCAGACGGAGCTACCCGACAGGGAAGACGGAGCGCAAGCTGGACGCCATAGACCGTGCCATGGCCTACGAGTTTCCCACTGCGGATATCGGTCAGATGCTTGGGGAGATCGAAGAGGGCTACAGCAGTGGTGTTCATTGACTCCAACGTCCCGATGTATCTGGTCGGCGCCGAGCATACCAACAAGGCGCAGAGTCGTGCCGTCCTATCCCGGCTTCTGAGAAAGGGAAATCCCCTTGTGACGGATGCGGAGGTATTCCAGGAGATCCTCCATCGCTATCACGCAATCCGGCGCCTGGACGCAATTGAGCCTGCCTTCAGGGCGCTCCGAGACATCGTCGACTCCGTGTTTCCGGTCACGCTGGACATCGTGGAGCGCGGCAGGACCATCCTGGAGTCGCACACGGCAATCTCCGCGAGAGACGCAATACATGTCGCTGCCATGGAAGCGAACGAAGTTGAAGAGGTGTTCTCCTTTGACGCGGGCTTCGACGTGATCCCCTTCGTAAAGCGAATCTACTGAAGGGCGCCGTCGGGTCGTCCCGCTGCCGTTATTGCCCGGCGCTTCTCCCTGGGAACGTCTTGACACCACACAAGGGCAACGGCAATGGTTGCCCATGGAACGCTCCATCTTCCTGAACCTCTCTCCCCTGGACCATCGATACTATCTGGCCAATCAGACCCTCTTCGACGAGCTCTCCCGCTATCTCAGCGAGGAAGCGGTCATCCGCTCCATCGTCACGGTGGAGGCGGAGTACCTGCGGCTCCTGGTGAAGCGCGTCGGGCTGCCGGCGAACGTGGGTGGCCGCGCCGACGCGGACGCGGAACCCAGCGCCGACGGTGGTGGTGACAACGCGGGCGGGGACCGCGGCGGCGCCCCCGCAGAGGCCGGCGAAGTGCTGGACGCCCTCCGGGACATTGAGAAGCAGATCACTCCCGACGAGGTCTACGAGGAGGAGGCGAAGACGCACCACAACGTGCGCGCCGTGGTGAACGTCATGAAGAGAAAGGTCCCGGCGGCAGCGGCGCCCCTGGTGCATCTCGGGGCGACCTCCGTGGACATGCTGGACACCGCCGCGTCAGTCCGCTATCGCGACGTGGTGCGCGCCGTGATCCTGCCGTTGCTGCTCTCTCTCGAAGAGGCGCTCATTCAGCTCGCCGAGAGCCACGCCGAGACGACGCAGATCGGACGGACTCACGGCCAGCACGCGGTGCCCACCACCTTCGGCTTTGCCGTGAGCGAATACGTTGCCCGCCTCGGCTCCACCATCCAGCAGATCGATGCACGTTCAACGTCACTCCGAGGCAAGCTCTCCGGCGCTATCGGCGGGTACAACGCCACCTCCATCCTGACGGACGATCCCGTCGGCCTGGAGGCGGAGCTCATGGACCGCCTGGGTCTGACCCCGGCGGAGCACGCCACCCAGATCGTTCCGCCGGAACCGCTCCTGCGGCTCCTCCTGGAGCTCAACACCGCCTTCGGCATTCTTGCCAACCTGGCGGATGATCTCCGCAACCTCCAGCGCACCGAGATCGCCGAGGTCCGCGAGAGCTTCGGCCAGAGCCAGGTCGGCTCCTCCACCATGCCGCAGAAGCGCAACCCCTGGAACTCCGAGCACGTGAAGAGCCTCTGGAAGACTTTTGCGCCGCGGGTGCAGACCTTCTTCCTGGATCAGATCTCCGAGCATCAGCGCGACCTCACGAACTCCGCAAGCGGCCGCTTCGTCGCGGAGTACCTCGCCGGCTTCGTCGCCGCGGCGGAACGCACGCGCCGGGTCATCGGCGGATTGCACGTAGATGCCGACCGCATGCGCGCCAACATTGAAGGGTCCGACGCGGCCCTGGCGGAGGCCGTATACATCGCCCTGGCTCTGGCAGGGGAAGGCGACGCCCACGAGGTAATCCGCCGCATAACATTGAAGGCCGATGATGACGGCACATCCTTCGCCGACGCTCTCCGCTCGGACGAGGCGGTGTGGCAGCGAATCGAGGCGGCCTTTGCCCGTCGCGGCGTCGAGGCGGCGGATCTCTTTGCGGATCCCGGCCGGTACCGCGGCCGGGCGGCGGAGCGAACCAGGGCGGTCTGTGAGCGCTACCGCCGCGTCGTGGAGAACATGCGCGGCGAGCTCGGAGGCGCCGCGGCAACGCGAGGTGAACCCGGGGCATGACGACGCTTTTCGTCGAACGAACCGTCGAGGTCCCGGCGGAGGCCCAGCGCATCCTCAGCGATGCCCGGGAGGTGCTGCACCTTCAGGGAATCCAGTCGGTACGGCTGATTCACCGCTACCTCGTCGACGGCGTCGCGCCCGGAATCGTGGAAGCGGCGGAGCGAACCATCTTCAGCGATCCCGCGACCGACAGCCTCTCCCGAACCCTCGATCTCGGCGCCGGCGAGACCGCTTTCGCTTTCGCCTACGTTCCGGGACAGTTCGACAATCGTGCCCAGGCGGCGGCCGACGGCCTCCACGTCCTCGGCGCCGCCGATCCGACCGTCATGGTGGCAACGGTCATTGCCCTTGCCGGCGAGATCACGCCGGCGGAGCTTGCGCGCCTCAAGGGGTACCTCATCAACCCGGTGGATTCGGCGGAGGTCGATCCTTACGATGCGGACGCGCAGCTGCGCCGGGCGCGCGCCGCAACGGAAGCCGACGAGGCCATCTCAGACGAGGTGGCCCGGCGGCCCGGGCCGGGCGCCGACGGCCCGGCGGCCGGCGGCGCGGGCTCGGCCGGTGGCGCAGGAGCCGCACCGGAGGAGGTCCCGCTCCGGCACCTCGCCGGCGGGGCTGGTGCCGCCGGCGCCAGTGCCGCCGGCCAGGATCAGCAAGAACCGGCGGCGAATGTGGTGGAGCGCCTCGGCCTGGCCATGACCGCCGGCGATCTCCTGGTGTGCGCGGAGGCCTTCGCCCGGAAAGGGCGCGAGCCCCGGCTCATTGAGCTGCGCCTTCTGGACACCTACTGGTCCGATCACTGCCGCCACCAGACCTTCCTCACCGAGCTTACCCGAATCGCCGTCCCCGAGAGCAGCGCCGAGGCGCGCGCCCTGGAGCGCTACCGGGACCTGCGACGGGAGCTCGGCCGGGGGGATCGCCCGGAAACGCTCATGGATATGGCCACTATTGCGGCGAAGGCGTTCCGTGCGCGGGGCGGGCTCCCCGATCTGGATGTCTCCGAGGAGATCAACGCAGCCGGGATCGTGCTTCCCGCCGCGGCCACAACTGCGGCCGCGGGCGCGGCTGCGGCTGCGGCTGCGAGCGGCGGGGCGCCCGACAATCACGACTGGCTCCTGCTCTTCAAGAATGAGACGCACAATCATCCCACCGAGATCGAGCCGTACGGCGGCGCATCGACCTGCCTTGGCGGCGCCATTCGCGATCCCATGTCCGGCCGCGGCACGGTCTTCCAGGCCATTCGTGTGTCCGGCTCCGGCGATCCGCGGCAAGCCGTGGAGGAAACCCGCACCGGGAAGCTGCCGCAGCGGTTGATCACTCTGGAAGCGGCGCGGGGCTTCTCCTCCTACGGCAACCAGTTCGGCCTGGCCACCGGGCTGGTCGGCGAGCACTACCATCCCGGCTACGTGGCCAAGCGGCTTGAGGCGGGCGCGGTGATCGGCGCCGTGCCGCGGCGGCTGGTGCGGCGGGAGCGTCCGGAACCGGGCGATGTTGTGCTCCTCGTGGGCGGTAGAACCGGGCGGGACGGAATCGGCGGCGCAACGGGATCGAGCAGGGAGCACACGGAGGACTCCGTTGCGGTCGCCGGCGCCGAAGTGCAGAAGGGGAACCCACCCGCGGAGCGGGCGCTCTACCGGCTCTATCGCAATCCTGACGCGCTGGCGCTGATCAAGCGGTGCAACGACTTCGGCGCCGGCGGGGTGGCCGTGGCGGTGGGCGAGCTCGCCGAAGGCATCGACATCGATCTGGACGCGGTTCCACGGAAGTACGCGCACCTCGCCCCGGACGAGGTGGCCCTGAGCGAAAGCCAGGAGCGCATGGCGGTCGTCGTCTCCGCGGAGGACGCCGAACGGTTTCGCGAGCTGGCCGCTGAGGAGAACCTGGAGGCGACGGTCATTGCCCGGATCACCGCGGGAGAGCGCCTTGTCATGCGGTCGGGAGGCGGCACGGTGGTCGACCTGCCGCGGTCACTCCTGGACTCGGCCGGCGCACCGAAGCGCGCAACAGCGGAAATCGCGCCGGCCCACGCCACGGCGGACCGCGCTACACCGGCCCACGCCACGGCGGACCGCACCAGTGCGCTTCCCGGGGCGGGCACAGCCGGCATGGATTCCACGAGAGAGACCTGGCTCCGACACCTCCGGGGTCTTGCGGGAGCGACCCATCGCGGACTGGTCGAGCGCTTCGATTCGTCCATCGGGCGCGGCACCGTACTCCTTCCCTTCGGGGGCGTCCTTCAGCGGACGCCCGCTCAGGCGACGGTCATGCGGTTGCCGCGCATCGCGGGCGGCGCAGCGGGAACCGTCGGCGGCGCGGCGAACCTGGCGTCGGTGGCGGCATACGGCTTTTCTCCGGCGATCTCAGAGGAGTCGCCCTACCGCGGCGGATACCTCGCCATTGTCGAGGCGGTGTGCCGCGCCGTTGCGGCGGGAGGCGATCCCCGGCGCCTGCGCTTGAGCCTCCAGGAGTACTTCCCCCGCCCGGGCAGTGAGCCGGAGCGTTGGGGTCTGCCCGTCGCAGCCCTTTTGGGCGCCCTGTCGGCGCAACTCGACCTCGAGACACCTGCCATCGGCGGCAAAGACAGTATGTCCGGTACCTTCGAAGACCTGGATGTGCCGCCGACCCTGATTGCCTTTGCCTTCGGCCCGGGACGAGAGGAACACGTCAGGTCTCCAGAGCTGAAGACCGAAGGGAGCCGGCTGGTTCTGTTACGGCCGGGGGCGGAAGGCGCGAAGCCGGCAAGCGCGGACCGCTCGCGCGCGCGCTCGACCGCGCCGCAGCCGACGACGGCAGCGCCGGCCGGCACGCACGGGCGGGAGTCGACCGGGCTCCCGAGCGCGACGGCGCTCCACGACATTCTCCGCCTCCTTCATGAGGCGGCCGAAGATGAAGGCCTTCTTTCGGTTGCCGCCGTCGGTGAGGACGGTCTTGCAGGTACCCTGGCCCGCGCGACCTTCGGAAACCACGTGGGGGTGACGATCGATCGTGCTGCCGCGGAGAGCCTGGATTGGTTCGCCCCGGACATCGGCGCCTTTCTACTGGAAGTCACCCCGCGGTTCTTCGAGGAACGCCTCCAGGAGCGGGCGGCTGCCGTCGACATCGGTACGACCGGCGGTACGAGCGGCGGCAGCACGATCGCCTTCCCGGATTGGGAGATACCGATCGAGGAGGCCTTCGCCGCGTGGCACGGCACCCTGGAGCCTCTCTTTCACTCGGGAGAGTCGCCCGGCACGGCGGGCGCGGCCGTAGCGACGGCCGCGGCAGACGGCAACAGGCGCCGCGGAACACCGGCCGGCGGCGACCCCGCAACCCGGCCGGGCGTGATCGCGACGGACGCAGGCGCGACGGATACGTCACAGGGGGCCGCAAGCCGCGCGCCCGGCACCGCCCGGGGACCCGCCCCGGGCGTGCTCATTCCGGTCTTCCCGGGAACCAATTGCGAGTACGACAGCTCAGAAGCCGTGGAGGAGGCGGGCGGGCGGCCCCGGACGATCGTGCTGAGGACCTTGACGCGGCAGGCGATCGAGGAGTCTTTGGACGCGTTGGCCCGGGCGATTGCGCAGAGCCAGATCCTCCTTCTGCCCGGGGGCTTCAGCGCAGGGGATGAGCCGGACGGTTCGGGCAAGTTCATGGCGGCGCTCCTGCGGATGCCCCGGGTGGCGGCGGAGATCGAACGCCTGGTCCGGGATCGGGACGGGCTGATCCTGGGCATCTGCAATGGATTCCAGGCGCTGGTGCGGCTGGGCCTGGTGCCCTACGGCGAGATCCGTGACCGCGCGCCGGGAGATCCGGTACTGGCGCAGAACCGGATCGGACACCACGTCGCGCGCATGGCCTGGACGCGGATCGCATCGTCCTCATCTCCCTGGCTTGCGGCAACCCGACCCGGCGACGTATACGCCGTGCCGGTCTCCCACGGTGAAGGCAGGCTGCTCATGGAACGCGAAGCGGCGCAGCAACTCCTGGAGGCGGGACAGGTCGCAACGCAGTACGCCGATCCGACCGGAGCCATTGCCGATGCCGAGCCCTGGAATCCGAACGGATCCGTTCTGGCAATCGAGGGGATTACTTCCCCAGACGGCCGGATCTTTGGTAAGATGGGACACATAGAGCGCATTGCACCGGGGCTGTTTCGCAACCATCCGGCGCCGGGCAATGCCGGGATCATTGAAAGCGGCATTCGCTACTTCCGGTGAGCCGGCACTGCGGAAGCACCGCCGACTGGACCGTCGAAGCGCGAATGCCCACGGCATCCATATAGTCCCGGCGATAGGGGCCGGGAGTTTCTACAGGGAGACCGTAAATCTCCCTACTATGGGTGGATCGGTGTATTGCATCCAACCGCGTACAAAGGTCCGCCTGCACAGGCGGGCTTTTTTGTTTCCGCGCACGCCCTCCACCTGACCGCAACCACAAGGATCGCGCCTATGAGCAGCGTGACACGGCGAGAGCTCCTCTACGAAGGCAAAGCCAAGAAGCTCTACGCCACCGACGACCCCGCCCGGGTCATCATGTACTTCAAGGACGATGCCACCGCGTACAACGCCCGGAAGCGCGGCACCGTCACCGACAAGGGCGTGCGAAACAACGAGATCTCCAGCATCCTCATGGCCCTGGTCGAAGGCCGCGGCGTCCCGACGCACTTCCTGGAGAAGCTGTCCGACCGTGAGCAACTGTGCCGGGCCGTCGACATCGTCCCTCTGGAAGTGATTGTTCGAAATCGCGCCGCCGGCACCATGGCCAAGCGCCTGGGCATTGAGGAGGGCACCCGCCTGGCCTCAACGGTCTTCGAGCTCTCCTACAAGAACGATGCCCTCGGCGACCCACTCATCAACGACACTCACGCCGTCGCAATCGGCCTTGCCACCTTCGACGAGCTTGCCGCAATCTACGGCATGACCCGCATCGTGAATACGGCGCTCACCGAGGCCATGCAGAGCGTGGGTATCGAGCTCATCGACTTCAAACTCGAATATGGAAGAGCCAGGGGCGATGCCGAAGGGCCCGGCGACGCGGATATGCCGCACCGCCCTGGGGCGCGCGCCGCTGCCGGCGATCTGCTCCTGGCCGACGAGATCAGTGCGGACACCTGCCGTTTCTGGGATCTGGAAACGGGTGAACGACTGGACAAGGACCGCTTCCGCCGCGACCTGGGTCGCGTGGAAGAGGCGTATCAGGAAATCGCAAACCGATTGAGGGGTCGCGCATGAGTGAGCTTCACGAGGAGTGCGGAGTCTTCGGGGTCTTTCTGCCGGGTGCCCAGGATGCCGACGTAGCGCACATTGCCTACTACGGCGCCTACTCTCTGCAGCACCGCGGACAGGAAGCCGCCGGCATGGTGGTGAACCGCGACGGTGAGTTCACCGTCCACAAGCGGCTGGGCCTGGTGGCCGAGGTCTTCACCGAGGAGATGCTCACGAGCTGGACCGGGAAGGCGGCTCTGTCGCACACGCGCTACTCCACCCGCGGCTCCAATACCGTGGCGAACGCCCAGCCCCTGGTTGCGCAGACGCGGTTGGGGCAGGTGGCCGTGGCGCATAACGGAAACCTGGTGAATGCTCCGGTCATTCGGGAGCTCCTGGAGGATGCCGGCGTGGTCTTCCACTCCTCCAGCGATTCCGAGGTGATTCTCAACCTCATCTCCCGGGGTGCGACCCACGGGCTCGAGCGCGCCTTGACCGACACCATGCGCACCGTCCAGGGCTCCTACGCCCTCGGCATTCTCACCGAGGACAGGCTCGTTGCCGTGCGAGATCCCAACGGCAACCGTCCGCTTCTCCTGGGCGCCCTCGGGAACGGCTACGTCATTGCGTCGGAGAGCTGCGCCATCCAGGCGGTCGGCGGCACGGTCATTCGCGACGTCGAACCGGGAGAGATCCTGGTGATCACGGACGACGGCATTCAGTCGATCAAGAAGAGCG
>CAZZIE010000001.1:0-67292 GCA_964654185.1 uncultured Spirochaetaceae bacterium | reverse complement strand
CACTCCCTGCGGGCCCCGGAGAAGACCCACACGCAGACCTGCTCCTTCGAGTACATCTACTTCGCCAGACCGGACTCGACGATCGATGAGGTGAGCGTCTACGAGTCCCGCATGCGCACCGGTGCGGCCCTCTACCGGGAGGCTCACGTCGACGCCGACCTGGTTTCCGGTGTCCCGGAGTCCGGCGTCGTTGCCGCCCTCGGCTACGCCGAGGTTTCCGGCGTTCCCTTCCGGATGACCCTCATCAAGAACAAGTACGTGGGGCGCTCATTCATTGTGCCCTCCCAGGAGCTTCGCGAGAAGGCGGTCAACGTCAAGCTCAACGCCCTCCGGCAGAACGTCGAGGGCAAGCGCATCATCCTGGTGGACGACTCCATTGTGCGGGGTACGACGAGCCGGCGCCTGGTGACCCTCCTGCGGGAAGCCGGCGCCAGGGAAGTTCACTTCCGCGTGGCCAGCCCGCCGGTGGCATTTCCCTGCTACTTCGGCATTGATATTCCGAGCCGGGATGAGCTTGCCGCGAGCCGCGGCCTCGAGGAGATCCGTGAAATGCTGAATGCCGACTCCCTTGCCTACGTCTCCGTCGAAGGTCTTCTGGATTCGCTGGGGGATCGCCACCGTTTCTGCACCGGCTGCTTCACCGGGATCTACCCCATTGCGGCACCGGTGGAAGAAGAGAAGCTCGTCTTCGAGAGTCGATAGTCATGGCAACCTACCGGGACGCAGGCGTGAATCTGGACGCCGCCAAGGATACGGTGGAGCGCATCAAGCGGGTAACCGCCGACAACGGGAACCAGGGCGGTGGCGGCGCCGCCGCGGGAGCGTCCATCCTCGACATCGGGGGCTTTGCGGCGGCGGTGGGTATGCCCGCCATGCGCGACCCGGTGATTCTCTCCGCCACCGACGGCGTCGGCACCAAGCTGGAGATCGCCCTGCGATACGGCGCCTACGAGACCGTCGGGATCGACTGCGTGGCCATGTGCGTCAACGACCTCGTCTGCCACGGCGCGGATCCCCTCTTCTTCCTGGACTACCTCGCCTGCGGACGCCTTGAGCCCGAGGTTGTCGAGCACATTGTTGCCGGCATTACCGCGGGGTGCCGCCGGGCGGGGTGCTCCCTGGTGGGCGGAGAGACCGCGGAGATGCCGGGCTTCTACCACGACGGCCGGTACGACATTGCGGGTTTCGCCGTCGGGGTTGCCGAGCGGGCGAAGCTCATTGACGGATCCCACGTCCAGGCGGGGGATGTCCTCATCGGCCTGCCGGCCAGTGGAGTTCACAGCAACGGCTTCTCACTGGTTCGCCACGTGGTGAGCGACTACGACGCACCCCTCACGGGGACTGCAGAGGCCTCCGCCGCGTCCGGCGGAGGACGTGCCGGAACGGCGTCGGCCTCCCGGGCCGCGCCGGGGACGGTCGCCGCGGCGCTCCTGGAACCGACCGTCGTGTACGTGGAGGCGATCCGGGTGTTGCAGGCTGCAACGGCGGTACACGGCCTCGCCCACATTACCGGCGGCGGACTGGACGAGAACGTCCCGCGGATGTGGCGCGACGCACTGTCCGCGCGAATCGAGCGGGATTCCCTGCCGGAGCTCCCGATCTTCTCCTACCTCGCATCTCGCGGCATCGACCGGGACGAGATGTACGCGACATTCAACATGGGAGTCGGCATGGTCGCCGCGGTGCCCTCCGACGCGGCTGCGAAAGCGATCGAGGCGGTCCGTGCCGTGGCAACGGTTCACGGGAACGCACCGCGGATCATTGGCCGCATTGAAGAGGGAGCCGGCGAAGTCGTGCTCGTCTGATTCACCCGGCGGGCGCGGCACGTTGACCGCGCGGAGGCAAAGGCAGCACATGACAGAGCGACCACCGCGCATTGCCGTTCTCGTTTCCGGAGGCGGCACCAACCTGCAGGCCCTGATCGACGCCGCCGCCAGGGGGCGACTCGACGTCGACATTGTGACGGTGGTGAGTGATCGCCCCGGGACGCGCGCCGCCGAACGGGCAGCTTCGGCGGGAATCCCCACAGTGGTCCTGGATCGCAAGAGCCTGGGAAGCGAGCTGTCGCAGGCCATCCTCGACGCCATCGGCCCAAATCTCGATCTCGTCGTTCTTGCGGGCTTTCTCTCCCGGGTCGATGAGCCGCTCCTGTCGGCCTACGAGGGACGAATGATCAACATCCATCCGGCCCTCCTGCCGAGCTTCGGGGGCAGCGGCATGTACGGGCGCCGCGTCCACGAGGCCGTCCTCGCGGCGGGGGCCACGGAGACCGGGTGCACCGTACACTACGTGGATGCGGGGGTCGACACCGGCGACATCATCCTGCAGAAGCGCCTGGAGGTCCGCGGGAACGACACGCCGGATACCCTGGCACGGCGCCTTCGACCTCTCGAACATGAAGCTTTGATCGAGGCCGTGGAGGCGCTCACGAAGGGAGAGCCCGTAACATGGTGATTCTCATTGTCGGTTCCGGCGGTCGGGAGCACGCGATCGCCTGGAAGCTCGCCCAGCCGCAGCGGGTTACGGAGATCTACTGCGCGCCCGGCAACGGCGGCACCGCGCGCGCGTCGAAGTGCAGTAACGTGGCGATCGCCTCCGACGACGTGGAAGGGATCGTCGACTTCGCCCGGGGGCGTTCGGTCGATCTCGTGGTCGTCGGTCCCGAGGCGCCCCTCGTTCGCGGCGTCGGTGACGCTCTTCGCGAGGCGGGGGTGTCCGTCGTCGGCCCCGGCAAGGAGCCGGCCCGCCTGGAAGGCAGCAAGGGCTTTGCCAAGGAGTTCATGCGCCGCTACGAGGTACCTACCGCCAGGGCGATCACCGCCTACACCGCGGAGGAAGCCTACGGCGCTATTGAAGAGCTTGGAGCCCCGGTCGTCGTGAAGGCGGACGGGCTTGCCGCAGGCAAGGGCGTCGTCGTGGCTGAATCGGTAGCGGAGGCGCGCGGCGCAGTCGCCGCGGCCATGATCGAAGGGCGCTTCGGCGAGGCGGGCTCGATCCTCGTCCTCGAAGAAATGCTCACGGGCTTCGAAGCAAGCGTGATCCTCCTTACCGACGGCACCGCCTACCTCACCTTCCCCGCCGCGAAGGATCACAAGCGCATTGGAGATGGAGATACCGGCCCGAATACCGGCGGCATGGGAGTGGTCGCACCCCACCCGAACGTCGACGCCGCCTTCGCCGACCGGATCGACCACGAGGTCATCCAGCCGACCATTGTCGGTATGCGACGGGAGAAGTGGAACTACCGCGGCTTTCTCTTCATCGGCATCATGGTGACCGCCTCGGGCCCGCAGGTGCTGGAGTACAACGTCCGCCTGGGCGATCCGGAAGCGCAGGCCCTCCTTCCGTTACTGGAGGGGGACCTCGCCGAGTTGCTGGAGGCCACCGCCCGCGGCGGTCTCGAAGAGGCCATACGGACCCACGCCCGCTGGAGCGACGGCGCGGCGTGCGCGGTAGTCGCCGCCTCCGGCGGATACCCCGGCACCTACCGGAAGGGAAACCCGATCACGATTCCCGCCGACATCCAGAGCCCGGTGTTCGTGGCCGGTGCGGAGGTGGCGGACTCCGCCCTGATTACCAGCGGCGGACGCGTCCTGACGGTTACGGGCCTGGGCCGGGACCTGCAGAGGGCGCGAGAGACCGCCTACCGCGACATCGAGAACCTTCACTTCGACGGGGTCTACTTTCGGCGGGATATCGGAGCGCCCGAACGCCCGCACCAGCCTGGTTGACGGAACCGGCCCCCTACTGCTGCTGCGCGGTGAAGCCGATACGCCCGCGTTCGGGTTTCTCCTGCTTGAGCTCCTCGGCGGTGCGCTTGTAGTAGTCGAGGGTTTCCTGAGACACCGACGGATGCGTCTCCTTGAGCGCCTCCTCGAAGAAGCTCATGGGAACCTCCTCCGTGTCCAGGGAAGCGCGCAGCCCGTGCAGCCCCGCCCGGCGAACCAGATTCTCAAGATCCGCCCCGGTATAGCGCTCCGTGCGCTCAGCCAGACTGTCCAGGTCCACATCGTCGGCCAGAGGCATCTCGGAGGTGTGAATCTCGAGAATGCGGCGGCGCCCGTCCTTGTC
The DNA here is from genome assembly GCA_964654185.1 of uncultured Spirochaetaceae bacterium. GTDB lineage: Bacteria > Spirochaetota > Spirochaetia > DSM-27196 > PWMO01 > CAYFQV01. Next base: position 63,221 of record CAZZIE010000001.1, on the reverse strand, counting down.
CGGGATCGGTACGTATACCAGCTCGTCAAAGCGACCGGGACGAAGGAGCGCACGGTCGAGGAGCATGGGGCGGTTCGTCACACCGATCACGACGACTCCCTGGAGCTCCTCGAGTCCGTCCATCTCGGCAAGGAGGGAGTTGACCACCCGCTCGGTGACGCTCACGTCGCCGTAGCCGGCGCCGCGCTGCGGGGCGAGTGAATCGATCTCGTCGATCAGGACGACCGACGGCGCCACCTGCCGCGCCCGGTGGAAGAGCTGACTGATCTGCTTCTCGCTCTCGCCGTACCACTTGGACAGCAGGCTCGAAGACTTCGCAGAGATGAAGTTCGCCTCCGAGCGCTTGGCAACGGCCTTGGCAAGGAGTGTCTTTCCCGTTCCCGGCGGGCCGAAGAAGAGGAAGCCCTTGGGCGGACGTATTCCGAGTCGCCGGAAGGAGTCGGGCTCCTTGATGGGAAGCTCAATGCCCTCACGAAGGGACTGCTTCACCTCTTCGAGCCCACCGATGTCGTCCCAGGATGTATCGGGGGCCTGAATCATCACCTCCCGCAGCGCCGACGGCTGGATGCGACGGAGGGCGTTGAGAAAGTCGTGGTGGGTCACCTCCAGCTTCTGGAGCGCCTCCTGAGGAATGGGATCCTCGTCCAGGTTGATCTCCGGAAGATTGCGCCGGAGGGACTCGATCGCCGCCTCTCTGCTCAGGGAGGCGATGTCCGCGCCGACGAAACCAAAGGTCGTACGGGACAACTGCTCCAGGTCGACGTCTTCGGCCAGAGGCATGCCGCGGGTGTGGATGTTCATGATCTCGCGGCGACCTCGATAGTCGGGGACATCGATCACAATCTCTCTGTCGAAGCGGCCGGGACGACGCAGCGCCTCGTCGACGTCGTCGACGCGGTTCGTCGCGGCAATGACGATCACGTTCTCCCGCGCCTCAAGACCGTCGAGGAGCGTCAGGAGTTGCGCAACGACGCGCCGCTCCACCTCTCCGGAGACGTTGCCCCGCTTGGGTGCAATGGAGTCGAGCTCGTCAATGAAGATGATTGCAGGCGCCTGCTTCTGGGCGTCTTCAAAGATCTTTCGCAGGCGCTCCTCGCTCTCACCGTAGTACTTACCCATGATCTCCGGCCCGTTGATCATGGAGAAACTCGCGTCGGACTCGTTCGCCACCGCCCGGGCCAGCAGGGTCTTGCCCGTGCCCGGCGGCCCGTGAAGCAACACCCCCTTGGGAGGATCGATGCCGAGGCGCTGGAATAGCTCGGGATGCTTCAGCGGGAGCTCGATCATCTCACGGACCTGCTCGATCGTGTTGCCGACGCCGCCGATGTCGTCGTAGGTCACATCGATCTTCCGGGGCTCTTCCGGTTCCTGGTAGCGCGGCCGGATCTCGATCTCCGTGTCCTCCGTCACCTGCACAATCCCCTGCGGCGCCGTGGAAACGACGATGAGTCGCATCTCGAAGAGCCCGTAGGTGCGCTGCTCGAAGAAGCTGCGGAAGATGTCACTCGGAAAGGCGCCTTCCTGCATGCCGGGCTCGCGCCGATAGACGGAGGTTGAGATGACGTCACCGGCCACCAGCGGACGGTGATACAGGGTCTGCATCAGAGCATCGCCGCTGCCGGCGAGCTGTACGTTCTGCTGCGCCGGGGCGACAATGATCCGCGTCGCCGGCTTCACGTCGGCCTTCGCGATCTGAACGCTGTCACCAATGCTGACGTTGGCGTTCGCCCGCTGGAGGCCGTCAAGCCGAACGATGTCCAGCCCCTCGTCTTCGTCGTAGGGAGGAATGGCAACGGCCGCAGTCTGTCGCTTACCGTCAATGGAGATTATGCCTCCCTCTTCGATTCCGAGCTCTCTCAGTTGTTCCCGCGGCATCCGGCAGATGCCCTTCCCAACATCGTTGGATCGGGCGCCGGCTACCTGCAGGGTGATGGTACCTGGGTCGGCTGCTGTCGTGCTCATTTGATCGCTCCTGATTCTGCGCCTGTCCGCCTGCGCGAGCGCCTGTGTTCCTCTTCAAACCTCACTGGCCGTTCGTTCCGGCGCCGACAGGCTCACCCTGGCCGCCCGGGGCGCCGCCGGTGCCGGCGCCTGCACCGGCCCCGGTGCCGGTCGTCGTCTCCTCGTCAATCTGATCGAGGAGTGAGTTCAGCTCATCCAGGCTGTTCCCCGCCTCGGCGAAGTTGTTGTCCGCCATGTTCTGCTTGTAGTTGGAGAAGGCGTCGACGGCGTCGTTGATGAGTTGCCGCAACGCCGGACTCATGGCCTCAGTCGGCGCAGGTGCAGCGGCGGGTTGCTGATCATCCGGGAGGTGAGGTCCCTCAACGCCGGTGGCCAGGCGTTCACCGACGAGCCGTTCCAGGGCCATCTGGAACCGTTCGGCCCAGATAACTGTATCCTGATCCGCCATGGCGATCCGCTTGACTTCCGGAAGACTGGCGCCCTCGGCCTGAAGGAAGATCGGCTCAACGAAGAGCATGAAGAGCTCTTCCTCCGCGAAGAGCGGGATGCTCAGCAGATTGCCCCGAATGATGTCGGAGCCTCGCTGACCCCACAGACTCAGACGCTGGGACATCTCCGCATCCTGGTCGATGCGCGCTTCGATCTGTCGCGGCCCGAGCACTTCGACACCCTTGGGGAAGGTGAAGACGCGCAGCTTCCCGTAGTTGGGCACGTCGCTCCGCCCCGCCATCCAGGCAGTGATGATGTTCTTGTCCTTGGGCGTGAATGGAAGCATGGCGACGAACTCGGGCTCGTCGGAGCCCGGAAGCTGCAACATGACGTAGTAGGGCTCCACCCGTTGGAAATTGTCCCGGTAGCGTTCGGTGGCGAACTCCCAGACGTCTTCGCGCTGGTAGAAGGCCTGGACGTTTGTCATGTGGTAGGTGTTGTAAACGTCCGCCTGCACGGTCAGATAGTCGACGGGGTATCGAATGTGGTTCTTGAGATCATCCGGCATTGCATCCAAGGGCCGGAAGAGCCCCGGGAAGACACCCTGGTAGGTGCTTATGATCGTGTCGTCCGGGTCTACGACGTAGAACTGCACCGTCCCGTCGTAGGCATCCACCACCGCCTTTACGGAGTTGCGAATGTAGTTTTCACCCGCGAAGGTCCGAAGCTCACCCTGATAGCGCTCGGCGTAAGGATAGTTCCGAGCCGTCGTGTACGCATCTATGATGTACTTCACATGGCCGTCCTCGGTAATAACCGGATAGGGGTCCCGGTCGAAGGTGAGGAAGGGTGCGAGCTTGCGGACACGGTCCACAATGTTCCGGTCGAACATGATCCGCGACTCGTCGTTGAAGTACCCCGAAAAGAGTTGCTTATGGGCGTCGTACTTCCAGGCGTACATGAAGCGTCGGAGGGGCGACCCAATGTTGACGCCGCCGTCACCCTGGTACGTCGTGAAGACGTTCTCATCCCCGGCCGGATAGTCGAACTCCTCCTGGTCGGTCTTCACGTATACGTGGTCGTTTGTCCGCTCCCCGTAGTAGATCTCGGGACGCTCGATGGTTATGTCGATGGAGGACTCGGGAGGGACGCTTCTGATAAGCAGATTCGGACCGCCCTGCGGGAGGAACTCGTGCGCCGGAAGCAGCACCAGGCCGTACCCGTGGGTGTACATAAGATGACGCCCCACCCAGGTTTGCGACCTCGCCGCGAGTTGCGACTTCTCCAGTTCCCGGACGCTCAACATGACCTGGGTCTCTTCACCATCGATCTCATATCTGTCGATGTCTACGTCGTGAAACTGGTAGTAGAGGCGAATCTCCTGTTGCTGCTGCAGGTTATCCCTGAGTGCCCCGGGATCCCAGAGCCGCACGTTCTGCAGGGTCGCCTCGTTGGCGTCGACCACCTCGGGCGTGATATCTCTCCCTACCGGGTAGCGCCGGGAATCGACTATCTCTTCGTCTATGTTGAAAGCGCGCCGAGTGAAATTGATGTTGTGCTCAATGTAGGGCGCCTCCAGAGTGATCTGGTTCGGATCAACCACGAAGCTGGCGAAGCCCGCCGGCACGATCGTATTGGCGGTGAACAGGACGGCAATGACGGCAACGGGCAGCCATATCGTCCGTCTGGTCGCTGCGATCGCTCCGTCGGAGGCGTGCTGGATACCGAGGATCCTTCTGCCGAGCCGGGGCTGAAAGACGCTCCAAATCGACACGATCGCCGCGGCAAGGTAGATCCCGACGGTTATGTAGTAGGCGTACTGCCGGACGTTGATGTCGGTCCAGCCGGCGCCGGTGACCACACCGGCTGTGCTGAAGAGAAGCTCGTAGATGCCAAGGTAGGCGTTCCAGGCGAGGACCAGAAAGAATACCGCCAGGAGACCGGTCAGCTGCCGACGGATGGGCGCGTGCCGGAGCAGAGCGTCCTGAAATGCGCCTTCGCGCGCCCGCTGCGCAATCCCCGCGGAGGCGGAGACGAAGGAGCCTATCGCCGCTACGATGATCAGAAACATCAACCAGCCGACGATCGCCTGATAAAAGGAGAGTGAAAACAGGTAGAAGTTGGTCGGCCGGTTGAAGATGGGCTCGGTCACGGCGCTCCGGGTCTGGTTGAGGTAGAGCAACAGCTCCTCCCACAGTCCGGCCGCCCAGGAGCCCATGATGACGGCGAAAATGAAGGCGCCCGCAAAGGGCACAATCCGGTTCCCCTGCGGCCGAACGCTCCGCAGCCCGTGAATGTAGTTCCAGCTCAGAAAGAGCAGCGCGATCACGAAGGCGCCGAGAAACAGTCCGATTTTCGTCCAGATCTCAGTCGTGTACCGGCTCGCGAAGCCGAGATTCTGATACCAGAAGTACTCGGTAACAATCCCGAAGAGCACATTTATGACGATGAGTAAGACAATGCCGCCACCGAGGATCGCCGACGACCGAATGACGGCTGCACCGGGATTGCTGAGCCGCTCCTTCGACACCGCTCGTAGCGTACGAATCAGCGGAATGGCGAAGAGTAGAATCCATACAAGCGCGAGCGCGGTAAACATGGGGACCTCCCTTGCATCTTGAGAGACGACGCCGACGCGCGACGCAACTCGGCCACCGCCGTTCGGCACACGCCGTTCGGCACGCGCCCCTGCAATACAAGGCTACGGAGCCCTACCGAGCTCAGGGAATAATCCATTGCGTTTACACCGGAGACTGCTGCGCACAGGGTCGTCCCACATTCCCGCATCCCACCCGTTGCGCGGCGCCCCCGGGACACCCCTCGTCTGCGGGGCATCCCTCGCCTGCGGGGCTGTTCCAGCGACGGCTGGTCGCAGGTTTCCCCAAGGTTCGGGCCACTTATCAACCTTTGCCCGGCGCCCTTGTTGTTGGCACACTGAAAGAAGGCGCGGTACTGATCGCGCGACTCAGGAGGTTACCCATGATTCTACAGAGCACAGCATTCGCACATGAAGGCGAGATTCCGGCCAGGTACAGTTGCAAGGGCAGCAACCTCAGCCCTCCGCTCCGGATCCAGGATGTTCCACCCACGGCGCAGAGCCTGGTTCTGATCTGCGAGGATCCGGACGCCCCGGGCAAGACCTTCCAGCACTGGCTGTCCTGGGACATTGATCCGGCCACGTCCGAGATTCCGGAAGCGACCGAACCGGGCACACCGGGTAAGAACGACTTCGGAAAGGCGCAGTACGGCGGACCCTGCCCTCCCTCGGGGACGCACCGCTACTACTTCAAACTCTACGCACTGGACACCAGGCTCGGCCTGTCGAAGGGGGCGGGTCGCCGCGACCTCGATCAGGCCATGCAGGGCCACGTCCTGGCGGAGGCGGAGCTCATGGGGACCTTTCCCGCGTAGTCTGCCCCGCCCGTAGGAAGCGAGCGGCAAGGGCTCGATCCTCGATCTCCTGCACGTTCGGGGTCGCCCGGTACTTCGGCGACATCCGGGAGAGGTGGTAGGCCGCTTCATGCGGCCTACCCGTCTCCAGAGCTAGTGCAGCCAATGCGAATCGTGCGACGGGGTTCCGCGGGTCGGCCCGCACCACGGAGAGGGCGCGGCGGCGAATGCTCGCGCCGTCCGACGACAGCCCATTCTCTGCTGATGCAAGATCAGCGACAATCTCGGCGACCGCCTCATCCAACCTGACCAGCCTCACGTAGACAACTTGAGAGCGATTGAGGAACTCTATCTCTCGGTCCACCGGGATGTATCCGTCACGACTGACCTGGAGGCGGTGCCGACCAATCCGCACATTCGGGATCAGAAAGCGTCCCCGTGAGTCCGCGATGACCGACTCTCCGCCGTCCAGCGCGACACGAGCACCGGATAGTCCTCCCCGGGGCGCCCCGTCGGCGGTAGCTCCGTACACGGCCCCGGAGAGGTCGGCCTTCCGGAAGCTCCCGACGTAGCTGTGCTGAGTAGAGCACGCCGAGATCACGAGGAGCATCAGCCCCGCCAGGAAAAACCTACTCAGGAAGGACGCACTCGACGCACTACTCGACGCACTAGAGGTCGCCGTCGCCCGCATGTGTTCCGTCTCCAGTCCCTTCGTCGGCGGATCTGCCTTCATCATCCCCCGCTGCGTCGCTCGTCACGGCGACGACCCGACGGGTAGCTCCATCAACGAAGTACCAGACGCGCTCACCCTCGCCGGTCGTGCCCGTTCCCGCAAAGGCAAAGCGCGGTTCCGGAGGGCCCGGCGGGCCGGGGACATCGCCAGGCTCAGCAGCGGCCGCCGGCGCAGATACCTCCATCTGCTCTACCGGTTCCCCGACCTCGCCGTCGGGCGCTCTCTCCGGCGGTTGTAGCGCCCGCTCGTGCGTATCGGCGATCTGCGATGCCGGCGGCGCTTGCCCCTCGGGATGCGTCGGGTCCCCCTGTCCGGTCGATGCCATGACGTGGCATTCCGGGGTAGACGAGGCTGCCGGCCCGGCGCCGCCGGCCTGTCCGAACCCCGGGAAGCCCGTTACGGCAAGGGATGCCGCAACCGGCATCAGCACCGCTCCGGCGGCAGCACTCCTTCCCGCACGTCGCCGGCGGGCCCGGTGCGGGGACGGAAAGTCGATCATCCCCCAGGTCGGTCGCTGCGGCGTCGGGCGGGCCCCTCGATGGTGCGGCCCCTGCCACTTCGTGTGCATCCTCCGGTCTACGCTGGAAGGATTGTGACCGTCAGGGCGGGCCGCCAGCCGCTCTCCGAGAGTTGCAATTGCGGCGCCGGGAAAGACCGTCTCTACGCGCGGAAGCAGTGCCTCTTGCGTAACAAGCAGCTCCAGTCCCGCCTCCCGGAACGCCGCATGATAGATCTGATCCAGGCAGCGCTCGAGTTGCTCCCGGAGCAGGATCGCAGTGTCGGAGGCGGTGGACCCAGGGGCCGGCGCGTCGGCATCGACATCGAAGTCGGTCTGTTCCGCGACAATCGAATCGGATCGGACGTCCAGGACGCGCCTGCCCTGGTGGGCCACAACGGTGAACCACGTCGCCGCTACGAGCGCGACGGCGTGGCGTCGGGTTGGTTCGACATCATGAGCCCTTTGATCGAGGCGGTCGCGGTTCACCAGCTCCAGAAGGGTTGCCGCGCTCATGAGGTCGGCGGCGGGCTCAAGCTCCCGATACTCCCGGAGAACGCTTTGCAGGGTACTCACCCGACGGCGCCGGCCGCGCCACTCACGGGTTGATTCAACCACCTCGTCGCGGCACGTACGAAGGGGGAAGTCCGCTTCTACCGGACTTGTCGTCACCTCGTACCGTCGGCGCCGACCGTCCAGTATGGAGACTTCTGTGTCCGGGCCCGCCATGCATATCGGCACCTCAACTCCCCGCGCAGCCCTTGCCGCTACTCGCGCGCCGCTCGATTTGCCGGGCGATCCGCCGGCCGGCTGTCGAGTCGAAGACGGCCGGAGCACGAGCTTGCCGTGCTCTCGCTCTGCAATGAGTAGCTCCGTTCCCACGCTTACCTCCTCCATCGTCAGTCTTTGCTGCACCCGCAGACCCTGCGCCGCGAGCGTGCGGTACGCTGCCACCTCCTCCGCCAGGACCGACACCAACGGCGCAGGGGCCAGAACCGGTGCCAGGGCAAGCAGGCACAGCAGCCACCTCACGGCGATCGCTCCGCGAAGGCATGCCGGTACAAGGCGCTGTACCCTGGCGGGGCTGCGCAACGCTTCGGCGCGGGGTGCCGTTGCGGGGCTGCGCAACGTTGCGGCGCGGGTTGTCGCGGCGGGGCTGCGTTCCGGGCCGTCACTCCGCTACGCCTCCCAGGAGAGGATGTCCGCGGCCCTTCCCTCCCCGCCGGGAAGGCCGTCACTGCCGAGAGATCGGATCTCGTAGGGCAGCCCGTGCGGTCCGGGAACGCGGTACTCGTAGGGATTACCCCAGGGGTCCGCTCCAACCTCCCGCATGAGGTAGGGACCAGCCCAGTCCTCCGGCACGGGCGCCATCATCGGGCGCGCCCAGAGCGCTTCGAGCCCCTGCACCTCGGTGGGATAGCTCCCGCAGTCCAGGGCGTAGCTCTCCAGGGCCAGCGCGAATCCCGCCAGTTGCGCCCGAGCCACGGCCACACGCGCCCTCCCGAGTTGCCCCACGGCGACGATCCCGACCGTGCCCGAAAGGAGCAGGATGATGGAGATGACGACGATGGTTTCCAGAAAGGTCCACCCGCCGTCATCCCGGGGCGCGCGCGCATGTCGGCGGCGGCGTGCTCCTCCGCGGCCCCGTTCACCCCGGAGGCCCGACGTTCCTCCGCGCACCCGTTCACCTCGGAGACTCGAGGCTCCTCCGCGCACCCACTCGCCCCGCAGCGGCGGCGGCTTCACTGTCGCGCTCCTCATAGCGGAGCACCCGCTGCCAGGGCGGTCAGCGCCGGTACCACCACCGCGAGGGCGAACCATCCCAGGAGGACCCCGCACACTGCTGTGGCCGCAGCAGCGCCGATGCCGGGCAGCGCCTCCAGGAGCGTGTCTCTGCGCCGCTCCAGCTCCGCCTCAACACCCGCAAGGGCCGTCTCGATCCCGCCGGAGCGCTCCGCGGAAGCGAGCCGTTCCGCCAGATCGGGCGGGAGTAGGCCGTGGAGGGCCAGCACTTTCGAGACGGACCCTCCGCGTTGCGCTGCGCCCGAAAGGTCCCGGTCCAGGCGATCCGCTCCGGGAAGGGCAACGCGCAGCGCCAGATCCACGGCGTCCAGGAGGTCGCCACCGGCCCGGAGCGCGATCCGGAGGACCCGCACGAGCGCCGCGCTCCGGGGCAGGACTCCCGCCAGCGTGCCGGCAATCGACCGAGGAAGAAGGGCGAGAAGGCGCAACCGAAACGAGCTTCCTCCGGCGCGTAGACCGACCGGCACGGCAACTCCAAGCACCAGGACGCCTCCAATGACAAGCGGGAGCGTCCGGGCGGCCCTCCGCGCCCCATCCAGGGAGGTTCCGGGCCCGGCGGCGAAGGCAACGACCGCCGTCTCGACGGAGGGGAGCACAAGCCACCTTGTTGCCGCAGAAAGTGCGGCCAGGAGGAGCAACACCGCGAAGGCGTAGCCGAAGGAAAGCGCCAACCGTCCCGTTGCAGAGCTCTCCGCCGCGGCGTATCGGGAAAGGCCCTCCAGCACCTCCGCCACAACGGTCTCACCCGGCCCATCCTCCGGCGTGCGGCTCTCCCCGACGCCTTCGGCGGCAGCAATGACGGCGATCTCCCACCCGGGCAGCGCGGGTCCGAAGCCGGCGGAGAGTGCTTCGGAGAGAGTCAGCCCCTCCTCAGCGTGGCGCTGTGCGGCGGAAAGTCGACGCGCCAGGGCGCTGTCGCCCGACGCTCTGCATCCGTGCAGTGCAGCCTCCACGGTTGCGCCAAGGCGCACCGCACCCGCGAGTCCGGCGTAGAGATTCTCTCGCTCTCGTGCCGTGAGCCGTGATCCGATCACGCCCATCACGTCCCTCTCATCCGCATCACACGCCTCCAATTCGCGCAACACGCGCCACGTCTTCCCAGGTGGTTACACCGGCTGAGACGAGGCGCCTGGCATCGTCCTTCATATCGAGGTACAGCCAATCCCGTCCCACTGCTTCAACGAATCGTCCTGCCGGTGCGAAATTCGTCGGGTCCGTCGGGTCAATGAGGGCCTCACAGATGGGAATCCGCCCGTCGGCGGACGCCTGTCGCGTGTCACCCACCGGGGGAACACCTACCGGGGAGGCACCCACCGGGGAGGCACCCACCGGGGAGATCCCCACACGACGAACCAAGCGCTGAGAGAGTACGCCGCAGAGGGCCGAGGCGACCTCATCGGATGTCGCGCCGAGGTTGCGCAATCGCAGGATGCCGGTGAACACCGTGCCGGTGTGCATGGTTGCAAGGACCAGATGACCGGTAAGGGCGCTGCGCACCGCCAGGGCCGCGGTCTCGGCATCCCGAATCTCGCCGAGAAGGAGCACGTCCGGATCGTGTCTCAGCGCCTTGGTCAGCAGAAGGTCAAAGGTGAGGTGCAATCGCGCGTTCGTCTGCAGCTGCACCGCCTCGGGGAGCTCGTACTCAATGGGATCCTCAATGGTGACGACGCGACGGTCGCGCCGGCACAGGAGCCGGGCAACGGCGTGGAGAGTGGTGGTCTTCCCGCTTCCTGTCGGGCCCGTTACCAGGAACAGACCGTCGGTACGCTCTGCGACCCCGTTCAGGAGCGTGACGATCCGACCGGGGAAGCCGAGGCCGTCCAGGGAGATGCCACCTTTGAAGGTCCGCAGGAAGCGCAGGGACACACTCTCTCCGTGGAGGCCAGGCAGAATGGAGGCGCGAACCTCGTAGACGGTGCCTCGCACGGTGAAGCCAAAGCGCCCTTCCTGGGGCTTACGGCGCTGTCCGGGGTTTCCTCGAATCCGCACCTTCAGCCGAGCGACGAGACGCGCCGTGAGCTCCCGGGGCACCGCCCGCGCCTCTCCGAGAGCGCCCTCCCGGCGAAAGCGAAGAGAGACGCCGGCGGAACCGGCCATGAGGTGGGCATCCGAAGCTCCGGTACGCACCGCCTCGTCGAGAATGCCCTGAAGAAACGCCTCACCGGCGCCTCCGACAGTGACTTCTCCGCCTCTCGCATCATTCGCAGTCAATCCCAGGGAGCGCGGACCCGGGCCCGCACCGTCGCGCACGGCTGCACTCCGCCTTGCCACCCGGCGCTGCCGGCGCGCGTCCTCCCGATGAAGCCGCCGCTCCGCCAGGAACTGGTAGACATCCTGCGGTGCCAGGGGAACGACGGTTACCGGCCCGCCGTGGAGTCGTCGCAACCGCTCCTCCACGTAGGACGGAACCGGCGCCGCCACGCCGACCAGCGCGCCCGCCCCCGGCGGGCCCTTCCCCGGCAGGCCCTTCCCCGGCGGGTCCGCCCCCGGCGTTCCCTCCCGGAGCAGCACCGCCCGGTGGCGTTCGCAGAAACTCAGGGGATACTGCTCCTCCTCACCGGGAAGCTCGCCGAACTCAGCGAGACGCCGCGGCCGGTCGTCCGTGCCGGTCACCGCGGCGCTCCCGCCTTCCACGCCGCGTGAATCGCCCGGAGCTGCTCCTCCGTCGATAGCTGCGCCGGCGGTGTGAGAACGTGAGGCACCAGGTAGACCACCAGCTCCGACTCCTCGCTGGATGACTGCACGCCGCGAAAGAGCCAGCCCAGGACCGGGATGTGCCCCAGAATCGGGATGCGCCGGACGCTCCGGGTGCGGTCGCGGAGGAGGAAGCTTCCCACCACGATGGGCCGCCCGGACCGCGCCCGGAGCGTGCTGGTCACCACGCGCTCCGCCGTCGGCGGCGGGTTCCCCGAGGTGTCACCGACGTCGCGGCCGCGCTTGGAGACCGTGGCGGCTATCGAAAGAGCCACCTCGTCGGGGCCGACAACGTCCCCATCGATATCGATAAAAAGTCCTGAGGTGATCTCCCTCGTCACACCGACCGGCCCGGCGTCTTCGTCGGTTGCCGGCGGAACATCTCGGTAGCGATAGGTCTCGGTGTTGCGGAATGAGGCCGGCGTGCCGGAGAGCGTCGTCACCGACGTGTCGGCAAGGACCTGCGCCTCGTTGTTGCTGAGGGCGCTGCTCAGAGAGACGGCGAAGCGGTGCCCGAAGAGCGAGATGACGTCGGCGCTGAGGGAGAGCAACTCGCCCAGGCGGCCGAGCAGGATGGCCGTGTCGAAGGGGCGCACCTCGACGCTCTCGATCGACAGCCGGTAGTCGACGCTCTTACCCTCCTGGTACTGCACAATGAAGAGGTCGTAGCGGATCTGCGGCGCCGGCGCATCCACCGCGGCCAGAAGCTCCCGCAGGCGCGCCTCGACCTCAGGAGGCCCGGTGAAGAGCAGCAGCTTCGCATCCCCGGTGCGGTGCACGTACCGGAGAGGAATCGTATCCGGCATTGAGTCGATGATTACGGCGGCCTCGGTGTGCTGCAGTCTCACCGCTACCGCCCGGGGGCTCACGTCCATGTCGGCAATGAACCGCGCGGCCCGTTCCCGCTGCGAGTCGGTCACCCGGAGCATGAGGGCATTTGTCTCTTCGAGCACGACGGCGTGCTCCCGGGGTATTCCCGCCGGCAGCGCGGCAAGGATCTCCGCGGGATCGGCGTAGCTCAGATCGAAGCGGTGATACGCAATCCCGGCGGGCTCCCGGTCCATGATTGCCAGGTACGCCAGGACCGGTTCCAGCTCGTCGGGCAGTCCGGTCACTGCGACGGCGTTCTCCCCCGGAACGGCGGCAAGGCTCGCAGAGGCGGCGTGCTGCCGGGGCACCTGCTCCAGAACCTGCCGCACCGGCACGTGCTCCAGATGAACAATCAGCGTCACGGCCAGAAGATCCTGCGGCGTTGCCGTACGACCCGGAAGAAAGAGCCAGCGCCCTTCCCGCTTCACCGCAGTCGCCTCTGCGGCGAAGGCGAGTGCCCGCACCACCTCCGGAAGCTCGACCCCGGAAAGCGCAAGATCGGCGATGACCGGGGAGCGCCGCAGAAGGCTCAAGTACTGCATCCCGCTCGCTTCCGCGAGTGACTCCAACACCCGGGCGAAGTCGGCGTCGCGGATCACCACATCCAGGCCTTCGGGTCCCACACCGACCTGCACTTTCGACGCTTCCAGCTCGCGGCGCTCCGGCGGCGCAACCACGTAGCCCGGCCCGACCTCACGCACCGCCAGGTCCGGGTGGGGCGCCGCGATCGCCTCCAGAATCGCCTCCACCGGGAGCTGCTCTGCATGAACGCTTCCGCGCATGCCCGCAACGCCCGCGTGGGTCACCGGCACCCCCGTAACCCGGTCAATGCGATCGAGGAGCGTGCCCAGAGGCACCTCCCGGGCGCGCACGGTCAGCGCGCCGTCGGCGTGTCGCGCCGCGTACACCCGGGAGACGTGAAGCGTCCCGTCGCGATCCTCCACGAAGAGGTCCTGCGCCTCGGCGAAGGCCGCCAGAGCGGCGTCGAAGCTGCGCTCCCGGAAGTAGTAGGAGGCGGTGCCGGTGACGGTAGCGTCGGGCAGAACGCTCCTGCCGGCAGCGTGCCCGAGGACCAGGAGAACGGACGCCACCGCTTCATTGCGAAACTCCATTTCCGGGATGACCGACTCCGGGCCGAGAGGCTCCGTCGGCGCGGATCCCGGCGCTGCGGCCAGGGGTGCCGGAGCGACCAAGGCGACGGCGGCGGCGTAGGCGCCGACCAGAAAGGGGCCGAACGCCGTGACCCGCCGACGGCGTGCCGCCATGAAGACGCCGCACGCGGCGGTGGCCGCGGCGAGGGCGAAGAACGCGGAGGGGAAGCCCGTTCCCAGGCCGAGAACCGTACCCAGCCGCAGGTCTCCCCGACCGATGCCGGAAAGGGCGCCGGCAAGGCGAAGCACGGCGTAGCAGGTTGCGGCGCCGAGAGCGGCGCCCATGGCTGCGCCGAGGGCAGCGAGGAGAGCCACGGCGCCGTTGGCCACAGCGAGCAGGAGCAGCGGGTGGACCACCGCGGCGCCGGCGGCTGCCCGGAGCCACGGTGTCGGGAGACGCCGCTCGGCTACGTCCACCCCCACCGCCGGTACGAGCGCACCGAAAGGAAGGCTCCGCGTGAAGATGGAGAGCAGCACAGGAAGGCCGGCATCCATGTCGAGTACGTATGACAGGAAGATCATTGCAGTCATGATCTACACGCGCATCCGCTCTGCTGCTTCAACGCCCGCCGTCGCCATGGTACGCTCAGGAGCATGAACGGACCCGACGGCGCCCGGACGCCCTACATTGTCGACACGGACTGCGGCATTGACGACGCCGTCGCCATCATGATGCTCCTGGCATCACCGGAGGCGGAGCTCGTCGGTGTCACCACGGTAAACGGAAACGTCGGGGTGGAGCAGGTGACGGAAAACGTACACCGCCTCCTCGCCTACTTCGGCCACGATGCCGTGCCGGTCTATCGAGGCGCGACGAAGGCGCTCCTGGAGGGCGTGGTCCGCGCCGAAGGAGTGCACGGGAAGAACGGCCTCGGCGAAATAGAGCTTCCGGCGGCGCCTGTGAACGCCCCCGGGCAGTCCGCCCGACCGGACCCGGCACCGACGGCCCTCGCCCGGCTCCTGGAGGCGCATCCGGGAGCGACGCTCGTGACCCTGGGGCCGCTGACGAATCTCGCCATTGCCCTGAATCTTCATCCCGACCTGCAGGAGAATATCGGGCGGCTGGTCGTCATGGGAGGCGCAATCGAGACGGGCAACATCACTCGATTCGCTGAGTTCAATTTCTACGCCGATCCGGAGGCGGTGCAGTTCGTCCTGAACGCGGGGATTCCCATGGAGGTGGTGCCCTGGGACGCCTGCGTCTCGCTCAGGTTCACCGCCGAGGAGATGAAGTCCTTCGGGCTTCCCCCGGGGCCGGGGACCGATCTCTTCTGGAAGCTTCAGGAGTTCGTGCTTCGCCGGACGGAGCGGGTGTACGGAACGCCCTTCGCCATGCATCCCGATCCAATTGCCATGGCATGCGCCCTGGCCCCGACCATTCACCGTACTCGCCGCATCATGGGCCTTCGCATGGAGCTGAATCAGTCGACGCTGCGCGGTGCGAGCGTGCGATGTGAAGGGGAACACGTAACAGCGATCATGGAGGTGGACCGAGAAGGATACGTCGCCGTGCTGCGGCGGATCGGAAATCTTACCGTGCCGAATCAGTGAGAGGGAGCACGGCGGTGATGGCGGTACCGCGGCCCGTGGCGGATGCGACTTCGAAGGTACCCCCGATCAGCTCCGCCCGCTCGGCCATGCCGCGCAAGCCGATGGAAGCGTCCGAGTGGTCGGCTACCTCGAACCCCTTGCCGCTGTCGGCAATGCGGAGACGCAGGACATCATCCACCTCCTCCACCAGGAGGGTCGCACGGGCGACGTCCGCGTGGCGGATGACATTCGTCAGCGCCTCCTGAATGATGCGGAAAGCGACGGTTTCCACCATGTCGGTGTTGCGCCCCGAAAGGCCGCGGTGGGTGAACTCGACCTCCAGGCCGGTCTCGTCGCGGAGGCGCTCCAGGTGGCTGTGGAGGGCCTCCAGAAAGCTGAAGTCGTCCAGAACCGCCGGCTTGAGCTCATGGGACATGCGTCTGAGCTCCGCAACGATCTCATCCACCATGGTGCCGAGCTTCTCCAGGCGCTGCGGCATCTCGTCCGCTCCGGCCCGGCGGGCGCTGTCCAGGGAGAGACGGACGCCCAGCAGCATCTGTCCGACGCCGTCGTGGAGCTCATGGCCGATTTCCCGCTGCGCCCGCTCATACGCGCTTACCAGCGCCTTGCTCAGGGCAGCAACCCGCTTCTCCGCGTTCTTTCGCTGAGTAATGTCGCGAAAACTCGCGAGGTACGCCGGACGATCGCGCCAGGTGATTTCCACTGAGCGAAACTCCGCCACCGCAATGTTACCATCGTCCTGAGGAATCTCTACCTCGGCCATCCCTGCGATCACCGGATAGCCAAGCATGCACCCTTCCATCTTGCCACTCTCATAGCCGAAGAGGCTCTCCGCCGCCGGATTGGCATAGACGACAATCCCCTCTTTATCCACCAGGAGAATGCCGTCGGCAAGTTGGTACAAGACTCGGTTGAGATTGGGTTCTGCTTGTTCGAGAGCGCTTCTCAGGGTGATACTCATGTAATCCGCTTTACTAGACGCGATCCTCCTGCAGCCGGGGCAGCTCCAGACCGCGGTACACCGCATCACGCTGGGTGAGATCTCCGACAATCCGTCGCTCCGGCAATGGAGTGATCCGGATCACCGTCGGTGTCGCGAGGATCTGCCGTTCCCTGCTCAATCCGGGATGCTCGAGAATATCAATGACGTCGATGGTGTAGTCCGTACCGAGTGCGGCATCACAGATGTCCGTGAGATTTCGGAGTGCGAGCTGCTGCTTCGGCGAGGTACCCGCAACGTACAGCTCGAACCGCCAGGGCTCACTCCGACTTCCCGTCGTCTTTGCCACTCGCCCCCTCCATCGCTCCCTCCGCCCAGCGCTCCCGTGCAACCAGGTTCCGCTCACTCTCGTGGGATGCCGCCTCCTGTTGATGCCAGAGGCGGCTGTACCTGTAGTCCTCCTCGATCTGTTCGAGCTCCCCTTTCAGTTCAGCTATCTGCTTCTCAATGGCCGTTCTGCGGCTCGCCAGCTCCCGCTCGGCCCGTTCCACTTCCAGGCGCCGCCGGATCGCGTCCCGGCGGTCCGCTTCCAGTCGGGCAACCCGCGCCGAGCCGGTCAGAACTTCGCCTCCGGCGGCGTATACATCGACCAGTTGAATTTCATTCTCCGTAATCATGAACTCCCGAACCTGATTGGAGTGGGGCATTCCCCGCGCCTTCGCAATCGACAGAAGCCGGGTGTGCTCACCACTCGCCTCCTGATTTCGCAGCTGAATCCAGGCATCCATGACCGAGGAGATATCAATGGATTCCTGGTACTCGCCACCGCCCCACTTGCTCAGGACGGTGAACATGGCGGTAACACCGTGCGACTTCAGGAAATCAACCAGCCGCGAAATCATTGACGCCACGTCTCCGAAAGAACCCGCCCGCAGGAGATTCGATACCGGGTCGATCACCATGACCGTCGGGCGGAACTCAACGACGGCTTCCTCCAGGTTGGCGAGGTGAACCTCCAGGTCGTGGCGGGTTGCCCGGGAGACGAAGACTTTCAGCAGCCCCTGATCAATCCATTCCGGAAAGTTCAGACCTATCGACGACATGTTGCGAACAACCTCGTCCGCGGCCTCTTCGAAGGCGCAGTAGAGGCTGCGCTCGTTACGCAAGCAGGCGGACCGTGCGAAATGGGCGGCAATACTCGTCTTGCCTGTCCCGGCCTCACCGGACACGAGAATGCTGCTGCCCCGGTAGAAGCCACCACCGCCGAGCATTGCGTCCAGGCTCGGGATTCCGGTGGTGATCCTTTCCCGGGAAACCGGATAATCCTGGTGCACTGAGGTCACCGGCATCACCCTGACGCCGTTGTTGGAGATCAGGAAGGGAAACTCATCGTCGTGATGCATTGAACCGCGGTACTTGGCAACGCGAAGGTGCCTGGTGGCAATTCGACCGTGAAGGGTCGTGTCAAAGTTGATGACGCAGTCCGAAAGGGACCGCCCGAGTCCGTACCGCGCGACCTGGGTGGCGCTCTCCGCCGTTGCGATTGCGGTGACACCCCGGCTCTTCAGAAAGCTGAACAGGCGCATGAGTCCCGAGCGCACCGCCTGAGTGTTCGTGAAGCCGGCGAAGAGTGCGGGAAATGCATCCAGAACAAGCCGTTTGGCCCCGACGCTCTTCAAGGTCTCATCCAGACGTACGAAGAGCCCGTCCAGATCGTAGTCCCCCGCCTCCGAGGTGTTGAGTGGAAAGGCTTCAATGTGATCCAGGAGGAGTTTGTTCGCACCGGTCAGCTCTTCCAGGCCGTAGCCGAAGCTGCCGAAGTTGTCGAGCAACTCCTCTTCGGTTTCCTCGAACCCGACGTAAGCGCCGGGCTCGCCGTGATCCCGAACTCCGTGAACGAGAAACTGAACTCCGAATATCGTCTTACCGCTGCCGGCGGGGCCCGTAACGAGGGTCAAGCGTCCCCTGGGCAGCCCGCCACCGGTTATGAAGTCGAAGCCCTCAATACCGACCGGGGCCTTCTCGATTCGCCGATTTCGCATATGTTGTCCTGCCTCACGATAGCCGAAACCAGCCGTTTGGGAATACCACGAATGGGTTAACTACGTTGGATTGGAGATCGTGTCGGATTGTAGACCGTCGCGTTCGTAGTCTCAGGCGTTCAAGGTCTGATGGATCTCCCGGACAACTTCGCGGGCATCCGCCACGCCGAGGATGAGCTCATCGTACCTTTCATCTTCAAGATCGATGCGTACGAGCTCCTGACCGATCCTCGCATCCCAGAAGATCCGACCCTCCGCGGTGTAGTAGGTTCCCGCGGCGACCAGACCGGGAATGTGTGTGCCGATGTTCTGAATGCCCTTATAGACTCGCTCCAGAGGAGGGGCTTCGGTGGTTGCTCCCCGAATGTGCTCCAGAGGAACGCGAAAGCTGCCTTGAAACGCCAACAGAGTATCAACGCCGTCCAACTCGACTCGCAGCTCGTCCTGCTTAACGCGAACCGTCGCCATGACGCATCACCTCACCCCCAGCATATCAACGGTAACGCGGGTTTGTCACACTCGTCGGGCAGTCACAGCGTCGGGGAGAGCTGCTCAACCGCCTTGGACACCACTGCCTCGAAACTCCTGCTTGTGTCGATGAAGTGCCATCCAAGGTCGGCGCACTGGCTCTTGATCTCGCCGCTTTCCCGGATGTACCGCTCAACCAGGTTCTCCAGGGCGGCGTCGTCCAGCGCCTGCGCCCAGTCCTCCACCCGGGCGTGAGCCCTTATGTCCCTGGTCTTGCCCTTCACGTCGGCTTCCGGATACCCCACGTACACCACTCCGAAGGGCGCCTCCCCTGCTCCCTCACCCGTCGGCAGGGCAAGCCGCCGGTGCTTCAGCGCCGCCGCCAGATCCCGGGGAAAGCACTGGTACGCATCCAGCACCACCGTCATGCCCTCGTATTGCAGATGCTGCTGCAGCTCCACAACGACCGGCGCCAGATGGGTGCTCACTCCACGAGGCTCCTCCGTGTAATGAGTAATCCCCAGCTCCGGATAGAGCGAGCCCAGGGTTGAAACCAGGGCATCAACAGGAAAGTAGGTTGCTCCGCCGGCCTCCGCAACCCGCTGCGCAATGGTAGACTTGCCCGACCGGGGCACCCCGGCAATCAGTATCGACTCCATGCACCCAGTCTACGCGACTCCCCGCGTCCGCACCAACCATCACGGCACCCGGCGCCGAAATGCACAGGGGCGCCGGGGCTCGCCGGCGCTCACAACTCCGCAACCATCTCCTTGAGAGTCAGGGCATTCCGGGGGGCGTACCCGCGGTCGTCGTTGTCGAAGTACACCCAGACATCCAGTCCTTCCGCTGCCCAGGAGCGGCATTGGCGCGCCCACGCGGACAGTGTCTTCCGATCGTAGCTCCCCTGGTACTTCCCCGCCGGGCCGTGGAGGCGGATGTACGCCGTGTCGGAAGTCACCGTCAAAGGGGATTCCAGTTCTCCAAGCTCGAAAACGCAGAATGCAGCGTTGTGCTCCCTCAGAAGATTGTACACATCGTCATGAAACCAGGAGGAGTCACGAAACTCGAAGACGTACCTCCATTGCGCCGGGAGATGGCGCAAAAAGTCGGCGAGCCGCGCCGTATTCCGTTTCCACCGGGGCGGAAGCTGGAAGAGCACGACCTGGACCGTGTCTTCGAGGATCCGGAGGCGATCAAAGAGCCGCTCCGTTGTGTCGGCCGGATCCTTGAGCTTCTTCATATGCGTGATGTACCGGCTCGCCTTCACGGTGTAAAGGAAACCTTCGGCAGCCTGGTCCCGCCACGCTGCGGCAGTCTGGCGGCTCGGCAGATTGTAGAAAGTGTTGTTAATCTCGACGGTATCGAAGTGCCGCTGATAGTGCTCAAACCACTTCGTCGCCGGCAGTCCCTCCGGATAGAATGGCCCTTCCCAGTGCGGATAGTTCCACCCGGAGGTCCCGACTCGAACGCCTACCATGCAATCCATCCTCTTCGGCCGGTGCGGCGCCGGGACGTACTGGCTCTCTTGGACCCGGGAACCCTACCGCTCGCCAGAATCCAACGTAATGCCGGAATGTACGCCGTTTCCACTGGGTGCGGTAGAGTCTTGCCGGCCCTTCAGCACAGCCGCCGGCAGATCCTGCCCCAGAAGCAGACCCGACCGCTCAGCAGTGCGTGCTGCATCAAGGGAACATAGAGTTCATTCCGCATTCCGAACAAGGCGGATGCCGATGGTGCCTCGATTCGGTGCAATAGTTGCCATTCTTTCGTGAGGTCCGCAGAAATTGAGCGGAGTTCGCCAAGAACAACCGCGGAATACCCGAATGTCTTTGCGCCCAGGAAAGACCGACAATTCCTCCCCCGTTGCTGGACCGGTGGGGTCGCGAACCGGCGACCGGTCATAGTACCTGGAGTCGTAGTAGTCCCAGCACCATTCCGATACGTTACCCAACATGTCGTACAACCCCAGTTCGGTCGGTACCTTCGCCTTCACAGGATGCACCTTACCGTCGGCGTTCTCACGAACCCACGACCTGCGTAGGAGCAACTCATCAGTGACAGTACGAGCTTGCCCTCGGTCGGTCGCAGCAAACTCCCATTCTGCCTCTGTTGGCAAACGGTACCCGTTTGCACTGCGGTCCCACTCTATGCTGGGAGGGTCGCGACCCTCGCGAAAGTCGTACAAATAGTCGCGCAAAGCTTGTTCGTCGAACCCGTAGGCCTTCTCAAGCCCTTCCAACTCGCTCCGATAATTCGCATACCAAACCGCTTCATACCACATAACGAAATACATGGCGCGATCGTCGGGGATCACATATCCTGCGGGTCGGCCCACGTACTGCGTGAAGTTATACGACGTCCATCGAAACGGTATCTCCTCGGCGACGGTGAACTCTCGAAACTCACCGACCGTGATCTCTCGCTCTGCCATCATGAAGCTTGAAAGAACAACTTCGTGTAGTGGGTTGTCATCTCCCTCCTCAGATCCCATGATGAGGCGCCCGCCGTCGACAGGCACAAGATGGAGTTCCTTCGCTCCAGTTGCTGCCGTGACAACTGAAGCAAAGAGACCCAACAGCACGATTCGCATTACCAGATCCATGACTGTTTACTCCCGCCATCGCGTTGACAGCTATGCCTAGTGAAGATCCAGAAGTTGAAGTGGACGAACCTCTTCTACGACATACCCCGAAGCTGTCGGTCGAGACGAGGGTAGAGGATCGTATGTGCGATCGCGACTCCGGGTCACAAAGTGATTCACGTCATATTGAGGGTTGTAGAGTTGCACCACCCCCGCGGCCGCGTCGGATTGTTCGAAGTCGTGTTCAGACATTGTTAGGCGCTCGTAGTCCGGTGCCGGGTACACGTATTCATAATAGTCGTCGCGATCGAGCTCCGTTGCAATGGTTCGGCTCAGGCCGGAAAAGTCGGTGACGGAGCCGCCTTCCTCTTCCAGGTGGCCGGAGGAGAGGCTGACCGAAACCACGACGTCGAGTTGCTCGACCGTCATGCCGCCGGGGGTTTCCTGGGCGTAGAGATTGCAGACCGCGACGGACTGACAGGATTGTGTGCCGGCGATGGTGCCGAAGCCGTAGCGTTGGTCGAATGCCAGCTGGTCGATGTTACCGTCGCTGCGAAAGACCTGGACCGAAGGATCGAGGGGAAAGCCGCCGGGACCCGGGTTGCCGGGGACGGAGGCCTCCAGGCCGAACCTGTCGATGAGATTGATCGGATCGTTGTGAACGTAGGCGTACCAGTTCGTGCCGGCCCGTAGAGGGTCCACCGTGGTGAATCGGCCGGTACTGGGCGCGTAGTCTCGCAGGCCGTAATCGTAGACCGCCGTTGCGACGTCCACGACCTTGCCGGTGTAGCCGAAGGGTATGGCACCGCGAACGTCACCGGCCCGTACCGCCCCGAAGGCGCGGTACGCCAGATCCTCCACGATTGCACCGGTCGACCCGGCCGCACGGTTGCCTGCGGCACTCGCGTGCGCCGTCACGCGAAGGGTTACGCTCCCGAGCACATCCACCCCGAAGTGGCTGACCTGCCGGGGCGATACCACAGCGGCGGGAACCTGCTGCACGGAAACGGCCACCGCCGCCATCTCCAGTCGGGTCAACACTGCGGCGCCCTGCCCTGCGTCGACGCGGGATCGCGGACCGGCGCCGCGCCGCGGCTTCGGTCGCGGGAGCCGGCCGGGAAGGCTCGGCGCATCCACGCCGGAAAAATCACCCTGCACGCTGCCGACTCCATGCGCCTCCAGCGTAGCCAGACGCATGAAGGAGAAGCCCTGGTAGACCGCTCTCTCCAGCGTTGCCGTCCCGGGCGCCGCCGTCGCGGCCGGTCCGCCCGTCCCCGCCGTCGCGGACTCCGTACGGTCACCGGAAGGCACATCGAGGCGATACGACCGGCGGTCCAGGGCGTCGTAGCCGTAGCGCAGATCGATATCGCGGCCCTCCGGGGTGCGCCCGTGGATGCGGGTCATCCGGTGGCGGGCGTCGTAGTCGTACTCCAGAGCGGCCGCTCCAACGGCGCGACGCGTGACGTTTCCGGCTGCATCGTACGCGACGGAGAGGGCTCCGGCGCGAACCTGCCGGTCCGCAGCGTCGTAGGCAAACCCGATCGTCCCGAGCGGTGTGGCCACCCCGGTGAGGTTGCCCCGCTCGTCGTACGTGAAGCTCTCGCCCCACATCTCCCGAGAGAGGAACGTGCCGCCCTTGCGCCGAGGGAGGACCTGCTCCGTAACCTCCCGGATGAGATCCCTCTCTTCAGAGGGAATGGTGATCCGTCCCGCAACCGCGACGGAGCTGCCGCGCGAGCCGCCGCGCGAACCGGTGGCCGCGCCAATGGTACCAAGCCGGTCCGCCTGCGCCGGCGGCGACACCATGCCGACTGCCTTGAGCTGTCGAAGGTGAGACGCCACCACACCATCCTCGTGAGGATAGAGCGCCGCAGCCAGACGACCCGCGGTGTCGTACCGGTACGCGGTGAGGCCACCAGCCTCGTCCACCGTGTAGATGCGCCGCCCGTCCCGATCGTAGACGTAGGCCTCCGCGTCCAGGACCTCACCGGCGACGCCACCGCCCCCTCGATGAACCACTCCGGCGAGGCGCCCCGCCTCATCATAGTGGCGCTCGGCGACCAGGCTCCCGGCAAAACGGCGCACGCGCTCGCGGAGGCTTTCGTCGTACTCCAGGCGGATCCGCCCCTCCCCTGCGCCGAAGGCCGACCCGTCGTCGAAGGCGACCTCCCGCACCTCCCCCATGGCGCCGTAGGAGGTTGCGATCTCGTAGCCCTCGGTGAGGACGCGGGTGCGGCGCCCTGCGGCATCGTACTCGTAGGCGACGGCGACCTCCGCGTCCCGGTCCCGGCTCTCGACCAGAAGCCCCCGCTCGTCGTAGTCGAACTCCAGCGCGGCGGCCGGGCTGGCCGCGCGCACCAGATCTCCCCGCACGTCGTACTCGAAGGCGCGGACCACCTCCCCCTCGGCCACCTCTCGGATCAACCGTCCTGCGGGATCGTAGTCGAAGTCATGGAGAACGCCGTTGAAGTCAGTCATTGAGTCGATGCGTCCGGCGGCACCGTAGGAGATGGTCCTTCGCGCGCCCAGGCGGTTGACCTCCGCGATGAGGTTGCCGCGGGCGTTCTCCTCGTACTCGTACCGACGAACGCTTCCGGTCGGATCGATCTCACCCGTGGTGCGCCCCCGCGCGTCATACTCGTACCGGTAGGTCGCACCGTCCGGCTCGATCCGCGCAACGGCGCGTCCGGCAGCGTCGTAGGTGAAGCGCCGGGTCAGACCCATCGGGGTTTCCGTGGCCAGGAGGTTTCCCGCCACGTCGTAGGTGAAGTGCGTGCGGTTGCCGAGGGGTTCTTCGATCCAGCGGCGCCGGCCCAGTGCGTCGTAGCCGAAGCGCGTCGTCTCACCAGTCGGGAGCGTGACGGAGGCGGGGTGGCCCAGCGCGTCGTAGGTGAAGGTGCGGCCGTTACCGTACGCATCCATCCGGGCAAGGACGTTGCCGACAGCGTCGTAGACGTAGCTGCGGCGGTTGCCGTGAGCATCGATCACTGTAGTGATTCTGCCGGCTGCGTCCCGCTCGAAGCTGGTCTCGGCGCCGGTCGGGTCGACTGCCCCGATGCGGCGACCGGCGGCGTCGAATCGCAGGACCCAGTCGTTGCCCAGAGGGTCGGTGCGAGTGACCTCCATGCCGGGGGTGAGATGGCGGTAGGTGTAGGTGGTCTCGCCGCCGTCCGGGGCGCTCTCGCGGCGGATGCGCCCGGCGGGGTCGTACTCGTAGCGCCAGGTGCTGCCGTCGGGGTCGCTGAGCTCGATGAGATGCCCCGCCTCGTCGAAGCGCCGCACCTCCGGCGGCGCCCCGGGCACCGCGGTCGTGAGGATGGTGCGCCCGGCAGTGTCCCGGCGAATCCGTGTCCGGTGTCCTGCCGGATCAATTGCGGCGGTCACCTCCCCGGCTCCGTCGCGGTCGAAGCGGGTCCGCTCGCCTGCACCGTTTTCGGTCCACTCCAGGCGGCCGGCCGGTGAATAGCCGTACTTCGTGACGAAGGTCCGGGCCGTGGCCGGGACACCCGCCGCGCCCGCCCCCGCACCCGCCGCCGCACCCGTCCCCGCGCCGGCGGGCGCGACACCGGTCGGCTCGGTTGCGCGTTCGACCAGATTCCCCGCTGCGTCGTAGGCGTAGCGCGTGAGGGTTCCCGTGGTGGTTTCCTCCTCCCGGATGAGACGGCCCCGATAGTCGTAGTCGTACCGCCACTGCGCCGACTCGCCCCCTTCCCGGCGGCCCGCCCGCCGTTCGGCCAGGCGGCCGTCCGCACGGTATCGGTAGGTCCTTGCGTCCACGGTATTCGCCCCGGTCTCCACATCGACAATGCGTTCCCGAAACACACTGGTGACGAGTCCACGCGGGTCGTGCTCGTAACGCGTGACGTGGCCGAGGCGATCCTTCGTCTCCGTCAGGTTTCCGGCGGCGTCGTACCGAAAGACTTCGGCGCTCCCGTCTGCGTATGAGCGCTCCAGAAGTCGCCCCGCCGGCCCCCGACGGTCCTCCGTTGCCAGTCCGAGGCGCGAGATATGGGCGGCCGGACGTCCATACGCGTCGTGGCGAAGTGCGGCCGTGGCTCCATCCGGGTACTCCACGGAGGTCGGGTACCCATGGCGACCATAGACGAGCCGCGTCGCGTGCCACCGCCCGTTCAGGAGACGCCGAATCTCCGTGAGATTTCCCTCGGTGTCGTAGCGGTACCGAAAGGCGGCGCCGGTCGGGTAGTGCGCGCCGGTGAGCCTCCCTGAAGCGTCGCAGGTCAATCGCGTAGTTTCGCCTGCGCCATTGGTGTGGGCGGTCACATTGCCGTCGGCATCGTACTCCCAGCTCTCTTCGACGCCGTCCGGATCGATCCGGGCCACGAGATTGCCGTCACCGTCGTAGGCGAAGCGCCATACGCGGCGGACGCCGTCGCCACCCGCTTCGCGCCGAACGACGTTGCCAGCCGCGTCGTGCACAAAGGACTCCCAGGCGGCAACGACGCCGTCGGAGTTCAGCCACTCCCGACGGACGGTCCGCAGGTTGGTGTCATAGTGGGTCCTCGTGGTCACGGCGGCGCCGGCTTCCGTCCAGTCGTGGTAGCCCGTGTGCTTGGTGTAGCCCGCGCCGTAAGGGCTCTCACCGGGATGGTAGCTGAAGAGCTCACGGTGGCCCGCCTCATCCTCCGTCCATGTCACGACGTCGCGCCCGTCGCGCCGCTCGTAGTTGTAGCGCCGGCCCGGTCCGTCGGCATGATCCGGCGCGGCGGCGCCACCGCCCGACGGCGCTTCGGCGCTGGCCGCTACGTGTCGCGGTGTCCCGATGAAGGTGAGAAGGTGCCCCCGGTAGCGATAGTGCCGAGTGCGGCCACTCGGATCAGTTACGGAGTGAAGCCGCCCCTGGCCGTCGTACCCGTAGCGAACCGCGGCGCCGTCGGGCCCGGCGACCTCGACGAGACGGTCGCGGTCGTACTGCAGGGCAAGCGTCCTTCCGGCGTCGTCGACGACGCGGCGCAAACGTCCCCCTTCGCCGAGGCCCTCGTACTCCAGGGTCACCGCTGCACCGCCCCGGGCGGTAACGCCTGTCAGCCGCCCGTAGGCATCGTACCGATGCTCGGTGCCGTTGCGCTCCTCCAGGATGTAGCTCCCGTCGCGCCGGACGATGAGGCGTCCGTAATCGCCGGGTGCGTCGGGGTGCGCCGTGACGTCGCGCCGGTAGTAGTGGACGAGGCCGTCACCGATACTCGTCGGCCCGGCAAAGGCGGGCTCCGCACCGGTCCGGAAGAGCCTGGGCGCACCGTCGGCGCCGATCACGGTGAAGGTGCCCATCCCTGTTGCGCCGGGGTCCGCCCCGGACGGGAGCGCACCGTTGCGACGCGCCGCCGAGACCGCGTAGTCGCTGCGGTTTCCTGCGTCCTCCGCGACGGCCTCGGTGACCTCCCGGCTCTCCTCCATTGTGCCGATGATGACGGGCCCCTCCGTCTCGATTGCCCGGAGCCGCTGCTCCGCCGCGGCAAGTCCGGTCGGCAGGAGGCCGTCTCGCAACTCGACGGCTTCGCGGTATCCCGCCTGCGCTCGCACATACGGCGCGTAGGCGGCGGGATCATCCGGGAAGACGCCCGTTACCGAGAGGACGTGCTCAGTTCGGTCGCGCAGGGCCGAGACGCGGTCAAGCTCGTCGGTGCCGAGGTCCTCTACCTTCGCCAGGGCGTCCGCGATGGAGCTCACTCGATTCCGCAGCGACTCCTCATGCTCCGCCGCGCGGTCGCGCTGATCCAGGGCGGTCGTCACTCCGGCGGTCGCGGAGGCGCGGGCGTCCTGGTCGGAGTTCCACTCAACGAGAAGCCCATCGACAAAGTCGATGACCGCCTGGTAGGAGCTGCGCGCACTCTCGGCGTTCCGCTCGGCTCTGTCGGCGCGCCGGATGAGCCCGCTGAAACGGTCATCCAGCTCCGCAAGGCTCGCTTCGATCTCGTCTGCTCGCGCCACCAGCTCCTCCGCAGACGCGGCGTGCGACGGCGCAACCTGCTCATCCGCTTCCCCGGCGGCGCGCCGCAGTTCCGCCCCTTCCTCGGCGGCGGCGAGAGCTGCATCTCTCAGGTCCCGCCACCCCACCGCGAGCGCCTCGGCAAGCTCCAGGGAGTCCCGGTACCCCTCGACGGCGGATGCGGCACTCCGCCGCGCATCCTCCAGGGTGTCTCGTGCCTCCCGGACCCGGGTCGCCGCCCGGGAGGAGCGCTCCTGGAGCTCCCGCACCTCGGCGGCGGTGACACCGTCGTATCCAATGAAGAGGCGACTCTGAAAGGAGTGACGCCACCCCGGCCCCAGAGTTCCGGTGCTGCCGGCAGCACCGGTGACGCCGTCGATGGCGACCGTACCCCCGGCGTGGCCGGACCCTGCGGAGCTGTTGTAGTATCGGCGGAAGATCAGCGTAGCGTCCCCCGCAGCGGCCGCCGCAGCACCCGCGAGGGAGTTGTCCGCACCGGGGGTCCGCGCGGCGAGGACCCCCAGGCCGGGCAGCTCCTCGGGCAACCGGAGGAGCACCTGCGCCGGAGTTGCCACGGCGAGATCGGTCTCCTGCGTGAAGAAGGTGCCCGTGGCAAGGGCGACGGGATCGCCGCCTCGCTCGGCGGCGTAGGTGCGTTCGGTATCGACGAGCGCGTCGGTGGCTGCGGTCGCACCCTCCGTCATGGTCGCCAGAATCTCGCGTGATTCGGCGGCGGCCTCTGCGACCTCCTCGGCAGCGCCGGAGACGCTCTCATAGTGAACGCCTGCCGCAATGTAGTCCGCCGCGGCTCCGTGGTTCGCCACGGCGCCGCCCCCACCGATGCCCGCCGTCAGCGCGAGCTCTCCCGCCGCAGACTCGAGAGCCGGGACGTCCACACTCGTTATCTCAACGTGGGATTCGGAAAGCTTGTCCGCTGAACCCACCGGATCGTCGAACTCCTCGAGGGCCTTCTCGCCGGCCGTCACGGCGCTGTCGAGATCATCAGCCTCATTCTGAACTTTGGAGAGGGAGCCGTCGGCGGGATCGGTTATGTCCTCGAGATCACCTTTGGCACCCGGCACGGCGGTGTCCAGAGAGGACGGAATGTCGAAGTAGTCGTCGCTCTCGTCCAGGTTCCCGTCGGCGTGATCGAGGGCGTCGTCGATCTCCCCGCGGCTGTTTACGACGCCGTCGAACTCGTCACTACCACCCGCTCCTCCACCGGAGCCCCCTCCGCCGGATCCTCCGCCTCCGGATCCGCCATGAGGAGTCGAGTCGCAGGCGTCACCGGTGCCATCTCCGTCCGAGTCGGCCTGTCCGGCGTTTGCCGTGCCCGGGCAGTTGTCGGCACCATCCGGGATGCCGTCTCCATCCCCATCCGAGGGGCCATCATCGGGAGGCGGCTCGGGCGGGCACTGATCGCTGAAGTAGACGCAGGAGCCGTCCCAGCACACCACCGGCTTCGTGCAGGTGGAGGCATCCGCGCGCTCAACGGCGACAATCGCACACATCCCGACGCCCCAGATCGCCGTTACCAGACCTAGCCGGCCCATCAGAGCGCCTCGTACCAGAGCCGATAGAGGAGTCCCGTCCCGGTACTCGGGTTGGGCACCCACTCGGAGGCCCCAACGAAGGAAAGCGGTGGCGTGGCGGTCTGGTCGGCGAAGTAGGAGTCCGCATGGACGACGGGATATCCCAGGGAGTCGAGCGGAACGTAGTGTACGCTCAGTCCCCCTGCGCGGGGGTTCCCCGGACCGGCCCAGGAGTACAGCACCGCCTGCGCCACCGCCGCATCCAGGGCGGCCGCCTCCGCGGAAGCGGCGCCGAGATCCGACGCGACGTACCGTGAGAGGTCCCGCAGGTCGATGTTGAGGTCTCCGGGGGTCGCATAGAAATCCTCGACCTGCGAGAAGATCCCGTCGCGGAGCGTTGCCCGGCGCTGTGAGGCGCTGCCTGCAGCTATCCACTCGACCAGTGCCACCGAGAGGTCGTCCAGCGCGGAGGCGACACCATCGATCTCTGCCAGGTCCAGGACGGAGATCGTGGCGCGGTGCGCCTGGGCGTGGCTCGCTTCGAAGACGTCCGTTGCAGCGGCGGCGAAATCCGCCGGGTCGCGCGGACCCTGGAGGAAGCGATCGAGGAAGCGGTCATACTCCCAGCCGTCGGCGCCGACGACGTCCTGGGAGGCAATGAACAGCTCCGCAGAAGTGCGCACCTCATACGCAACTTCGAGGAGCGCCCCGTAGCAGAGGTCGAAGGCCAGGACATCGAGATCGCGCCCGGCAAGGGCGCCCCCGAGCTCGGGCGTGAGAAGGTGGTCCCCGCCGCTTCCGTCGTCGACGGTGACCGCCCGGTGTCCTGCGGTGGAGAGTGGCGCCTTTCCGCGGGGTCCCGGGATCGACCATGTCGCAGCGCCAGTGTGGCCGTGACCGTATCTTCCGGCAGCTGTACGCGCTCCCGATGCAGCCCGGTAGCCGCCGCCGTGCCCCCAGAAGATGAGGGCGGTGTTCTCAGCCGGAAACTCCGCCGCAGCGAAATCCAGGAAATCCGATAGCGTTGCCGCGCTTCCCAGATTGAGCTCTTCGTCGTCGCCGGTATCGCTCAGGCCCATCCGGGCGCTTGCGAGACGATGAGAGACCAGGGCGGTATTGGTGCCGTCGGGATCGAAGGAAATGCGGTAGAGCCGGGTGCCCCGCCAGTCACCGTTGCTCGTGGCGTGCCCGTCGGCGCGGTCGACCAGCGCCACCACGGTGACGCCGGTTCCGGAGAGATCCACCGCTTCGAGCTCGTTGACATCTTCCAGGAGATTGGCTTCGAGCTCGTTGTCGCCGTTCATGTAGAGGAGAACGGTCCACTCGTTGGCGGCGAAGACGGCTCGGATGTGCCGACTGCCCGTGACGGTCAGGGTTTTCGGGTTCGCGGCGTCCGCCGGGTCGTCCCCCCAGTGGAGGAAGCGCCAGCCCGGCGCGGGTTCGGCAGTGAGACGGACCTCGCTTCCATAGACGACACCCTCGGTCGGATCGGCGCTCCCGGCCTCGGTATCACCTCCGGCCGCGCCGTCGACAACCTCGACGGCAATGCTCCCCTCCCCGACCGCTTCGTACGAGAGGGCAAACTGTTCCGCCGAGAAGACCGCGGTGAGGTCAAGGGGCTCGGCGACCGTCAGGGTCGCGGGGTTGGCCGCGCCGGCGGCGCTCCCCTCCCAGTGGGAGAAGCCGTTTCCGGCGGCAGGTACCGCCTCGAAGGTGATCTCAGCCCCGGGAGCGGCGGTTCCGTCGGGATCCGCGCTGCCCTCCGGCGTCCCGGGCTGCCATCCGTCACCGGAGACCTGAACCGTGCCGTTCCCCAGGACGTCCGTCGTGACGGCGTAGGCAGCCGGTCCGAAACGCGCAATGACGGTGACGCTCTCCGACAGAACCAGGGAGAGGGGGTTAGCGGGCGGGGAGGCCGGGCCGGCCGCGGCGCTGCCCGCGGCGGTTCGTGGGGCGGCGCCCGCCGCAGCGGTGGGCTCGCCGGCAGCAGGGCCGGGACTGGGGCTGGCCGCAGGGCCAGGGCTCGCCGCGGCGGGGGCGGCCGCAGGGCCGGGGCTGGTCCCGGCGGCGGGGCCAGGGCTCGCCGCGGCGGGGGCGGCCCCCAGAGGGCCGGGATCCGCCGCACCGGCGCTCTGCGCGCCGGCGGCACCCAGCTCCGTGGTCCAGCCGAGGAGGCGCCACCCCTCAGCCGGGTGGGCGGTGACTTGCAGGTGGTCTCCGCGACGGTAGGGGGCGGCCGCACCGGTTACGGTCACGGTCCCGGCGCTTGCCGGCTCGACGCGAGTGGTGACGGTGACAGGTGGGCGGACGGGCGCGGTCGGCTGGAGCCTTGCCGCGAAGGGGGCGTCGCAGGCCGAGAGAACGGCGGCAAAGACAGCGGCGGCGACGGCGATGGACGCCGGGATCGCGGGGCTGCGCGGCGGCCGGTGGCTCATGGGGCGGCCTCCCGGAAGGGAGCGGCCGCCGGGGCGGCTGCTGAGCTGCGTGCCGCTCGGTCGAGCCGGCGCGGCCTCGGGGGATCTGCGCGGCCGGACCGGTCCGGCCGCGGGGCATCCGCGTGCTGCGCCGCCGCCCCGGCCTCCCCGGCCTGTTCCGCGCGCGCCGGGTAGGGGTAGGCGTAGGAGGCGGTGACCGGGCGCCATCGGCCGCCGTCGTCGAAGCGAATTTCATCGATCCGGTATTGCCGGACTTCGGTGGTCTCAGCCGGAAGGAAGTGAAAGACCGAGTCCAGGGAGGTGCAGTAGCCCTCGGCGTCGCCGGGTTGGAGGGATGCCTCCACCTCACCGCGAACCCGGCGCGTCTGAACCGTGCCGAGGGGCGTCCCGTCCTCGGTGAAGAGATAGAAGGAGTGCGAGAAGGCGGAGAAAGCCTTCGCCGAGGTATTCCGGATGGAGACGTAGAGGCCAAGGTGCTCGTGACAGTCGGGAACCGCCCCGTGCACGACGGCCAGGTCTTCATAGACAAAGGGCGCGGCGTCGAATGCGCCGCCGAGGGCGCCGTCGAAGCCGGCGGCACAGCCGGTGAGAACCGGGATGGCCGGAAACAGCAGGGCGAGGGGGCGTGCGGCACGCCGCAGCCGCCGGGCGGGCATGAGCCCGGGCAGACGGCTTCCCCGCCGTGATGGAGAGGGGCGATCGCGTCGGTCGGCGGGGAACCGCTCGGCCCCGGCGGGTGCGGCCGAATCCTGGCCTGGAAGCGTAACGGGCATGGAGATACCTCCTTGCCCTGCTTCACATCGAGAGTACTTCTACTGCTTCAAGGAAACGGCGACTTTGCAAGGGTGTCGCACGTGCCGTACACTGAGGGGCCTATGGAAAGTGAAGAGATCGTTCGCGAATTCCTGGATGCGGAGAACAACCGCGACTGGAACCGCTGGAAAGAGCAAGTCGCCGAGGATGTCGTGTACTACACGGTCGGACTGGGTGAGGAGATCCAGGGCCGGGAGAACTACCTGACGGAGGTGCAGGAAGATTATCGGGACATGCCGGATTGGTCCTACGAGATCCGCCACCTCTGTTCGAAGGACGACACCGTCATGGTGGAGTTCGACGGTTCCGGTCACTTCACCGGCGTGTTCCAGGGCGAGCGCTTCGACAACGTTCCCCTCAAGGTGAGCGCGGCGGTGGTGTTCGAGCTGGAGAACGACCAGATCGTCCGGTGCCGCGAATACATCGATACGACCGGCTTCGAGCAGCAGTTGGCCGCCGCCCGGAAGGACCGCTGATGAGGACCGCTGATGAGGGCCGCTGAGGGCCCGAATCGCGCCGGTCGCGCCCCGCCCGCGGACGACGCCGCGGCGGAGCGCGGTGCCGTGGCGGTCACCCCGTTGGCATCGCGCCGAAGGCGCTACTGTGCCGTCACGACAATCGTCAGATCGTCCTGGTAGACGCCCTCGGTTACGTTGCCGAAGCTCTGAATCTGCACCGAAATCGAATAGCGACTTCCCGTGAGGGCGGTCGGTCCCACCGAGGAGAGCACGGACACCGGCGTGCCGCCGGAGAGGTCGACGGCGGAGCCATCCACGGAGAGCACGTAGGGAACGGTGCTCGAGTCTCCCGCAAGTTGTATGGCCATGACGCCGGCGTTCGCCGACTCAATGGAGACGCCGAAGGTCTCATTGGACCGGACGACCAGATCCACCTGCCGCGTGTTTCCCGCCGACAGGGCACCGAAATCCAGAAGATAGTCCGACTGCGCCAGGTTGAAGGGCGCTCCCGGATCGACCAGGGAGAGTTCCACAACCGAAGGGACGGTCACATCCACCGTGGTGAAGGCGAATCGTGAGAGGCTGCCGGACCCGACCGAGCCGGTGTAGGAGGTAAGCGTAAGGGTGTCGGTGTACTGTCCTGCCGGGGGGAATTGCCCGGCAAAGGTGACGATGTCGAAGCTCTGCGCCTCTTGCCCCGCCCCGGAGAAGCTGCCGGCAAGCACATCGTCGGTGGTCTGCGCGTTCGCGTTGTTCAGGAGGACGTTCCGGGAGGTTGCAGAGTCCATGACCTGATAGGACAGGGTGTTCCCGGACCCATCCGTGAGGGTGCGGTTGTTCACGTCCCCGGAGCTGCCGGCTGAGAAGGCAATGTAGTAGTCGACGGCGTTCGAGCCGCTGTAGGAGACGGTGAAGGGCTCCGTCACGACGAGCTCGTTGGAGTAGTCGTAGGTTCCGGTAATGGTTCCGGAGACGTCTTGCATCTCCACCTGACCGAAAGCCCATGCGGACAAAGCGGTCATTGCGAGCAGAAACGGAAGGACAATCCATCGCTTTGTGTTCATGTGGTCACCTCCTCAAGGCTCCCGTTGTGCTCCGGCTCGCTCGACGGTGATCTCGCCGAGATCGATGACACCGCCGGCTCCCGCCCGGATAGTTACGGTGCCGCTTCGCCGCGCGCCGTCGCCGACGGCAATGACATATCGTCCCGGCTGTAAGTCGTAGACTTCAAAGACGCCAGCCTCATCCGTGAAGCTGCGCTGCACGACGGGGAGCCCGAACGCCACATCGGTGGAAGCTTCGGCCTCCGGTTGACCGCCTGATGCGGGCTCCCCGCCCGGCGCCGACGCGTCACCGGCGCCCTCCGGCGCGGCCGTCGGATCGAGGAGCGCAATGGGCTGCAGGGCAACCGGCTCGCCCGAGGGCGTTACCAGCGTGCCCCGCGCGTAGAGCAGTTGCTCCGCGTCGATCGGCAGGACGGTCCCTCGACGGTATCCCGATTCGACCGTAAAGGTGGTCTGGCCGAGGGAGTAGTCGATGGGGAGTCCGACGATTTGCGCCTCGATGGTGCGCGGAGTGTAGGGCATCAGCCCCGTCACGACCGCCGGACCGAGCACTCCGGTACGGGCACGGGTCTGCTCGCTCCCGCTGCCGAGCTCAATCCGGTCGATCGGCACGGACGGCGGAATCCGCGCCATGACAAAGCCGCCACGAGCGGGCCGCGCGACGGCGAAGGCGCCGTCCGCATAGTACAGTCCCGTGCCGAACTGAATGGACGTGTTGCTTCGATCCAGAGGGGACGACCCGGATGCTTCGCCGCCGTTCCAGGCGAGACTCTGGTTCATGGAAGCCTGCAGGCGATGGTTATCCAGCCGGGCGGTGCCGGACAGAGACTGCGGCGCATCCCCGGACGGCGGGAGCCCGGCGACGGAGCCGGCGACGGTCAACTCTCCGATTGGCGTTGAGCGCGTCTGAGATGCCCGGACACTCGCCTGGGGTTCGCGGACGTTCTGGATCACATTCACCGTGGTGATCGGGTGGGAGTCCGACGACGAGAAGAGAATGCGCCCTCCCCAGGAAGGCTCACCGCCGACGACGGTTGCGGTGACGGTCCCGATCAGGGTTCCCCTGTTTCCCAGGCCCCGACTCACATTGAGAGAGAACCCCGTCGTGGCGGGCTGGTTTCCCCAGAAGGTTCGGCGCCGCACCGAGACATTCGCGCCGATCCCGAAGGGCAGCTTCTGTGACAGGGAGGCGGTCAGGCTCCACTCCGGATCCAACACGCCCGTGCCGGCACCCGGTCCCCCGAAATCGGGAGTCTGATACTGCGCAATCAGACCGAGACGCGGAGCCCAGGAGCTGGAGAGGAGTGCGACGCGATACTCTCCCAGGACGGCCGAGGCGAAATCGCCGGCGGGGTTGCGGGACCACGCCAGGTCGAGGCCGAAGTTGCCGAAGCGCGTTGCCAGCACCCGGCCGAGCCCCAGCAGTTGCCGCGCCGCAGCGACCTGCGTGTAGACGCCCGCGGTGAGGCTGGAGGTGAGGCCGCGGTAGTAGTAGCCGGAGACAGCCGTCTCCTCAGGGCTCCACCGGGGAAAGCCAATGGCGCCGGCGTAGTCGTAAGCCCCGGCAGCCAGGAGCTTCGGGGAGAACGGAAGCACGTCCTCGATGACCCGCATGCCGCCGGTTCGGTCGACAAGCTCGACCCGCACGTCGTTGACGCCCGGCAGGAGCGGGAAGTCGGTGAGCTCGTATCGCCCGGGGTCGAGCCGTTCGGACCGAATGGTGCGCCCGTTGACGACGAAGCGCGCCTCCGTCGGCTCGGATATCTCGATGGTCGCACCGCCGCGGGCGCTGAGTTTCTCATCCGCCACGAGTGCGTCCTCCCGGTGAATGGAGAATCCGAACATGGGGCGGTACGCCTGGAGTCCGCGCACGGGGTACCGCAGGTCACCGAGGGTGGCGCGCATGCCCGGACCCCGGAGATCGCCGATGAGGCGAACCGCATCCAGAGAGACCGTCGGTTCCTCGCCGGAGTCGATCTCGATCTCTGCCTCGGTGGTGAAGATGGAGAGGGCCACTGCCGGAGAGAGGACGCCCCCGACTGAGACGTCTCGGCTCCCGCCGGATGCGGAGTCGATAAACACGTGATCGAAGCGGGAGCGCAAGATCAGGGACGCGCTCAGCTGTGCCGGTGTCGCCCTCTCCAGGTCGTGTTGCCGGCTGGGCGTCAGCACCGGTACCTCGCGAATTGCCGTGAGCTCCAGAGGAACCCGGATGAATACGGCAAGCTCCGCCGGGTTGAAGTCAACCTCCAGGCCGAGCTCACGGAGTGCCTCCGGTTTTACCCAGGCTTCCTCCGCCGCGGCCAGCTCGCGGTACACCTCAGCTTCCACGACGGGCTCAAGTGCTTCGGCCACAGCCGTCCGGTCGAGTGCCCGCAGCGTCTGATCCTGACCGACTCGCGCCTCCACCGAAGCGGGCGCACGGTCGTTCACCACGAGAGGTACGGAAAGCTCGATTGGCGGCGGCTCGTCTTCCTGCGCGTCGGAGGCGGGCGTCTCGGCGCCCGGAGCGTCGGAACGCGCAGCGCCAGTCCCGCTGCCATCCTGCGGCAGCACCGGTGCGGCGACCACAAGGCCCAGGATCAGCGCGGTGAGAAGGGCGGCGAGCCGAGGTAGTATGGCTCTATCGGGTGACATCGAAATCCAGGGAGACCTCAGCAGGCCCTTCTTGCCACTCTCCCGGGAGCTGAAGCGTCAGGTTGCGACGCGCCCCGGCAAGGAGATTGGAGCCTGCGACGGGGGACAGCTCTTCAGGAGCGAAGGCCGCCCGTTGGGTGGCATTGTTCTCCCGGGTCTGGGTGACCGTCAGGGCGAGGTCTTTCAGAATGGTGTGTGCCGTTCCGGCGTTGTGCATGGTCAGCTCAAGAGTAGCGCCGGCCTCCCCGGCATCCACGACGCGCGCCTCCTCGACGGTGACATTGGGCTCGGCATCGGGTGGCACTACGTAGACGGAGCCGACATAGCGAAAGAGGATGTTGAGGGTTCCCCCCTCCGCTGCGCGCTCCTCGAAGTCTACCGGCAGTTGCTCCGCGACAATGCGGTAGGCCTCTTCCGTATCAACGGAGCCTCCCCGCCACTGAACGCGGATCACCTGGGTCTGACCCGGATCCAGAGTGAGGCGCGACGGGAAGACCACGAATCGGTCTTCCACCCGGGTTCGTTCCTCACTGCCGTCCGCCTCCATCTCTCGTTCGAACATGGATATGCGAACGGCAATCCGGCTGTCTCTGTTGTTTGTGACCCGGAAGGTCTGGAGCGCGCCCGGACCCTGCGGATCGAAGTCACGGGAGATGGGTCTGAAGTCGAAGGCGGAAACGGATACGGTGACAACGACCATGATCAGCAGGCTCAGTATCCGTCTCATCTCTGCGCTCCTTATCGACGATCAACCGGGAGGTTCCTCACTGCCGGATGTTCAGAACACCCGGCAGATGTTCAGACCACCTGCCGGGCGTCTATACCACCTGGCGTGAGAGCCCTCTCACTGTGAATTTCGACCTACTTGGCCGTGATGGTAAAGGTCAGTGTGTCGTCGTAGCTGCCGCTCGTCAGGTTTGCCGACGCCCCCGAAAAGGAGATGTTGAGCGACTTGCTCAATGCAAAGGCCGTCGACGTGGAGTCGGTAACCGTCGCGACGCCGGAAGTGAAGTTCACGGCGGATCCTCCGTAGGTCAGCGTGTAGTCGAGAGTATCACCGGCGCTGGTGTGCTCGAAGAACGCCGTCCCGGCTCCTGCGGCGGCGGCATTGGCCGACTCCAGTGTCACGTCGTAGCCGGCAGCGATGTTGCTGGTCTCTTGCACCGTTGCGACCTGGACATTGCTCACATCCTGGTCCAGCGCAAAGCTCGTCTGAACCGCGTTGATGGTGACGTCCACGTTCGCCGGCACATTACCGGTCAGCGTCAAGGACCCTGTATCGGTCTGCGCGAACCCCGCAACTGCCACCAGAGCGAAGAGCGCAGCGCTCATTGCAAGAACTCGAAGTACGTTTCTCATAATCTCTTACCTCCTGGACGACTCGTCGTCCGTTTCTACCCCTTAAGTAGCAACAATCGTGCCAGGCTCCCAATCGAGGTATCTTCGCCGCAGACGAAGGAGGGCGCCGCATAAGCCTTTACAATACAATAACTTATCCGGCCTACCTAATAATAATGGAGATAAAAGCAATTATAACCAAATACCGCTATTTCAGAATCTCATAGTCAGGTTTATTCTGCTGGGCTCGACCGTCTGGTCGAGCACTCGCCCGTTTCGTCGAACAAATGGCGTTCAGGAGTCCTGGTCGGCGTAGATGTTTTCGAGGCCGAGACGCTGCATGCGGGAGCGCAGCTTTCGCTCGGATACGTCCAGAAGGGCGGCGGCGCGGGACTGATTGCCCTCCGTCCGGGAGAGCGCGTCCAGGATGAGCTGGGTCTCCGTCTCGGCGAGCACGGCATCAAGGGACTTGCCGGAGCTCCGTCCCTCGGTGGTCGGTGTAGTGCCCTTGCGAAGAGCGTCGGGAAGATCCCGTGAGGTGAGACGGGTTCCCCGGCACAGCACAACCGACCGCTCAATGATGTTCTCCAGCTCCCGGACGTTTCCCGGGAAGTCGTACTTCATGAGGAGATCGAGGCCATCAAAGGTGATGCCGTCGACCTGCTTCCGATTCTTCTCGGCGTACCGTGCAATGAACTGGTCCACCAGAGGCGGAATGTCCGTCTTGCGGTCCCGGAGAGGCGGCAGGTCGATCTGAATGACGTTGAGCCGGTAGTAGAGGTCCTCCCGGAAGGTGCCCTGCCGGATCATCTCTTCCAGGTTGCGGTTGGTGGCGGTAATGATCCGAACGTCCAGCTTCATGGGCTGGTTGGCCCCAACACGCTGCACCTCGCCAAACTGAATTGCCCTGAGGAGCTTGACCTGAACCGAGCCGGAGACATCCCCGATCTCGTCAATGAAGAGGGTGCCCCCGTCGGCCTCCTCGAAGCGCCCGACCCGATCCTGAGTCGCTCCGGTGAAGGAGCCCTTTACATGGCCGAAGAGTTCACTCTCAACCAGGGTCTCCGGGAGTGCGGCCACATTCACGGCCACGAAGGGTTGCTCGGCGCGTTCGCTCGAGGAGTGGATGATTCGGGCGAAGAGCTCCTTCCCGGTACCGCTCTCGCCGCGAAGCAGCACGGACGCCGCGCTCTTTGCGCTGCGGGCGGCCAGGTTGAGAGCACGCGCCATCTCCCGGCTCTTGAAGGTGATGAAGCCGGCATCGAAGTCCTCTTCAATGTCATCTTCGAGCTCGGCGGTCTCCCGATCGAGGGCCTGGCTTTCGGTGATCCGCAGGATTACGTGTGAGATCTGTTCCGCCGAGGTCGGCTTCACCAGGTAGTCGTCGGCTCCGCTCTTGAGCGCCTCAACGGCCTGCTCGGTCGACTCGTAGGCGGTCATGACCACCACCGCAACCAGGGGGTTGTGCGCCTTCATGGCGCGCAGTACCTCCAGGCCGGTCATATCCGGAAGCCGATAGTCCAGAAAGACCATGTCTACGGCGCGCTCGCGTACCGTCCCGAGCGCCTGAGCGCCGGTTTCCGCCGCCGAAAACTCTACCTCGGGGTATTCAATGTCACTGCAGATTGTGTTCAGCAACTCGATCTGGGTGGGATCGTCATCCACCGCCAGTATGTAACGTTTTTCCACTGCCTATAGTATCGGTTCAGGTGTTGCTGTAGGCAATGCTCCTCAGTCCTTCAAGAGTGAGCCACGGATCAACGTCGTCAATGGCCTCGATATGCCGCGCCATGGTGTCGGCAAGCCCTCCGGTGGCAATGACCTTCACCGCTCCTCCGAGCTCGCTCTTCATGGTGGCAATGATCTTCTCAGCAAGGCCACAGTAGCCGATGACTACGCCCGACTGCAGCGCATGTGTCGTGTTGGTGCCGATTGCCGCCTCGGGCATGGAGAGGTCCACCTCGGGCAACTGCGCAGTCTTGAGGCTCAACGCATGGGCTGCGGTCTGGAGCCCCGGCGCGATCGAAGCGCCCCGGAACTCCCCGTCGGCGGATACCGCGGTAAAGGTGAGAGCCGTACCGAAATCGACGATGATGCACGCCCCGCGGTACCGCTCGTAGGCGCCCTGGGCGTTGGCAATGAGATCCGAGCCCACCTGCTCGGGATGATCGGTCCGGAGGGTGATCAGAAGATCGAGCTTCGGACTGACCCTGACCACCGGCGCGTCCATGATCCGCTTGAGCGCTTCCTCCATGGTCCAGGTGAGGGAGGGAACCACGCTGGAAATGACCACGCGGGAGATCTCCTGGAGATGGTCCCCGGCGTGCTCGAAGAGACCGGTCAGGGTGAGCATGTACTCGTCCGGCATCTTGCCGACCTCGGTCTGAATCCGGAAGTGGTCGCGCCACTTCGCGCCGTCGTGCACTCCGAGAACAATGTTGGTGTTGCCGATGTCGATTGCCAGTAGCACAGCGTACCTCTTGTGGTTGAGACGGCTCAGCGCGTCTGGAAGATGTGGCTGACCGAGCGGTTGTAGTGCACCCGGTTGATGGTGCGGCAGAGAATCTCCGAGAGGCAGCGCACGTGGAAGAAGGGCAACTCCTCGAACTCCTTCGTCTGGGGGATGCTGTTCGTCACGGTGACGCGTTCGAGGTTGTATCCGTCGTGGAGCTGCTGGAGCCGGTCCCGCGTGCCGGGAAGACAGAGGTTGTGGGAGGCGCCAATGAAGACGCGCTCGATTCCTTTCTCGTTCACGAGTTTCTGGACGAGCTCGAAGATGGTGTTCCCGCTGGAGATCATGTCGTCGAGGACAATGGCGATCTTCTTCTGCCGGAAGTCTCCGATGATGTCGGTGATGACCGCCTCTTCCTGTTGCGGCCGATACTTCGAGGCGATGGCTGAGTTCACTCCCATCTTCCGGCTGAAGTGGAGGATCATCTTGGTGGCGCCGGCATCCGGCGCGACGGCAATCACATCGCTTCGGTTCATGAAATCCGCGTACTCGACGGTAAACATGGTTTGCGGGTCGAGCATGTTCACGGGCATATCCGCGTAGAAGCCGTGAATCTGATTGGAGTGGGGATGCCAGGCAATGACCCGCTCGATCCCGGCGGCGCGAGAGAGGTCCGCCATGAGCTTGGCGGCGGTGGGCTCCCGCTGGAACTTCGTGGGTTTGTCCTGGCGCGCGTAGGTCAGGTAGGGTAGAACCGCGGTGATGCGATTGGCCCCGTGCTCGCGGAAGGCCCGGGCGGCGAGAAGAAGGGTCATGTAGTTGTTGTTGACGGTCCGACCGCTCGGGGGCGAGAGAAGGGCCTGGAAGATGAAGACATCCGCCCCGCCGACGTGTCCCGGGAGGCGCACACCGGTTTCCGTATCGCTGAAGTCGCGATCGATGTTCTCGAGAAAGAGCACCCGCGCGTCATTCCCGGTGCGGTGCACAAGCTCCTCGTACTTCCTGACGGCGCGCTGCGCCATGTAGTTACCGTCGCGACAGCTGGCGATCAGGAGCGGCCCCTCGTTGGACTCCATGCGCCCGGCCTGCTCCTCCACGAACTGCTCCGGGGTGATGAACGACTCGATCGGATCGGCCCCGAGGGTCTTGGTCTCTTCCGCACTGTTGGGGGTGTTCCGTGCCATCACGCAAATTGTCCACGCTTTGGGACCAAAGATCAACGCGCAGGGACGCGCGAAGGCCGCCGGCGGTGAGGCGTGGCGCGAGGGCAGGACCCATCGTCCCGAAAGCTGAAATCGGTGCGGTTCCGGCGACGCGCAGACAGTACAACGGGGGCCCAAACCGCGCTGCCTCTCGTCCCGGGACCGACAAATAGACTACAATGGGTAGTCGCTGGACATAGGCGCCTGTATCGACGCATTTTAAGCAAACAGGCACACGCACATGTTAGGAGGCACATTGTGGCAACTGGACAGAACGATCCTCAGGCATTCCGCGATGTTGAGAATCGCGAATGGCTCGAGTCATTGGATTACATACTGCAAAACGAAGAGCCTGAGCGAGTTCGTGAGATACTGTCGCTTCTTCAGATTCGTGCACAGCAACACGGCGTTTCCTTTTACTGTCCCGGAAACACCCCGTACATAAACACGATTGCCCGGGAGCAGGAGTCGCCCTATCCCGGAAGCCGCGAGATCGAGCGGCGCATCAAGAGTCTGGTGCGCTGGAACGCCATGGCAATGGTCGTGCGGGCCAACCGCGGTTCGAGCGGTATCGGCGGGCACATTTCGACCTTCGCCTCCGCCGCGACGCTCTACGAGGTCGCCTTCAATCACTTCTTCCGCGGGCCTAACGCGGAGGGCGGGCCGGATCTCGTCTATTTCCAGGGGCACGCTTCACCGGGGATGTACTCCCGATCTTTTCTGGAGGGGCGGCTCAGTCAGCGGGACAT
The DNA here is from genome assembly GCA_964654185.1 of uncultured Spirochaetaceae bacterium. GTDB lineage: Bacteria > Spirochaetota > Spirochaetia > DSM-27196 > PWMO01 > CAYFQV01. The sequence continues at coordinate 21,487 of CAZZIE010000001.1, read as the reverse complement.
TGAGAACTTCCGTCAGGAGCTCCGGCCCGACGGGGGGCTCTCCTCGTATCCGCACCCGCGCCCCATGCCGGACTACTGGCAGTTTCCCACCGTTTCCATGGGGCTCGCACCGCTGCAGGCGATCTACCAGGCGCGGTTCAACCACTACCTCACCGACCGGGGCATCAAGGACACCTCCAGGCAGAGGGTCTGGGCCTTCCTCGGCGACGGGGAGTTCGACGAGCCGGAGTCATTGGGCGCAATCACCCTTGCATCCCGGGAGAAGCTGGACAACCTCATCTTCGTGGTGAACTGCAACCTCCAGCGCCTGGACGGGCCGGTCCGCGGCAACAGCAAGGTCATCCAGGAGCTGGAAGCGGCCTTCAAGGGGGCCGGCTGGAACGTGATCAAGGTGATCTGGGGAAGCGACTGGGATCCGCTCCTGGAGCACGACGATCAGGGCCTGCTGGTGCGCCGGATGGACGAGGTCGTTGACGGCCAGTTCCAGAAGTACATTGCCGAAGACGGCGCCTACATTCGGAAGGATTTCTTCGGAGTGGATGAACGCCTCCTGAAGATGGTGGAGAGCTATTCGGACGAGCAGCTCGAGAAGATGCGCCGGGGCGGTCACGATCCGCAGAAGGTGTACAACGCCTACAAGGCTGCGATGGATCATGAGGGACAACCAACGGTCATCCTGGCGCAGACCATCAAGGGATACGGCCTCGGCGAGGCCGGTGAGGGCCGGAACGTCACCCACTCGCAGAAGAAGCTCAATGAGCAGGAGTTGCGGGAGTTCCGCAGCCGATTCAACATTCCCATCTCCGACGAGGATCTTCCCGAAGCGCCCTTCTACCGGCCGCCGGAGGACTCCGAGGAGATGCGCTATCTCAAGGCGCGCCGGGAGGAGCTCGGCGGCTATCTGCCCTCCAGAAGGCACGATGCGGAGCCGCTGTCACCGCCCGACGAGAAGAAGGTCTTCAGCGAGTTCTACGAGGGCGCCGGTGACCGCCAGGTCGCCACGACCATGGTTGCGGTGCAGCTTCTCTCCAAGCTCCTGAAGGACAAGAACGTCGGGAAGTACATGGTTCCCATTGTCCCGGACGAGTCGCGGACATTCGGCATGGAGTCGCTCTTCCGGCAGGTCGGGATCTACTCCCATCCGGGGCAGCTCTACGAACCCGTGGACAAGGAGAGTCTCCTCTACTACAAGGAGGCCACCGACGGCCAGATCCTCGAAGAAGGGATCACCGAGGCGGGCTCCATGTCGTCGTTCATTGCGGCGGGAACCGCCTACTCCACCCAGGGCGTCAACATGATTCCCTTCTACATCTATTACTCCATGTTCGGATTCCAGCGCGTGGGCGACCTGATCTGGGCGGCCGGAGACATTCGCGCCCGGGGCTTCCTGGTCGGTGGCACTTCAGGCCGAACGAGCCTTCCCGGTGAAGGGCTTCAGCACGCCGACGGTAACAGCCACGTTCTGGCCCTCACGGTACCGAACGTCCGGGCCTACGATCCTACCTTCGCCTACGAGGTTGCGGTGATCATAAAGGAAGGGATTCGCCGGATGTTCGTGGAGCAGGAGGACCTGATCTACTACATGACCGTGCTCAACGAGACCTACAATCAGCCTGCCATGCCCGAGGGTGCCGAAGAGGGCATCCTGAAGGGGCTCTACCGCTACCAGAAGTCGGACAAGAAGAAGAAGGCGGATGTCCACCTTCTCGGGACCGGTGCCATTCTCCGTGAAGCGATCAAGGCGGCAACGAAGCTCGAAGAGGACTTCGACCTGGCCGTCGATGTCTGGAGCGCCCCCGGTTACAAACAGCTCTACCACGATGCAACCGAGACGCAACGGTGGAACATGCTCAACCCCGACAAGAAGCCGAAGAAGTCCTACCTGGAGGAGTGCTTCGACGGTGAAGAGGGTGCAATTGTCGCGGCAAGCGACTACCTCAAGGCGCTGCCCCTTACGGTGGCGAGCTTCTTGCCCAAGCCGGTTACGGTCCTCGGCACCGACGGCTACGGCCGCAGCGACAACCGCGGCGCCCTGCGCGACTACTACGAGGTGGACGCCAAGCACATCGTGATCTCCGCACTCGAGGCGCTCCACGCCGAGGACAAGGTCGACAAGAAGACCGTCACCGGTGCCGTGAAGAGCCTGGGCATCGACGCCGACAAGCCCAACCCGATGGACCTGTAAGGAGACGAGGGCATGGTACAAGACGTAACACTTCCGGAAATCTCGGAGAACGTAGACAAGGGAAACGTGGTCAGCGTGCTGGTTTCCGAGGGCGACCAGATTCAGGAGCAGGACCCGGTCCTGGAGATCGAGACTGAAAAGGCCGCCGTCGAGGTGCCCTCAACCGTGAGCGGCAAGGTCGTCGAGGTTCTGGTGGCGGAAGGCGAAGAGGCCAAGGTCGGTTCCGTCATTATTCGGGTGGAAACCGAAGGGGGCGGAGAGGCCGGCGGCGAGGCCGAAGGAGAAGACGCCGCGGCCGCCCCGGCCGAGAAGACTGAAGAGGCGCCCGCAGAGGAACCTGAGAAGGCCGAAGAGACGCCGGCGGCAAAGGTGGAAGCAGAACCATCCGGCGAGTCCGCCGACGAGCAGCCCCGCGAGGGCAAGCCCGCAACAGGTGCGGAAGACCGCGGCGCCGGAACTGCCGGCGCAGCAGCGGCGGCGGAACCGTCCACATGGGGAGCTGGAGCCGACGTGCATCCGCGCAATCAGCCGGTCCCGGCGGCGCCCTCGACGCGCATGCTCGCCAGAGAGCTCGGCGTCGACATCTACACCGTCGAAGGGAGCGGCCCCGGGGGGCGGATCAGCCGGGACGACGTGAAAGCAGCGGCCAAACGGACCATCCAGCAGGCCGGCGGAGCGGCTGCAGGTGCGGGAGCCGGTGGGACCACCGGCGCGCCGGCGGGATATGCCCCGCTTCCCGACTTCTCGAAGTGGGGTTCCGTGTCCCGAGAGGCCATGACCCAGGTCCGTCGCATTACCGCTGAGAACCTGACCCAGTCCTGGGTGCCGCAGGTGACGCAGTTCGACAAGGCGGATGCGTCGCAACTGGAGGCGTTCCGGAGACAATACGCAAAGACCGCCGACAAGGCGGGTGTGAAGCTCACGGTTACGGCGATCCTTCTCAAGGTCGTATCCCAGGCGCTGAAGCGCTTCCCCCGCTTCAACGCGAGCCTGGACATGGCCAAGAAGGAGATCGTTTACAAGGACTACGTGCACATATCGGTGGCGGTAGACACCGATCGCGGACTCCTGGTACCGGTCGTGCGAGATGTCGACAAGAAGTCGATCATTACGCTGGCTGGAGAGCTCGGGGACCTGGCGGAGCGCGCCCGGGCGAAGAAGATCAAACCCGATGAGATGGAGGGCGGAACCTTCACCATCTCCAACCTTGGAGGAATCGGCGGAACCGCCTTCACTCCGGTGGTCTTCTCGCCCCAGGTTGCCATTCTCGGCGTCGCCCGCACGCAGACCGAGCCCTACTGGAACGGAAGCGCCTTTGAGCCGCGCCCGTACCTGCCGTTGTCGGTAACCTACGACCATCGGCTTATCGATGGTGCAGACGGCGCACGATTCCTGCGCTGGATCTGCCAGGCCGTCGAGAATCCCCTCTTCATTGATCTGGAGAGCGTACCTGAATAGGAGGAATGAATGCTGAGAAACGTGAACCATTTGCAGGGCTTCGGCATTGAGGCCCAGGACGGCACTATCGGCCACGCCGAACATGTCTACTTTGACGATGATGACTGGACCATCCGCTATCTGGTGGTCCAGACCGGGAACTGGATTCGGCGCAAGCATGTCCTTATTTCTCCCATTTTCATTACGGCGGTGAACTGGCCGGAAGAGACCGTGTCGGTAAGCCTGACCCAGGAACAGGTGCGCCACAGCCCGGACATGAACATGAAGGAGCCTATCTCGCGAAAGCAGGAGCGAGAGTTCTTCAAGTACTACAAGACGCCCGGATACTGGGCGGGATACGGTCTCTGGGGCACGGGGATGCATCCTGAGGACGTGCTCTCCATTCGGACGAAGGACAAGTCCCCGGCGGAAATCAAGGTAGAGAAGCCCGAGGAGGGCGCCGGGGAGGTACACCTCCGCAGCAGCGCGAGAGTCGAGGGGTACTCAGTCCTTGCAAATCGCGGCGAGATCGGAAAGGTTGCCGACTTCATTTTCGACGACCGCACCTGGGCCATCCGCTACCTCGTAGTCAACACAGGCCGCTTCTTCGGCGGCAAGCAGGTGCTCATTGCGCCGCGGTGGACCAAAGAGATCAGCTGGAAGCGCCAGCAGATGTACATCGACATGGAGAACAGCAAGATCGAGGACGCCCCGGAGTACAACCCGGATGAGCCGGTCACCCCGGAGTACGAGGAGCGTCTCTACCAGCACTACGGCCGTCGTTCGCCCTGGAAGGCGGTGTAGCCCGGAAGCGCCGACATGGCGTCACCCTACTCTCCGGCGGCCCAGCAGTTCCTGCGGGAGGTCGCCCAGGCATATCACAACAGCCCCGAAGAGGTGGCCCTGGTGGTCGGCCTCTTCGGGGCGCTCACAATAGGTCTGACCTCACACCTGGTCATCCAGAGCCGCCGCGCCGCGCGCCGGCGCCGGGAGTGGTCCGCGGCGGAGTTCGAGCGCATTGTGGAGGCGCGCGGCGTCGCCCCGTCCGGCCGTGACGCGTTGGAGCGGATGGCCGACGCGTTCGACCGCCCCCAGCAGAAACACCGCATTGTCCAGGAGGCGCCGATCTTCGACCGCGCCGCCCGGCAGGCCACCCGGGACGGTCACGTCACATCCGAGACCGTCAGCGCTCTGCGCGTAGTGCTCGGAATCACCCGCCGGAACGGTGCGGTGCCGCGGTCCACCACCGATCTTGCCGTCGGAAGCACCGTGGCCATTCGTCGGAACGGGAACAAGCCGGTCCCCGCAACGGTAACGGCGCAGCAACCCGAGGGCTTTGCGGTAGATGCCGGGGGAGCAGCCTCGCGGTTCCCTTCGGGCGGGCGCGTCGATGTCATGCTCACCACAACAGCCGGCGTCTTCCGGACAACCACCTTCTCGCAGGGCTTCGAGAACGGAACGGTCCACCTTCGCCACCGCGAAGGGGTGGACCGCAACCAGAAGCGGCGACACTACCGGCGCGCCATGCGCATCCACGCACGTCTCTTTCTAGCGGACGGTGAGGATGCCTGGATTCGTCTGCGCGATCTCGGCGGTGGTGGAGCGAGCTTCAAGAATCCCAACGGCAAACTGCAACCGGGATCCGCCGTGACCATTGTGCTTCCCGGCATTGGACCCGAAGGTCGCGATCTGTCGCTTCCTGCGCAGGTCGTCCGAACTTCCGAGGAAGGGAGTCTCTGCCACGCGGAGTTCTCGGATATCTCCGAGAGCGACCGGGACCGCGTGTATCGCGTGCTCTTCGCATCAGCCCAACGGGATCAGTCAGCCCAACGGGATCAATCAGAGTGACCGCGACGGTTCGATGATAACGGACGTGCCCGACGCCACCTGCCCCACCGCTCAGAAGGTCAGACTCACCGCGGCGTCGGGCTGCAATTCCTCGCTGACACCGGCGACGGAGATCGTGATCGTAGCGGCGCTGTCGCTGCGGGAGGTGCAGTGGACGACGTGGCGGGTGACATCGACATCTATTCCGGCGCCGCGGATCTCCAGATAGAAGGAGACGCGCTGCCACCCGGCGGGAAGGCGCGGCGCGAAGGAGAGCTCCGAGCCGTCGACGTCCATCCCCAGGAAGCCCGCCGTGACGATCTGCCAGGCGACGCCGCAGGCGGCGGTGTGGATCCCGCCGATGAAGGTGCCACCGCTCACCGCCTTGTTGGTATTGAAGAGGTCGACGGCGCAGCTGCGGATGAAGTAGTCGTAGGAGATGTCGTCGTGGCCGATCCATGCGCCGACAATGCCGTAGACCGACGGGCTCAAGGAGGAGCCGTGCTGGGTCCGGGGCTCGTAGTAGTCGACGTTGGCGGCCATGACCTCCCTGCTGTAGGCCCGGGGGTGCAGCATGAAGAGCTGGGTGACATCCGCCTGCTTGGAGACCTGGGTCTCCACGGCAATACCGTTGGGCCACCCCCAGTACTCGCCGGGGTCGATGAGGCGCTCGGCGAGCTTCTCCGGTGAGATGTCCTCCAGCTGAAAGAAGCCGTCGAACTGCTCAATGACCTTCTCGTTCGGTGCGTCCGCCGCCTCACCGGGCTCCTTCACATAGATGAGATCGGCCATCTCCCGCCAGGCGTCGACATCGACCCTGATCCTCTTCTCAAGTGCCCCGAGGGCGTCCGGAGCCTCCGCCTGGAGCAACTCGTAGGCCCGCACCGCAACGTCCACGGCGTACCGCGCCTGGTAGTTGGTGAAGAAATTGTTGTCGACGTTCTCGTGGTACTCGTCCGGGCCGAGGAGGCGGATGAACTCGTAGCGGTTCCGGTCCTTCTTGAAGTGCGCCCGGGCGACCAGGAACTGCGCCACCTCGAAGAGGATCTCCGCCCCGTAGTCCCGGAGGAAGTCGAAGTCCCCGGTCACGGAGTAGTAGCGCCAGACGGTGTAGGCAATGTCCGGTGAGACGTGGATCTGCCAGCTGTTGAAGTGGTTATGGATATCGCGTCCGGTCAGGACGTCTTTGAAGAAGTATGAGGGACACACCTCCTCCCCGGTGTCGGCGCTGACCCAGGCGTAGAAGGCGCCGTAGAAGCCCAGGTCCCGCGCCTTCTTCCGCGCGCCATTCAGCGTCTTGTAGCGATAGACCAGCAGGTTCCGGGCAACCTCCGGCCGGGTGTAGAGAAACATGGGCAGGTTGAAGATCTCCTGATCCCAGAAGGCCGAGCCCTGGTAGGCCTGGCAGGAGAGGCCGCGCGCCCCGACGGGCAAGTGATCCGCATGGGCCGGCGTGGCAATTATGTTCTGGTAGATGTTGTACCGAAGAAGCGCCTGGGCCCTCTTGTCTCCTTCTATGTCGATGCCGGAGCGGTCCCACATGGCGTCCCACACGGCCTGGTGCTCGGCAAGCAGGGGATCGAAGCCGCGCTCCACCGACTGTTCCAGATCGCGCCGGGTCGACTCCAGGGGACGGGGGACGTCGTTCGCCGTGTACACGACCATGTACTTCTCGTAGACGATCGACTCTCCCGCCTCCAGATCGAACTCCAGAATGCGCATGGCGCTCCGCTCACCGATCTCCATGCGGGCACGCGCCGGCTTGCCTTCGAGAAAGGAGATGGTCTCACCGACCATGATCTCCACGCCTCGCTCCTGCGTCACGGTCCGCATGAAGAGGTACGCTTCTTCCTCGAAGGGCTCGTACCTTGAAAAGTGCTCGCCGTTAAGGCTCCAGACCCACCCGTCGATGCCGGTAGTCATGCGTACGGTGCAGGCGGAGCGCACGGTGAAGTGGTGCCTGCTCGGAATGAGGTGGAGGTTGCCGTAGCTGGCGAAGCGCTCATCCGTCAGGGTCACGTGCTTGTCCGCGGCGGAGAGCCACTGCATGGAGCGGGTGTGAAAGCCGTAGCGGTAGTTGAGCTCCCGGCTGTAGTCGTCGAGGTTCGCACCGAGGGCGGAGACCGCTTCGCCATCCACCTCGAAGCTGGTGTACAGCGCATTCGGCACCGTGCAGAGCTCGGTCCACTTACCGTCGGCGTTGTCGTAGGTGTCCACCACGGTGCACCCGACGTACTGATCCTTCGTCCACTCCGGGAAGGTGCCGCGATAGCCGAGATAGCCGTTGCCGGTCATGTAGTTGCTGCCGTTCGTAACAAGGAGCTCTTCTTCGAACCGTCCCTCGCGAATCTCCCAGCCGGTCTCGGTGAAGAGGTTTTTCCGTAGCTCCATGTGCGCTCCCTCGGGTGTATTTGGCGTACCGAAGTCCAATTGTAACGACACCGGCCCTGAGAAAAAAGGGCCGGCCGGCGGCGGCGGCTGCGCACCGGGCGCGGGATCCCGGGCGGCGGCGGCGGCGCGACCGACCGCGGGATCCCGGGCGGGCCAGCCGGGGCGACGTTCCGGGATGAACGCTCAGGGGCGATACGGCGTGTTCGCCCCGGAGCCGCGGATGAGGATGAGGTCATCTACCAGTTCGGCAAGGGAGTATTCGCTCGATCTACCGCCGCTTCGAAAGGGCGTTTCGTGGTACGGGGAGGCGCCGCCCCGGATGGGAATGAACAGCGGCGTCGGCCTCAGGCGCCGCAGCGCCCTTCGCGACACGTCCAGGCGCCCCCAGGTATTCAACGTCTCCTCCCGATAGGGCTTGCGCTCGAGAACGCGACAGTCCATGTAGATCAGGAGGGTGCTGGATACGGAGGTTCCGTCGGCGGCCAGGCGGGATGCGAACCAGTCGATGCCCTCCAGGGGCCGCTGGAATACGTGGGCGGCACCCCACTGGCCGAAGTAACGCGGCGCCGGGTCGGTACGAGCAGGTTCCGCGGTCCCCGCCCTGGAGGAGCCGAGCATGGCGTCCACCCGGCGGAAGGTCCGGTAGATCGCGGCATCCCGACGCAGCTTCCGCTCGGTCGGCGCCCCGGCGGCATCCCGCTCATGTCCGGCGATGATGTTGTCGACGACAATGCGGATGCCCGACGCGTCCCCGGGGAAGAGTGCCGGGAAGGCGTCGCCGGCGCGGGCGATCTCGGCGCGGAGCGCCTCGGCGACACCGCGGACGCCGCGGTGATCGAAGCTCGCATCCGACAGCACCTCCTCGAGCCGGGCGTGGAGCGCGGCGGCGCGGTTGGAAGGTGGGGCAGCGCGCTCTGACGAGCCGCCGCTGGCGCCGGAGCCCCCGGCACTCCCCGTGAGGTGCTCCTGCGCCTGCCGGAGCTTCCAGCGCAGATAGCTCACGGCGACCGCATCCATGTGCTCAATGTCAATACCGACGTAGCGGAAGCGCTTCTCCGGCGGCAACTCCTGGTAGAGCTGGTGCAGCCTCACGAGAAACTCCCGATGCTCCACGACACCGGCGTTGGTTCCCTCGAGCCGCGCCGTCAGCTGATCGAGGAGGTCCCGGTCGCCCGTCTCTATGTAGTGCTGAACGAAGGCGGCAAAGGAGTACGCCGACTCGGCAAGGTAGACCGAGACGCCGTGGTTGCGCACGAGCTCCTCGAAGAGCGCCGCCTCGATCTCCTGGTTCGCGACCACTCCGTGCTCCTCTCCGACGAGGACCACGCGGCTCTGCGAGAGGTGCGCCGCGACGGGCCGCACCGTCTCATCGACGGTCGGATCCAGGGGGAGCGCCGCCGCGTCGAGGTACTGCCGGTGCGGGTCCGTCGTTGCACAGTTCAGGATGGTCGAGAGAGCGAAGAGAGAAATGAGAACGATGCCGACGGGACGCCCGGGACGTCCGGCCCGGGAGGGCCCCTGGTGAGATGGCCGTTCGTGCTGCATGGATGCCCGGAGGATACCGGACCGGGCCTCACGGTGCAACCGCGCGAACCGGCGGGATCAGAAGCCCGTGTCGTTCCAGAGGAAGCGCTCGGGAAACCACGCCGCCAGGAGGTTCCGGGCCGCCGGGGTCACGCCGGGAGCGTCCCGGAGGATCTCCGCCGGCGGGTGGGTGCCGTAGAGGAGTGCCGAGAGCTGGTGGATCGTCACGGAGGCCGACGGCGTATCCGGCTGCGGTGGGTCGCCCTGCGCGGTGTGACGGCCGTTGACATCGACCTCAAGGCTCTCTCCGGACGATGAGAGGCGGTAGGTGCCGCGGTTCCAGGGGCAGTGCTCGTCGGAGACGGAGAGCTCCAGGTCGCCCGCTGCAGGAGCGGGGATGCCGCGGAGGGCGGCGGCGACGTCGACAATGCGGACCATCCAGGGGCGGCGCATGGCCTGGACGCGGACTTCCCCGTCGATGTCGCCGGTGTGCGGGAAGAGTCGGCCGCGCAGGCTTGCCGGGGCGGCGTTCATGACGACGGTGTTGCACTGGTCAATGTGGAGCGCAACGAATCGCAGCAGGGCGGCGAGGCCGTCGCGCTCGACGAAACGGTACCCGGCGATGCGCAGGGTCCCATCCGGCTCATGGCCTTCCCGGCGGAAGACGGCGCCGGCGAGGGTGCGCCCGCCCCGGCGGAAGAACACGATCTCCTGATCGTCCAGCCGCCGCTCAATGAACTCCCGGCCGGCGCTGGAGAGGACGACCGGACCGTGGAAGGGGCCCGCGGGGGCGGGGCCGCCGCGTGAGCTTTGCGACGGAGCGCCGGCCGGAGCGGCCGGGGAGCCCGCGGGCGCGGCGCTCTCTGCGTCCAGGTGGCAGTACTCCTCCCAGGCGTCCATGGGCGCGTGCCGCTCGATCCGCACCTCCTCCGCCGCGGGGTCGCGGAGCCACTCCGCGAAGGCGGTGGTGGGATACTCCACCACGACGTTGTCGTCCGCGGTGACGTATCCGAAGTTGCGATAGAAGGAGACCTTGAAGGGGTGCAGCATGCTCACCGGCATGCCCTCGCGCTGCATCTCCGCGAGGGTTTCGAGCATGATGCGGCGCACCACGCCGCGGCGGCGCACCTCCGGGTAGGCCGCCACGCCGCCGATCCCGCCCATGGCCTTCACGACGCCCCGGACGGACTGGTGAAACCGGTACAGATGGGCGGACGCAACGAGGCGCCCATCCACGAAGCCGCCGAGGATCTCTTCCGGGAGCATGCGACGAAGGTCGGGCTCCTCGAGTTCCGCCGGCGGGTAGTCGGCAAAGCCGTAGTAGCGAAGGCGCAACTCATCGGCGCGCTCGTCGTCGGTGATGTGTCGTACTTCCAGGTTCATGCGTGCTCCTTGGGTGTGTTCGGCTCTTCGCCTGGCGCCGCGGCGGCCCGCCCTGCGCGGTGGTCCTTCGCCCGGCGCCGCGGGGGCCCGCCCTGCGCGGTGGTCCTTCGCCCGGCGCCGCGGGGGCCCGCGCGCCCGGCGGCTCTTCGCCCGGCGCCGCGGGGGCCCGCGCGCTACGCCACGGCGAACTGGCTGTCGTAGAGGGCGGCGTAGCGGCCGCCCGCCTCCAGCAGTTCCTCGTGGCTACCTTCCTCGACAATACGGCCCTTGTCCAGGACCAGAATGCGGTCGGCGGACTTGACCGTCGAGAGCCGATGCGCAATGACGAAGCTCGTCCGTCCGTCCAGGACGTGCTGAATCGCCTCCTGGATGCGCATCTCGCTCTCGGTGTCGATCGAGCTCGTCGCCTCGTCCAGGACGAAGATGCGCGGATTCGCCAGCACCGCCCGGGCAAAGGAGATGAGCTGCTTCTCGCCGGTCGAGAGGAGGTTGCCCCCCTCCCCGACGTTCGTGTCGTAGCCGCCGGGCTTGCGCATGATCAGATCGTGCGCGTTCACCAGGGTCGCCGCGGCGCGGATCTCCGCGTCCGTGGCGTCCAGACGACCGTACCGGATATTCGAGCGAATGGTTCCGCTGAACAGATGCGGCTCCTGCAGCACGTAGCCCAGATGGGAGTACTGCCACAGGATCGACCGCTCCCGGTAGTCGCGCCCGTCAATGAGAATGCGCCCGGTCGTCGGCTCGTAGAAGCGGCACGCCAGATTCACAATGGTCGTCTTGCCGCTCCCGGTCTCGCCGACCAGCGCCACCGTTTCCCCGGCGCGCACCGACAGGCTGAAGCGATCCAGCACCGTTTCTCCGCCCGGGTAGGTAAAGGTCACGTCCTCGAAATCGACGCGACCGCCCATTTCCTCCCAGGCCTCACGATGCGGCGCGAAGGTCGTACCGTACCGCGCCTCGACCTCCGGCGAGTCCTTGATCTCCGGCTCCGTCTCGATCATCGACATGACCCGCTCCGCCGCAGCCTGCGCCGACTGCAACTCGGTCAGGATCCGTGCCAGCTCCCGTACCGGCTCGAAGAACTGCACCGTGTACGAGATGAAGGCGACCAGGGTGCCGTAGGTAATTGACTGGCCTAAGAGGCCGATGCCGAAGGCCCCTGCACTCGTCCCACCGGCGGCCGCTGCGGCTCCGGCGGCGGCGCCCGCCGCGCCCGCGGCCCCACCAGCGACGGCTCCACCGGCGGCGACGCCGGCACCGCCGATCCACACGGCCAGGCCCGTCCCAATGCTGCCGAGCATGAGCACGACCGGCAGATAGAGGGCGGAGAAGATCGCCGTGCGAATCGAGGCGCGGCGCATGCGCCCGGTGAGATCCTTGAACTCGTTCAGGTTCTCCCCCTCCCGGGAGAGCGCCTTCGTCGTCCGGGCGCCGAGGATACCCTCGTTGTAGGCGCCGGAGATCTCCGAGTTGAGCTTCCGCACCTTGCGGTGGCTCTCCAGGATGCGCTTCTGGAAGTAGCCGCTCGCAATGACGAGGGGCGGCAGGACCAGCAGCACAATGAGCGCAAGCTTCCAGTTCAGCACGAGCATGACCCCGGCGAAGGCGGCCATGGATACCGCGCCCCACACCCCGTCCACCAGGCCCCAGGAGATGATCTCCGAGAGCTTCTGGTTGTCCGAGGTCATCCGCGCCATGAGCCAGCCCACGGGGGTGCGGTCGTAGTAGGACAAGGAAAGCTCCTGCAGCCGCTCGAACCCCTTCTCACGCAGATCGTAGGCCAGACCCATCTCGATTTTGCCGGCAATCGCAATGAGCAGCCACACGTTCAGCGCCTGCACAAGGGTCACCGCGCCGTAGCCGACAATGAGCTTCCAGATGCCATCGGTTCTGCCGGGCACAATGAAGCTGTCGATGGCGTACTTCGAGAAGAGGGGAAAGACGGCGTCAATGGCCGCAACCGCGACCATGACAACCGCCAACCAGATCATATGTTTCTTGTATCCCCAGGTGTAGCGCAGGAGCTTGCGCCACAAGCTCCAGTCGAACCTACGGGAGAACTCTTGCTCCGTATACGCTGTCATACTCTTCACCCTCTGTTTCCTGTCCGAATGCGGCGCGATCCGCCGCATGATCAATGCCGGCTTGCTGGAGCTCCCAGATGCGCCGGTACATGCCCGGCACCGTGAGCAACTCCTCGTGCCGGCCCGCCTGAATGATGCGACCGTTGTTCAACACGAGAATCAGGTCCGCATGGGAGACGCTCGAGATGCGGTGCGCCACAATGAAGGTCGTCGCCGCGTGCGCCCGGAGGCGCAGTGCCCGCCGGATCGCCGCGTCGGTTTCCATGTCCACCGCACTCAGGGCGTCGTCCATGATCAGAATCGGGGTGTCTCTCACCAGCGCCCGGGCAATGGCGACGCGCTGCTTCTGCCCTCCTGAGAGGGTGACGCCCCGTTCACCTACCGGGGTCTCGTACCCCCGGTCGAATCCCTGGATCACCTCGTGAACCGAGGCGGTCCGGGCCGCTTCGAAGATGGCGGCGTCATCCATGCCGGCGCGGCCGTGGCCGTTCCCGGCGCCGTTGCCGCCGGGGTGCGCCGTTCCGGTGATCCCGATGTTCTCCCGGAGCGTCTTGGCATAGAGAAAGGGCTCCTGGAGGACGATGCCTATGTTCTTGCGCAGCCACTCCTTGTCGATTCGCTTCAGCTCGGTGCCGTCCAGGGTAATGGAGCCCGACGAGTACTCGTAGAGGCGCGGGATAAGCTGCATGAGCGTCGACTTTCCCGATCCTGTCGGACCGATTACGCCTACGGTCTCACCCGGACGCACTGAGAAGGTGATATCCGAGAGGACGGGCTCACCATTCCCGTAGGCAAAGCTCACATCCCTGAACGCAAGTCCACCCCGGAGGTCCGGACGGTCGCTCGCACCGCCGAAGCCCGCTTCAACCGGAGCGTCCAGGATCTCACCGATGCGTTGCAAGGACACGCTCGCCTTACCCATGTCGGTGAGGATGCGTCCCATCTGCCGGATGGGCCACAAGAGCATCCCCTCCACGGTCACGAAGACCACCAGAACTCCGACGCTGATGGCGCCCTGCACGGCAAGCACCGTCCCGGCAACGAGGAGCATGCCCATCTGAGCCATGCTCATGAGGTCGGAGATCGACCAGTACCGCGCCAGGAGCAGGATCAATCGGTAAGTGAGCCGCTGGAAGCGGACGTTCTCGCGATCGAACTTCTCCACCTCGTACGCCTGTCGCCCGAAGGCGCGCACCACCCGCACCCCGGTCAGACTCTCCTGCAGAACCGCAGACATCTTCCCCTCGGCGGCGTCCGAGATGGTAAAGGCCTTCTGAACGCGCCGGAAAAATGCGAAGGAGAAGATGAAGATCGGCGGAATCATGACCACCGCCACGACCGTCAGTCCCCCGTGAAGCGAAATCATGAGGGGCAGAGCCAGGGCGGTCATGAAGAGCGCCCGGCCGATCTCGATGAACTGGATGGCCATGAACTTCCGCACCGTGTCCACATCGGAGGTGCACCGCTGGATCAGGTCGCCCGTAGCCGCGTTCACGTGGTACGAGAAGGGGACCCGCTGCAGGTGGTCGTACACGGTGTTCCGCAGCCGCGCTGCGGTTCCCTCGCTGGCGACGGCGGAGCTCCGCCCCGCCAGGAACGAGAACACGCCGCCGAAAAGCGTCAGCACCAGAATGGCGATACCCGCCAGCCACAGCCTTCCTGAGAGAAGCTCGCGAAGCGTCTCGACGGTTCCTGCGGCCATGAGGGCGCTCGGGCCGGTGGTCTCTGCATTCCCGATCACGAAGTCAATGACGAACCGAACCACCAGTGGAACCGCGTACGAGAAGGCCGCAGCAACGCCGATCGCCACGATGCCGAGAACGTAGCGCCGTCGGTTGCCCGCCATGAAGCTCCAGAGGCGTCGAAACTGCCGTACGCTGTCTACCTTGTGTGCCATGGTGTCCCTCACACGAAATCAGCCGAAAAAAAAGCCCGACGGCACCTCCGGGGGGAGGTGCACTGTCGGGCTTCATCCACAAAAAAAGGCCAGCCCGACTCGGACTGGCCCTGCTAACTACCGGAACTCACGTGCTCAGGAGCAATCTCCGTCGAAAGAGCACCGAACGCCGGCAGGACAGACCAGTCCCGCAAAAACCTGCGCATAATCTGTAACGGCGTTCATTCGAAACATGGTACTCTCTTCAATCCTTTCGATTGCTGTATGGTACGCTGTAGCCTACCCCATCGGCGGAAAATGTCAACACCATTATCGAAACTTTTCCAGAATTGCCGGCTTCGTGAAACAACGATCAGAATGAGGTGTCGCTGTAGGACCTGGGCAGCGACGTGTCAGAGCACGACGGGCTCGCCGTCCGCAGGCTTTTCTGCAATCCCCTGGACAAAGGCGCCGTTTGCGAAGTAGCGCATCTCCTCGATCAGGAAGCCGCTCTCCCGAATGAACCGAACGGTCTGCCGGTTGAGATGGCAACCTCCGGCAATGTGTTTCCACACCGGCGTCACCGCATTGAAGAGCGGTCGACCGAGCCCGTGCTCGGGAAGAATGTGCTCAATGAAGATGAACTTGCCCCCCGGCTTGAGCACGCGCCGAACCTGCCGGAGCCCCTCGTGGGGGTCGGAAACGGAACAGAAGACCAGAGTGGACACAACCGTGTCGAAGTATGCGTCCGGGAAGGGCAGATTCTCCACGGCGGTTCGCCGGAACCGCACCATGGTAGCGGTTCCGTTGCTCCCGTTGCTCCCGTTGCCCCCGGCGCCCCGCGTGAGAATGGCCGGCCGCAGCTCCACGTCGGAGACCGTGACCTCTTCCAGGTTCGACTCCCGGTAGTGCGAAAGGTTCGCACCGGTTCCGGCACCTACCTCGAGCACGCGCCCTGCAGCGCGACCGACGAGTGCCTCCCGACGTCGACGCAGAGAGCTCGCCTCCAGCGGTGCCATGAGCATGTCGAAGGAATGGGAAAGCAGATCCATCAGTGGCTACCTCGAAACGCCTCGATTCCCGGATAGTGCAGGCGCTTCCGCGCTATGTGCTCCGGGAATACAACGTAATGACAGAGTGCCTCCGAGGACAGCACATCGTTCTGGAAGAGGTGACACCGAATGGCCGCCTCGCGGTCGCTCCGGGACTCCAGGTAGCCGCGGAGGGTGACCACACCGGCGTTCGTGCGGACCTGCCTGTGGTAGGTGACCTCCATGCCGCGGGTGAACCCGGCGGTCTGGAGCTTCACGAAAATCACCCAGCTTGCAAGCTCGTCCATCAAGGTGGCCTGAATACCGCCGTGGAGAATGTGATCGTAGCCCTGGAAGTGGTCCTTCGGCTCCCAGATGGAGAGGACGTGAGCATCGTCCTCAAAGAATTGCATCTGAAGGCCCGCCGGGTTGTGAGGAGCGCAGCCGAAGCACTCGTATCCGTCAATGTCGTTGAAGGGGTTTCGCAGCTCAATCATGTCGTTCGACGAAGGTAGTGATAAGCGCCATGGGTGTACAGAGGGCGCAGCAGCGGCGCGACGTCGGCGCGAGGCGGACGCGGCGCCGCTGCGTTCGTGGAGGCCGGCCCGGACAACCGGCGCGCCGATCGCCCTACTTCTTGAGCCACACCTCGCTGGCGCGCTTGAATGCCTTACCGCGAGCGAGGACCAGATAGCTGATGAAGACGAAGAGCAGGTACGCGGCGCTGACGGCGACGGCGAGCCAGAAGTAGAAGCTGTTCCCGCTGGCGAAGGCCTGGACCGGCAGGTTTATCGACAGAATGAATGGTATGGCGAGAACGAAGACCATACCGCTCGCGTAGGCGTAGTCCGTCGCGACCGGCGTTTCGAACTCCGGATCGAGGACGCGCAGCAGGGCCAGGCCCGTGGTGAGCGTGCCCGTCGAGACGCCGAAGAGCAGAATCATCCGATGGAACTGATGGTCCTCGTAAAGGCGCGACGCGATCCACGGCAGGGTCACGAAGGCGAGGATGGCTCCCGCCCCGGCGAGGATCAGGATGGGACCGATGTACTGCTGCACGACCACCAGAGAGATCGCCGCAATGGCGCTTGCCACCATGAAGTCGACGCCCCATCCGGATAGCCGGGTGAGCGTACCGTTGTCGACCACGTGGGAGACGCCGACCAGGCCGATAAGCTGTTTGACCCCGAGGCCGAAGATGGCGGCAAAGATGAAGTGGATCCCCCAGAGGTTCACCGCCAGGTCCGCCCCGGCATCCCCCGCCAGAAGGGGAAGAAGCCAGTTCAGGAGCTTCAGGAAGAGATAGGCCAGCAGGTAGACGATCAGCACAATCGCCGCATTGAAGGTCATGGAGTCGATCGCTTCGGTCTCCGTCGTGAGGCGCGTGCCGACCTTCTTCTGGGCGGTCCGCGGCACAATGCCGGTGGTGACCGTCTTGGTCTGCATGGCGGAGAGCTGCTCCTTCGTGACCCAGTGGCGGCGCAGCCCGTAGTTGATCAGGTAGACCCCGCCGAAGGTCGCCAGAATGAAGCCGAGGGCGGCAAAGGTCAGCCCCACGCTGCCGGCGCCCTCAATGCCGAAGGCGGTCCAGCCCCGCCCGATTGCGAGGGCCTGGCCGGGTCCCAGCACGAAGCCCAGGGGAAGGAGGAACCCGAAGGGCTCGTAGAGCTTCGGAAAGATCGTCGACATGAGGACGAAGGTGAGAATGAGCCCGACGAAGGCCTGTATGGCGTATTGAGAGAGAATCCCGATTGCCAGGGAGAAGCGGCGTTTGGCCTTGCGCTCGGTCCCTTCCGGCGAGCGTCGCAGCGCCACCGCGACGAAGGAGATCGCCAGGAGGTGGTACGCCAGGTCTCCGAGGCCGTCGGCGGTTATGCCGATGTGCGGAAAGACGAAGTTGTACAGGGGCAGGAGAATGAAACCCGCGGTGAGGGCGTTGGGAATCAGGAAGCGCTGGAAGAACGGAACTTTGGCGCGAATGAAGGTCGCAAGGAGCAGGGCTGCGGAAATGGCTCCCAGGTCGACGAACAGGGTCCAGTTGAAATCCACGGGTTCCCCCTTCTACGTAGCTCGTCTCGCGAAGCAGTCCGGTGGTAACGAAAATCTCACACCTTGTATATGAAAGACTTGATGTAGTCAACAGAGGTTGATAGGTTGCGTCTCTAGAGATTGGACCATAGACGGTGAAAGCGCGCATCGATCGACGCCGGAGTCGGACGTTCCGAGGTTTCAACCGGCTGCTCAAGCTGGTGCTCGGAGCATACCTGCGACTGCGATTCGATATCCACCCCAGAAGCCTCAACGCCTTCAATGGAATACGCCCTCCCTACCTGATCCTGGCGACCCACGTCGGCTACTGGGATCCCTTCGTTATCAGCATCCTCACGGACGATCCGGTCCACTGGGTGGCGGCGGACCAGACCTTCCGGTCGCCCCTCCAGGGGTACCTGCTGCAGTTCGTGGGCGCCATTCCGAAGACCAAGGGAGTTTCGGACTTCGAGACCATTCGGGAAATCCTGCGCATCCGCCGGAACGCCGGTGTCATCGGAGTCTTTCCGGAAGGGCAGCGCACCTGGGACGGGGTTACCCTCCCCCTCCTGCCGGCAACCGCCAAGTTGGTGAAGCTCCTGAAGGTCCCGGTCATCACCGCACGCTTCAAGGGTGCCTACTTCGCCCATCCGCGGTGGGCGCGGTCGCCCCGCCGGGGCAAGCTCCTGGTCGAGTTCCACCACGCCTTCGATCCCGCCGAGGTGCGCGCCCTCTCCACGGAGGAGATCTACCGCAAGCTCCAGAGCCTGCTGGAGCACGATGACTACCAGTTCCAGACCTCGCGCATGATTCCCTACCGGGGAGCGCGCCGGGCCGAGTACATTGAGAACGTCCTCTTCTCCTGCCCCGTCTGCCGCGCCGTCGACTCCATTCGGTCCCATCGGGATATGTTCACCTGCTCTTCCTGCGGGACCACCTGGGACTACACCGCGGAGGGCTTTCTCCACGCCCACGGCGGCGTCCCCACTCACACCACCGTCCGTGACTGGAATGAATGGCAACTCGCCGAGCTGCAGCGCCGTCTGCAGGGCGCGGTCGACGCGGCGCCGAGCACCGGCGAGGCGGCGGGCAGTGCCGCGAAAGACTCCGGGGCCGCGCGGCCGGCCGCAGCGGGCGAATCCGCGAGTGCGCCGCTGGGCAGGGAGGGAGCGGCCGCACGGCCGGCCGCAGCGGCCACGCGGGCCGGCGCAGCGAGTGCCCGGGCGGCCGCAGGCACCGACGAGGCGGCCGCGCGGCCGGGTAGGGAGCGAGCGGCCGCGCTACCGGAGCACCCGATCTTCGAGGAGCACGGCATTGTCGTGCACACGGGCTTCCGCTCCGCCCGGGTTCGCCGCGTCGGTACCGGGATCCTCAGACTCTTTCCGGACCGGATCACCTTCTCCGATCCCGGAGGCACCGAGCACGTCTTCCACCTTGCCGGCGTCGACGGCATCAACATCCAGCTCGTGCGCAAGCTCGAGCTCTACTCTGAGGAAGCCCTCTACACCTTCGATCCCCTCTCCCCGCGAGTGAACATGTACAAGTGGTACATGGCGCTCGAGTACCTCGCCGCCATGGAAGGGCTGGAGATGCGCGTGCCCGAGGGTGGGGTGTAGGCGCCCGAGGGTGGGGTGTAGGCGCCCGGACCGGCCGTAGAAGCCATCAACAATTTCGGCACCAGATAGGGGCCCTTGCACATGCCGCGCCGGGACGGGCATATTGGACTCGAACCACCACCCTGAGCCATCAATGAGCAACCTGAACTACCAATGAGATTGAACCATGAGTGACCGAATCGATCCGCGCGTACTGAAGGGCTTCCGCGACTTTCTCCCGGAGGAGGAACTGGAGCGCCGACGCGTACTGGGCATCCTGGAAAGCAGCTTTCGAAGTTTCGGCTTCGTTCCCATCGACACGCCGGTTCTCGAATACACGGAGATCCTTCTGGGAAAGGCCGGCGGCGAGACGGAGAAGCAGGTCTACCGCTTCGACGACCACGGCGGACGCGACGTCGCCATGCGCTTCGACCTGACCGTACCCTTTGCGCGCTTCATGGCGCAGCACCGCAACGACCTGGCCCTTCCGTTCAAGCGCTACCACATTGCGAAGGTCTTCCGCGGCGAGAACACCCAGCGAGGGCGGTATCGCGAGTTCATGCAGTGCGACTTCGACATCGTCGGGACCGACTCCGCGTCGGCGGACCTGGAGATCATCCTCATGATCATCCGCTCCCTCGAGGCGCTGGGCCTCTCGGCATTCCACGTACGCATCTCCAACCGCGCCATCTTCAACCGCTTCCTCGACTACCTGGGAGTGGCGGAACACTCCGAAGAGATCCTCCGCACCGTCGACAAGCTGCGCAAGATCGGCGAGGAGAAGACCCGGGACGCCCTGGCCGAGTTGACAGGTGCCGAGGCCGCGGCGGACATCCTGGCCTTCGTGGCGGGGGCTCGTGCGGACGCAAGTGCGAACGCGCAGGCGCACGCGCGTGCGGGCACCGGCGAAGAAACACCCGGCGCAGCGCCTCCCCACCCCGCCGGCGACAAGACCCGCGGCCCGGCGCCCTCCCGCCCCGACGCCGAGGAGCCGCCCGAGTCCGCGGCCACCCCCGCGGCCCGCAACGCCGCGGTCCTGGAGCACCTCACCGCCCTGGCGGGGGGCGCCGCGGACGACGCGCTCCGGGTGGCGCAGATCCTGGAGCACGCCGAGGCGATCGGCATCGGCGACCGGATCGTCCTGGATCCCTCGATCACCCGGGGACTCGATTACTACACCGGCATGGTCTTCGAGACCTTTCTGGACACGGAAGAGGGTATCGGGAGCATCTGCTCCGGGGGGCGCTACAACGACCTGGCGAGCCTCTACACAAAGGAGCAGCTGCCGGGGGTCGGTGCGTCCATCGGTGTGGACCGGCTCCTCGCCGCCGTGAGCGAGACCCGCGCGGCGGTACCGTCGGCCGATGTCATCGTCCTCTACATGGACGACTCCCTCCTGGGGCGCTACCACGCGATTGCCGAGGAGCTTCGCCGCGCCGGCCTGCGCTGCGAGGTCTACCCGGAGTCCCGGAAGCTGCCGGCGCAGTTCAAGTTCGCCGAGCGCAAAGGCATTCCGGCGGCGGTCATCTGCGGACCGGATGAGGCGGCGCAGGACGTCGTGAACGTGAAGAACCTGGCGACCCGGGAAAGCTTCGATGCCGTCTCCGTCGAGACCGCCGTCGAGCACGTCCGCCGCATTGTCGCCGAAGCCGAAGCCACCGGGGGAGCCGAATAACCGCATGCATCCGCACGACTTACCTGTCTATCGCCAGAAGGACCGCATTCTCGACGCTCTGGCCGACAACCAGGTCATCGTCGTCGAGAGCCCCACCGGCTCCGGCAAGACGACGCAGCTGCCCATCATCCTCCACGAGGCCGGCTACAGCCGTCAGGGCGTCATCGGCGTGACCCAGCCGCGGCGCATTGCGGCGGTCTCCGTCTCCGACTACATTGCCCGGCAACTCGACGTTTCCGAGCCTGAAGACTCTGGGAGCGATGCCGACGGGCCGACGCCCGGCGGCCACCGCTCCGCGCCGAGCGGGAAGGCGGACGCGGAGACGCCGCAGTACGGCAGCTCCAGCGCCGAGGATCTTCCGAGCGCCGCCGAGCGGAGCGAGATCGTCGGGTACAAGATGCGTTTCGAGGACCACACCACGCCGGCGACGCAGCTCAAGATCATGACCGAC